>CAIXPZ010000199.1 GCA_903921455.1 uncultured Verrucomicrobia subdivision 3 bacterium | reverse complement strand
ATTCTGGCCGGCGGCAATGGCGACCACCGTCTTGAGTCCGGCTGGTGGCGTGGACTGCTGATTGGTGTTCGAGCCCCAGGCAACGACCGTTCCGTCGGACTTCAGGGCAAGGCTATGATACCCGCCCGCCGCGATGGCAATAACCTGCTTCAACTTTGTGGGGAATTTCACTTGCCCGTTGGTCGAATTGTCATCGCCCCAGCCCGTCACTTTCCCGTTTTCTTGCAAGGCAAGCTGATGACGTGCACCGGCGGCAACCGCGGTCAGATGGTCGAGCTTTGGTGGTGGATCCCCAACGGGATGTCCCCAGATTGTCAGTGAAAGATTACGCCTGGCACCCAGGGTGCGTGCCTTGGCAACTTGCGAATACTTCGGGGCGGCACCGTCAACTTGACTGCACAAACGGTAGAAATAAGTGGTGGCAGGGATCAAACCGTTGTCGGTATAGCGGCCCAAGAATCGGTTGGTGGTTGCCGGAATGAGCGTGACCGGCATAAAATTCTCCGCATCCTCCGACCGTTCAATCGCCAGAGTCCCGGTGTGAGCAAAATTGCTGGGCCAAGATAGGATGATTTGTGAATAGGAAACGGCGTTCGCTTTAAGTGGGGGTGGCTTGGATGGCAAGTCAGTGCGAGATTTCGCCGATAGTTGCAAAGTCAAAACGGCATAAATCCCAAACACCAAAAGCACCCTTCCCACTCGTTGGAGGTTCGACACAATCACACTGGCTTCCATTAAAGGCTCAAGCCTTCATTATGTAAATGAGATTATGTGCCAGATCTGAATAAGGCTAGCTGGGTGGAAAATTTTGGGGTGAATCAGCCTAGCGGTGAACGGAGCGAATGCAAAATTTTAAGAGCCGGCAACATTCCGTTTCCGTGCGAAAAGTTTGTCGGTCGGCTGGACGAACCGGACGAAAATCCGAAGGAGCGAATTTTCGGGTGAATCGACCTGGTCCGGGACGTGTGATATGAGCAGTTTTATTCTCCAGCAAATGAACGCACAAAAGCTCGGATCTCCTGCTCAGTCATTTCAAATTCAGGGCCTTCTTCCATTGCAATTATCCTCATCATGTCCGATTTTAATCCGGGTTCCAGCTCTCGGCAATGCAATGTAAATTCGTTGAAAGCCCAACGGGCAATTCTTGTTGCATCATACTTCAGCACAAGTTGTTGGCTTAAACGATTTGCAAATTGTTTTTTGGTATAAGTCATCTGGTAATTTTGGCATCGTCATAATATTAGATTAATCTTCGATTTTAACCGTAGCAATCAATCCAATTCCTCCTCGCCACCAACTAAGATCAAATGGGTTTTCCGACTTAATGCGGTCTGGCGGAATTAATGTGAGACTAGAAAACATTCCAACATCACTTTGCACCGATGAGATTACTTCGCCTACGAGGCGTGGTGATGCAACAAAATATTCGCATACTGTGTTTTTATATTTAATTGGACTTTCAATTTGTAACAATAATGAGTCCTTTTCGCCTACTTGATAGATTTTAGCCCAAAGAGCGCCAGATCCTGTCTCAGCTTCAAACTCCCAAGGGTCTGACACAATGATTTTAACTCTTCTGCCAAGAAGATTATTCTGTGTTGTATTCATTTTAATACCCTGTGGTTTTTATTATTTTTACAGGAATCTTTCCGGTAGCGGTTCGTTCCACACCTCCACCTGGCATTCCAAATTTAGTATCAATTTTTGATGGTTTTGAAAATGTTCCAGCAGGAACTTCAAGCGTAACTTTTACTTCGGGTTTTTTCTCAAGTGCAAGCCTTTGTTGAGCGCGTTTTGCATCCGAACTTATTGCGTCACTGACATGATGTGTGCCTTCTCGACCACCACGCAACAGACCGGTATCTTCTGTCGCTTTTAATTCAGCTTTCGACATCGCGCGTTGAACTGTTTCGGTTCCAGTTCCGACTTTTTCGGCCACGACCGCTGTTTTTTCAGCGGCTTGCGTTGCTGTTTTGCCACCAGCTTTCAATCCGGCTTTAATCAATTGTTTTGCGCCGCCTTTCGCCACTGCTTCGCCGCCTAGGGTCATGGCATTGAACCCAACATCAACCGCAGCCACTGCCATTCCACCGATTGCAACCGGCACTTCCACCATCTTCCAACCCCTGGAGTCGTGCATGACCAACAACTGGTAGCTGCTCCGGAATGTTTCGGTGTTAAAGAACGCATCACCCGTTGAACTCCAAAATCCATGCCCGTCCGGGTCAGTATATCGCAGTGGATTATTGATGCAATAGCTGTAACGGTTATAGCTCTGAGGATTACCAAGGTCAGGGATTTCCGTATCAGCTTGGATGAACCGCCCTAGTTCCGGGTCGTAATACCGGGCGTTGTAATAATAAAGCCCCGTCTCCGCGTCCAGAATCTGGCCGGTGAAGCGGCGCGACACTTGGAAACCCGCTTGCGGAATGGCCGTCTGCGTCCGCCCGAATGGGAAATAGGCATTCACTTCTGTCTGGTTGCCCGATGAGTCGCTCAGCGTGCTGGACGAGGTCAATTGATCCTGGTGGTAGTAATACCCCACTTTGTTCGTATCACCACCCGTTGTCGCCAAGGCTGAACCGTTTTCAAAGGTGCAAACCTGCTGGCCTCCGGCGTAAACATGAAACAACTTCTTGCCGCCTTTTTCCTCGTAAATATTGCCGATCCACACTTGCGGGTTGGTCGGATTCTGGTTGTTCCATTTCCACAGCCGCGCGCCGTCCGCCGCGTAACCATATCTCACGAGCATGAAATTGGTGCCGGCCTGGGCGAAGCGGGTCAAACGGTTCTCCGCGTCGTAAACCAGCGACTGCGAATTGGTAGCGCCGCCGCGCCGCACAATCATGTTGCCGCACAAGTCGTAAAGATTGGTGTAGCCGAAGGCGCTTTTGACGGCCTGCGGACGCCGGTCACCATAATTGTAACTGGAACCGCCGCCCTCGATGCTGCTACTGATGGTGCCGACGCCGTCGTAGGTGTAGCTCCCGCCCAAGGCGGAATAGGTTTTGATGCGATGCAAATTGTCATACGTCATGCTCATCGTGTTGGTGAGGCCGGTGCCGCTGAGGGAAGCAATGTCGTCACCTGCGGTGTAGGTGAACGTCCGGCTGAAAACCGAGCCAGCCGAAATATTATAGAGGCGTTTGGACGCGGAATAATAACTGCGCGTGGTGGAGACACCGTTGCCAAACGAAAAATTGGTCGCGTGCCCGAATTCATCATAACTGGAGGAGGTTATCGTGTAATAGGAGGTGCCGCCGCTGCGGGCCACCTGGCTCAGACTGCCACCGTGTAAATACGAATTAGTAATGACCGGGCCGGAATTGGGATAAGCAACGGAGGCAACCTTATCGCCATCGTTGTAGGAATAGCTGGTGGTGTAATTCGAATTGATGAGATTAAGGTGGCGCGTGGTCTTGATCGGGCGTCCGCGCGAATCATAACCGGTTTTCTCCCAGCCCTCGCTGTCCGTCACCTTGTAGAGGAGCCCCGGATAAACCGTGTAGTTACCGTCGTCGCTGCCGTCATAAACATAAGTATTCGTGAACACCGGAGCGAGCGCATGGGCGGTGTAATTGCTGGCGTAAATCTCCTTGGTCTGCACCCGGCCCAGCGGGTCTTGCTGGCCGGTGGCCGGATTGATGTAATTCAGTTTAATGACATCTCCGCGCCCGTCGGTCTGCACGCGTAGCCGGCCCGCGTAATCCCGCTGATACGTCCATTGACCGAGATACGGATCGGCCATCGCCACCAGGCCGCCCGCGTTGTCGAAGGCGTAGTAAATATTTTCGTTGTTGGCGTTGACGATGTTGGTCAAGTTATCAGCCAGGTCATATTTCAGGGTCGTGGTGTAGGTGGCAGAATCACCGACTTCCTGAATCTGGTTGGTGCGGCCAAAGGCGTCCAAGCCGTAGCGACGAACCTTGCCTTCCTCGTCGGTGCAAATTATCCACCACGGATCACCGCTATTCACATAGCTCCAGGTCTTGGCCCCCAAGGGAGATGAAGATCCATCGCCATTAAGGTCGTTTTTATTGCTGAACACACCGGCACTGAATGTGGCCGTAACCAAACAGTTGGAAACCACGCGACCGGCGGCATCATAGCCAGTCCAGTTCGCCGTCTGATTCGCGGGTTTGGAGTAACCGGTGGAGCTTTCAAACTGAGGCAACGTCGTCAAAAAAGCGATGCCACGGCCGTCATAGGCGGTGGAAACCACCCGAAAAGAATTTACGCTCTCGCCCTGGGTGCGCATCTGGATGGGGCGGCCGAAGCCATCAATGTAGGTCCGGTTGGTGAACCCGCCGACGCCGTCATTTATCACCGTATCGGTGTAATTGGTGGCGAGACCGGAGGCGATGGCTTTCAAGGTGGCCGGGTAGCCAAACTTTTTCAGCCAGGTGACCGAAGCGCCACCAACGGAAATCTTGTCGCTTTCGATCGGCCTTAGAAAAGCATCAAAGCTGTTGCTGAACGTGATACCTGCCGGGTCGGTGGAAGCGATCAGTTCGCCCGAGCGTGCGTCATAAACGGTCGTGTTGGTCAGGCTCCCGGTGGATGTCTTTGCGGGAAACGTGTTGTAAACAGAATCGTAAGTGATGGAGGTCTGAACCCCAATCGGGTCGGTGGCCGTGCTGACCAGCCCATAGGTATTGTAGCTGTCAAAGCTGTTTGTGGCATAGTATCCGGCAGTAATTCTGGTCAGCTTGGTGGCAATGGTGCCGACGGAAACATTGTAGGTGTATTTCGTCTCCTGGATGATGGTGCCGCTGCCGTCCGTGAGGCTGACATTGTCCGGATGGTTGAGAATATACCCATTCCCGCTGATGTTCGCGTAGTGAGAGTTGTAGGACCGAATGTCGGCGGCATTCGTATTGGAGAAGGAAAAACTGCCGGTGTTGGTAGGGTTGAAGCCGGTCACCCCGCCATATTCAATTTTGTTGGTTACATTGCCAGTGCTGGGGTCGTAGACGAAGTCAATGGCGGTGACTTTGGGCGTGCCATTTCCGGGATAATCGCAGTCAAAGGTCTGCGTCGTGAAGGGAAAATATCGGCCATTGCCCAAACTGGTCTGGTCCACCTGATTGACTTGAACATGGTAAAGGGCGTTGTCGTTGCCGTAGGTTTCAGTCCGGTAAGCCATACCCGCTTTGGGAAAATTGCCCGTCACGGAATTGGTGTCCTGATATTCGCCCAAAGCCGAATAGTTTCTGCCACCGGCGGTGTGAAAATACGTCACCGTCTTGCGCAAGGTGGGATCGGTGTTGGTGACCACGGCAAAACCATGGAATTCGCGCCGCAACCCATCATAGAAACCGCCCCCATAGCCGTAGGTGGTCGTTTGCGACGGATTGATGCCGTCGTTTGCGGTCACCGACGCCGTTACCTGCCGCGGATAGGGCATGTGACTGACAGAATTGGGATTGGTGGGGTCAACCCGGTTGTCGTAGGCGCTGGACGGGTTGTAGGTGACGGTGAGATTGCCCCCGATGCCATTGTTGATGCTGGCCAGCAAATCCGGAAAGGGACTGGTATTCAACTGGACTAAAAAATAATTCGAGCGCGAATTGGCATTATTTAATTGATTGTCATAGACCGTCATCACCCGATCCAAAAGCCCGTCGCCGTCGATATCAGTCAAAGTAGTCACAGTGCCACCTCCATCGGAACCTTGCATACTCCACCAGTCGGGGGAATTTGAATGACCATGCACGCCTTGGCTTTCGACGTTTGAGACTACGACAGGCGAACTATTGAAGCCGTGGCCGTTGTTCAGAAAAACCAACCAGCTGGTGGCGGTGTTTGTATCTGCCACCCAATTGACCATGACGCGATCCGGCAAGCCGTCGCCGTTGACATCGAACAAACCCACATAGGGCAGATTGATGATGGCGTCCGCGGGTGAGCCGCCGTTGACCGTTTCCAAGCCCGAACCGCCCGACCATTGGTCGTATGCGCCGGGTATACCGGTGGAGCTGTTGGTGGATTCAAAGGAATAACCGTTGTCATATTCCACGGCATAATAGGTGGTAGGACGCAATACCGAACCGGGATTGCCAGGGTTCATCGGCGACATGAGGCGGTCGGGCAAACCATCACCGTTGATGTCAATCATGTGAGCCTCTGGATTAATGGTATCCGCCGGGACTTCAATACCCGCCCAATAATATTGGCTGGATGGATTGGTAAAATTCTGGCTGTGGTATGCGAAGGTTTTTTGCTGGGTGAAGTTCGTTCCCGTGTTGAACTGCACCATGAAATTGGTCATCGGCCCGCTGGTATACCAGCCGGACATCACCCGGTCGGGGAAGCCATCCCCATTGATGTCAAAGAAGCCCACGTTCACCGTGCCGGATTCAACGCAATAATAATATCCTGAATTGACGTTGGTGTTCGGCCCCAGCGGCCCGGTAGATACCGGCCAGTTGGTCACTCCGGAAAATCCCTGCCCGCTATTTACTTGGACTTCATAATTGGTAAAGGGAACATAGGGTGGGTTTCCAGTTGCGGAATTTTGCGCCCACCAATAAGACATCACCCGGTCAGGCAAGCCATCCCCGTTAATATCCCGGATGCGACCGTATGGCGTGTTTAATTGGGCATAGCCGCTGCCATCAGGAAAGGGATTGAAATTAGTGGCCACACCGATCCCGGTGGAGGTGGGGCCGAAGCCATAGCGCGAGCCGAATCCGTTGCCCTGCATTCCCAAATTCTTTTGCACCCGATATAGGTTTGGTGAAACGGAATCATCACAACTTACCCGATCCGGCAGGCCATCTCCGTCCATGTCCACCAGATCGGCAATCGTGTAATTACCATTATTGATTTGCGCCACATTCGGCTCATAAGAGTTGGTGCTGGTGCCGGGCGTGTTCAAAACCATGTTCGTCCATTTGATGGTGGAACCGAACGATACGGCATTGGCATTCGCCTGATAGGCAAACGTGTTGGTCAGAAAGGCGGTGGGAGCATTCCCGGCATCGTAACCGTAGAGAACAACATTCGTTAGCAGGGATCGGGCGGTCGCCGGCGAGATGCCATACTTGAGGTTATAGCTCCAGACTTTCTGGGAGCCAACTGAGCATACGATATTGGTCAACCGCCGATTCTGCTCGGTGCGGAAGCCCGACCGGTAAGAAAAATGCCAGTCGTTGGAGGAAGCCACGGTCTGAAAAGTAATGGTATTTGCCCCCGTGGAGGTCGCGGAATAAGTGCTGTTGCTGGCGTGGCCGTTGTAGGTGATTTGCACCGGATACAAAGTGCGTTCCGACAGGCCGGTATAGGGGCTGGTGTTGTTGGTGTAGGCAACTGTCGTCCAGTCGCCGGTGGCGGTGATAATTTGATCCAACGCCCAATGGAACGTGCTGCCGGAACCAGAACTCCACTTTGGGTTGGCCACGCGGGTGTTCGTGGTTGAACCGAATGAATACGCATTGCCGCCCTTGTCATAGACCGTCCAGTTGTTGTTGTTCGTATCGCAAAAGCACCGGAGAAAATCGGTGTCCACCTCGGCCCGGTATTCGACGAGCGCTCCATTGGTCTGCACGGAAAATAATTTATATCCTTTGCCGGACAGGTTTAGCATGAATCCCTTGGAATCGTCATACTGCTTCAAAGGAGCCGGCGGATTGGCATAAGAATACGCGATCGGAATGCCATCCCGCGTGTTGCGCTCAATGGCGCCGATCTCCAGATTCCACCCCATGCCACACCAGCCATTGTCACCGGCTGAAGAATAGGCCAGAGCCAGATTTGGTTCCGAGCCATTCCGTGCCGGGGCGCAGTTGATGGGAACGGAATAGCCAAAACTGCCGGTGAACAAGTCCACCTTTTGCTGCCCCCGCTTGCCCAATTGGTCAGAGGCTTGGACTTGTTGGTCAGAGGCGGAAACCGGGCCGCCGCTGTTAGCGGGAGTTCCAATTTGTGCCGGGCTGTTTGCCAAGGCCGACCACAAGACCATGAGCGCAACCAAAATTCGCTTCCCGTTTTTCATTGATGCCATAAATTTTTTTGAGTTTTTACGCCTGATTATTGAATCGGGTTTGCGCTGTAGGCCGGCAATACCGGGGCGACCTCTGCGGTGGTGGGACTCCAGCCGACCAGGCTTTCATACGCGTCCGGCAGGCCATCATTATCGGTGTCCAGCTTCCAACCCGGATTGGAAGTCAACGGTTCGGTGCCTCCCAAAATCTCGTCCGAATCGGAAATGCCGTCGCCGTCCGTATCGGAATTATAGGGATTCGTCTTGGACGCCAATTTTTCGTAGGCATCGGTCAGCCCGTCAAAATCCGAGTCGAGGGGTGTGCCCAGAATCAGGAAACAGGTGCTGCTTTGCAGGTTCGTCAGCGTGTAGATATTTCCGTGGAAACCCTGTCCTTTCCACGCCCAGGCCGTGTTCGTGTTGCTCGACATCGTCAGGACAGAATTGGCGAAGACGTCATACGCCACGTAATCATATCCGCCTTGGATCGTGAATCTGATGGTCGAGCTTCCCCCGTTCACACTGGCGGTGACATTGGTGATCCAAAGGTTGGTGCTGGTTATGGCGGTAACTGACCCGACGTTCTGCAAGTCGCCCTGACCGGTGATGATGTTGTAAAAGGTCAAGAACGGCGACGGAGTGGAGGGGGCGGAACTGATGTTGGCCATGGCCGTGTTCAAGGGGCTGATGATATACGCCACATGTTGATCGTCGTAGAGATGCTGGAGGGTGTTGGTGTCGAGCGGGACGTTGTAGGTGGCGAGACTGTTGAACAAGCCGTTGGCCTGATAGATCCCCGTTTCATCGCTGCCGAGATAAAACCCGTTGGTCAACACGTCCGGGCCGGGATACACGGTCACACCGGGGCCGTTGGTCGCCAAGACGCCATCCAGATACAGGGCGGTGTTCGTGGCGGAATACGTCAGGGCCACGCAATGAAAATAATTGGTGGTCCAGGAAATCGGATAGCTGATATAGGTTGTGAGGTTGCTGGACAGGTCGTTGGTCTGCGCCGAGAAATACAGGTGGTTGCCGCCATCATCCACATAGATGCTCCACAGGCCGTAACTGGAATCGGGCGTGTAGCCGCCGACTTCAAACAAGCGGCCGTATTCGCCCGGCCCGCTGCCACCATGATTTGTGCCGGCCCAATCTCCCGGCGCATACCAGAACATCACGGTGCCGGCATCCACCGTGAGATTCGTGGTGCCGTCGTTTTCATAGACGTTGTATTGCAGCCAGGCGGGCAGGTTCGTATCGACCACCACCGACCGGCCATTGCCGAGGTTGGAAAAATTCAGGTTGGTGAAGGAAACCGGCGCGTAGCCGAGATCGCTGGTCCAATAGGTGTTGTCTTGGAACGACCAGAAGTCGAGCGGGGTGTAGGCATTGGTCCAGCCGCTGCCGGGGTCCATGGCGACGGCGTGGCCGCTCGGCGTCAGGCCAAATAAAAAACCCGCGACCAGGAGGGCGCGGGGCAAGATGCGTGTAAAATTACCGGAAAAGACCGCCTTACTTTTGATGTTCATCATAAATCCAACCCAGCTTTCTTTTTAATTCCCCATGGAAGATGTTTGTTTATTTCTACAGGCTCAGTGAAAAAGTTCAACACGAAATTCCGGATTAAGAAAAATATAATTAATTCATCTTAAATGGATTACGAAAACTGTCGGGTGCATGGACGATTTAGTGATGGAGGCCGTCGGGGATGCTCGGCAGGTTCGGGTCAAACGGACCGGCTTGGGTAGCAGCAAGGTGGAAGGGCTGCATGGCCCGGGGGCCGGTTTCTTAATCAAGGGCAAAGCGCAGTTTATGACGTCCGGCCCGGATTTTGATTCTATGATGGAGAAGTTCAGTTGGCTGCGAGCGACCTTGGCCGTTACCATCGAAACGGCTACGCAAACCTGGTGACGGGCGGAATCCCCCGCCGCGGACGCATCTTGGTCGTCAGCGGCGCAACCGTTTAGTGGCGGGGGGCGTGCGGCGGCACCGGGCAATGCGGGCCGTAATTGTGATTTACGTTGTAGCTTGGGGTTGGATACCAATCCACGACGTTGTTGCGGCCCCAGTTGTAATAGTAATCGCCGAAGTAATTGGCTGTAACCGGAACAACGCTGCCGTCAGGCTGCACGTAATAACTGCACGTGAGTCCGATGGGGCTGTCGCCCGTGACGCCGAGCACTTCTCCGGTGGGAGACAAATAGACGTTGCGAACCAGCTTAACCGGTTTGGCTGATGAGCAGCCGGCCAGGCTTAAAAGCATGACAAGCAGAAGCAAGGTGTGGGTGGTGTTTTTCATAATGCGTGATGGTTTATTGCATGCCCTGCCTGGATTTTGCCTATTATGGTTCAGGTTAATTACGGGCGGCGGAATCAGCTTGAATCTGTTCTAAACACGCCGCAGTCGTGGACCAGATCGTTTGGTCGTTCAATCCAACGATAGCATTCGGCGGCCAATGGCCGGCCAGTAGGCGTCGGTTAAAGTCTTCGCGGTAGATTGATTCTTCTTCGACTCCATCATGATAAACCCAGACACGATGCGCATCGTCCGGGTTCGGTGGCCCAATTGCCCTGATGAATTTGCATGACCAGGCACCCTGTTGGTGGCGGAGTTCCAGCCCGACTTCGGGGCTGTCACACCTCACCACATATGATCCGGATAGCTGGTCATCTGAAATGATCCCCTGCCAGGTGATTGCGAGTTGCGCGGTGGGCACTATGGTGGTGAACCTGATTTGTCCGTTTGCAATGGTCCCTTGAAAGGCGCTGCCACCTCCGAGCGCCCCGGCGAGGGCCAGTTCACCGTGCAGCGTGGAAACCGTCACTCCATAAATAGTGAGCACGAGGTTATCTTTTATGCCTACGGTGGTGTTGGTGCAGGTGCCGATATACCAGCCGGGAAGTAGGGAAGATAGATTCATTGGTTAAACAATCAATTCCTATTGGCCGCCTTCAGAACACCCTTTCACAAAAGCGGAAATTATAAAACAAAAGAAAATAAACCAGGCCAGTGTCCCCCACATGGGGTGTTCTTTTTTGTTTTCGGCTGATGCGCCTGTGTATGACGGATTCGCCGGCGGAGGACTGGTAAAATTTGATATCTGCACTGCGGGCGGCGGCGGTCTCTGAAGCATGGAAAGCTCTTGGGACGCTTCGGGGTATCCCGCATTGGCCGCTTTACGAAACCACTCGATTGCTTCTTGTTGGTTCTGTGGCACCCCCCTTCCATCCCTTAAACAAATTCCATATTGGAATTGTGCTTCAGGGTCGCCTCCGGCAGCAGCCTCACGAAATAATTGCGCCGCCTTTACTTGGTTTGCTTGATTGTTGCTCATAATTCTCCTGATTGATAACACTTGGCCAAAATTGTTTTTGCCTCTGCGTAACCGGCGTCCGCTGCACTTTGCACCCATTTTGCGGCCGCTCTGACGTCTCGGACCACACCCCAACCGTTTAGGTAGCATTTACCGAGGCCAATCTGCCCGTTGAAGTCACCCTGTTGGGCGGCTCGGTCAAACCACTTAACTGCCTCGGCAGTATTTTGTGAAACGTAGTTTCCATAAAGCCAGCAGTTCCCTGCGAAACTCTGGGCCTCGGCGTCACCCATTTCGGCTGCCTGCTGGATGTATGAAAAGCCGGTGGCACCGTCTTTCACCAATCCAGTGCCGTTAATGTAACAGTCGCCGAGACACATAATTGCCCCCGGATGATTTTGTTCAGCTGCACGCCGGAACCATGTAACGGCTTCGGTAACGGCGCCGGTATCGCGCAGGGCGACACCGAGCCGCACCATACTTTCGTGGTGTCCCATCTCCGCTGCGTTTCGTAATAAGGCGATTGCCTTTTGTTGATCCTTTATGACGCCTCGACCGTCGTGATAACATTGCGCAAGACTACAAATTCCATCCGGGCAGTTCTGGTCAGCAGACATCTTGAACCATTTAATGGCTGACTCTTGGGCAGATTGGACACCAATCCCATTTTGAAAACAGTATCCCAAGTCGTGCTGTGCTTGCGCGTGGCCTTGGTTGGCCGCCCGCTGAATCCACTCGAAGCCCTCAGTTTTATTCTCATTTACCCCGGTGGCGTAGACTAAACACCGCCCCAATTGATATTGTCCCTCCGAGTTATTACGTTCGGCGGCTTTTCTAAACCATTCCACAGCTTCGGCGGGGTCGTGTGTGCCCACACTGCCGGATAGAAGTGTATTTCCAAGTGTAGCTTGTGCCGAAGCGAAGTTTCCATTTGCGGCGCTTCTCAACAAAACTACCGCCTTCTTTAGATCCACTTGGACGCCGATGCCATTGGCGTAACAATCCGCCAGCGTCTCTTGAGCACCGGGGGATCCCTGTGCAACAGACTTGGAGAGCCAGTCAATCGCCATCGGAATGTTTACCTTAACACCAAGGCCGTTTAGGTAATTTACCCCTGTTACCCATTGGGCAGATTTACCACCTTTGTGTGCCGCTTTTTCAAGAGCCGTAAACGCAAGTTTGAATTGGCGTTCCGCCTCACTTTCACTGCGCTCACACACATTTCCACTCAAGTAATTGAGGCCAAGCCTCCAGCGGGCAAGAGCATCGCCTCCGTCTGCGGCCATCCGAAGTATATCCATACTTCGTGCTGGATCCACTGAGACCCCACGACCTTCTAAATAGTGATCGGACAGGTTAACAGCGGCTGCCGTCTCGCTGATGGCGGCAGCCGCATTCCAAAGTTCAAAGGCCTTCGTTGGATTTTTAACAACGCCCTCGCCGTCGTCAAAACACCGCGCCAGCCATGAGCATGCTTTGCGGAAGCCGGCATCTACGGCCTGTTGGAAATACCGGGCAGCGATAGTTTTATCCTGCGGCCAGCCGTCAATTTTTTCATAATGACAAACGCCCACCAGCCATTGGCCCTCGGGCCACACCATTGCCGCCGCACGTTTCCAATCCACCGCCCGCCTCGGTGAGAGCCGCCTAATGGCAGAATCACATTCAAAGCACTCCCGCTCGGCCCGTTTGATTTCCATTAAATCTTCGGCGATTCTTTGCCGCAGGGTTACCAAGTCAATGGGCGTTATCGCTCCCAGCACCACCGCGAACTCGGCTTGCTTGGGAACATACAGTTGAACAAGGTTTAACCCCTCAATCTTTGTTCTCAAGCTGGCTTGGCCCGAACCGGAACCAACGAGGAGAACTTCCATTTTCCCAAGTTCGGCTGCTTTTCCGGCTTCGAAAATGTGTCGTATCTGGTCAACCACGCGATCCTCGAACACACCGATGTCCTCATTGCGGGACTGCAAACACTTGGGCAGAACGTCGTCGCAAGTTTGAAAATTGCCGTCGGCGTATTTTACGACGGCGAATCCAGCCAGTAGGACACCGATATCAACTACAAGCAAACTCCCGACTGGTTCCTTGCCGTTTTCAGCCAACCAGGCCTGCGCGGCCGCAATGGCCTCGTCTACCAAAATTATATTATTGAAGCCGCTGGCTTGAGCCACTTGCTTCAATGCCTCCCGCTGTAATTCATGAAAACCCGATGGCACCGTTAAGACACAGCGTGTTACTGATTGGTCACTGCCTGCTTCGGCGACACATCGACTGCGGATGTGGTCAAATAATCTTGTCGCGAGTTTGATTCGCTCAATGGACACCCGTTCTGCGCCTCGTCGAATCTTGCCGGGACGGTGCAGTTCTTTTTTCAATCCAACGATCAAGCCATCAGGATCAAGCGTTCCCGCTCGTTGTGCGTCGTCGCCTACCAGAATGGAGCCACCTTGCTTTGGAAGATAAAACGCAGACGGAATGTCATACCGACCCGGTTCACCCAACGTGACAAGGCGCGGCGCAATGTGGGTTTCGTCATAACGGGCAACCTTGGTGCGCCCGGATCCGAAATCAATGGCAACGGTCGTGGTGTTCATGCTGGCTGTGCGGCGAGCGTGATTTCGGTAAGGTTCTGAGCTTCCATCAGGTTGGCCATTTCTTCCAGATGGCTGATACCATGATCCACCAAGTCTTTGAGACCTTCTGGAATGCCACGCCTAAACTCCAATAACTTGGTAATGGTTCGATCCAGGTCTGGTAGTCGAATTACACCTTGATTCAAAAAAGAAAAACGCGCGGCGTTGCCTCCTCCGAATCGGCCAAATAGACAGCGCAAGGTTTCCCGCAATTCGGCGGGCAAATCATGCGCGCCGTCGAGTGTAGCCAGCATCTCCATGTCCCATTCCAGCCGCTGCTGGTTCTCTTTGGCATCCAAGGCGGCTAGGCTGATACTGCGCAAGCTGTCCGTCACATGATCTGTCTCCGCCTTGGACTTGCGAACTGCCGACTGAATAAATTCCTGAACCGCCAGCAAGTTGGAATCTCCAGCACTGATTCTTTCATTAAGCAGGGTCTGAATCTGCTCCGCTTTTTTAAGGTCGTGGTTCAGCGTCAATTTGAAATTTCGCAGCAGATGCTCGGCTCGCTGGCATGGTTCAAAAGCGGCGGCAAGCAGCTTGGACATTCTCAACGCCCCTGCTCGGGCGAAGAAGCGTTCCTGAATTTCCCGCCGCAACTTCGGCAAGTTACTCACTTCGAGAATGATTTTCCGCAAATCAGCAGGACCACCCGGATGCCGCCGGCGAGCCGTGCGCAAAATCAATTTCAAAGATGGCCAAGGCAGCTTAAATTCCCGTCGTAACCGGGTTCGTGCCGCCGAATCCAAAGGGCATCCGCGAATATCGTTTTCCAGAAAGTCCTCCTCGCCCAACAACAATTCTTCTAGGTCGGCAGCAGCAGTGTTTAACGAAAGATCAAGCATCGTGTGCCAGAACACATCTGGATAGCGCTCGGCGGCCCGGCCGAGCGGGGCGCTCGCCGGCATCACATGGCTGACGCAATCATGCATCGCTCGGTAAATATTTATGGCCTTCTGTTGCGCTTCGGCCTGGGGATCTTCCGATTCGAGGGCTTCCCACTTGTGCACGACGGCGAGACTGTTGTGGGGCGGGGAGTCCGGCAATCGCGTGGTGCGTTTGAATTGTTCGAGAAAGTCAGCGTCCGACTCACGGGCAACCGGTGGAACCACATAGAGGATCGCGTCGGCACCGCTGCCCAACTCACGAGTTTCGCTGTCGGCTTTCTGGGCCAGGAACTCGTCCACTTTTTCCTGATGCTCAGCGATGAGACTGCGGGTGCCCGGCGTATCCACGACGTCCGCAGTTTTGAGGAAATCAGTGTCGGCAAAAAATTCTAGCTTGCGCGTATCCTTGGCGAACGCGGATTCACCGATCCATTGCTCCTTTTCGATCAGGTTCCGGTCTTCCGGCGGACGACCTTTCCAATGCACCCGGAAGGTTTGGGTCTGCTGGCCGCTGCCATAGGTGAACCAATTGATCGTAGCGGTGGTTTCGTTTACACCCACCATGGCCAGATCCTCGCCAATGAGCGCGTTGAGCAGCGAACTCTTTCCCGCTCGCATCTGCCCAACAACGGCCAGCGTGAAGCGGGTTTCGGCAAATTGCAGCAGACGCTCGACCCGAGGTGCAAAATCGCGAGTTTTATGATGGCTGGCGAGTTTAGGCGGCAGCTCCCTGGCAAAGCGTTCAACCAGCTTGGTGAATTCTTTGTAGTCCAGACTCATATCGCAGCGGTTTTAAGAGCCGTTTGTTTCAGCGGAGTCATAATTTTCTTCAACGCAGCCAACTGTTCCGCCCGGGATTGAAGCTCCCGTAGGTTTGCTTGAGCCTCCTGCGCGGTGCGGGTGCGGGCAGTCTGAACATCGCGCAGTCGGTTTTGCAAATCCGTTCGTGACCGCTTAGCCGCCTCTTCAAAGGTATTTCGAGCGAATTGTTCTAAATGCTGCGCCCCCTCTGCGAAGTGCTGCTGGGCCTGGCTACCGGCCCGCATCATAGTCTCGGTAAGCCTTTGCTGGAGTTTGGCAATGGCCTCGGCCCTTTTCTGTTCTGCAAATTGATCCAGACCTTTTTTGCCACCGAATAATCCGCCAGCAAATGCCAAAACACCGGCAATAGCCCCCGCCGGTGGAAATACGACCGTCAGCAAAGTCGCCAAACCGATGCCCACGCCCATGCCCATCATCCCACGCTGAACCTTATCGAAGGTTCTAAAATCCATGTTCAGTGTGTCTGCGACCGGGATAGGCATGCCCATTGGCTGGATCTCACTATTGGACTGGGCAACACGGAAGCCTTTGGCGAGCCGATCAGCCGTGGCTTCAATGAGTTTGAGCGCTTGCTGATTGAAATCTTGCTCGATGCGCATGGCCGCCTCGGAGGCGCGTGCCAGCATTTCTTGCTGCAACTCGCCGGCTTGCTTGTTTATAACCTCAGCGTCCGGTTGGGAGAGGTGTAGTTGGCTGATGATTTCCTGGACGGAAACGGCGGAATCTAAATCAGTTCTAACCCGCCCGCCAATTTGCAGACGAAGTTTTGAAAACTCGTCCTCAAACCGGCGCATTTCGTGGGGATACGTTTCGCGTTCCCACTGGGTAAGTGTTTTCTCTGCCTCGTGCAATTCCGACGCAATTTTGTCCAGTTCCTCCTTGGATTGTGTCTGGGCGATGCGCAACTGTTCCTTATTCTGACGATCTAGGTCAGCACAAGCCGCCAGAATCTGGCGCGCCGTCTGTTGCGCCAGTAATTTTCCCTTTTGTTCCATCAGCCCTTGGCTGAGAAATTGGAGCACAGTCACAAAACCGCTTCGGTCCAGAGTTTTTAGCGATTTTTCCTGGTCGGTCTTGGTGGCGGTGGAATTTTGTTTGTCCGCAGTGAGCTTGCGTTTCGCACTCACCGGAAAATAAAGCAAGTGGTCTTGAGCGATGCCAAGATGTTTGGAGAGGTGCTCGCGATTTCGCTTTTCCCAACCCCGCCATTGCTCGATGTCCGCGGCATCGGTTTTGGTCTGCACGAAGAAAATCTTTTGAGTGACTTTTTGGGTGAGCTCCTTGAGGAACGCCATCTCGTCATGGCTGATGACCGACTCGACCGAATCTAGCACGAAACAAATGGCGTCGGCATTGGGAGCGTAGCGCCAAGTGATGTCACGGTGAGCCTTGAATAATCCGCCGACACCCGGCGTGTCTACAATCACCAATCCCTCCTTTAACAACGGATTGGGCAATTCCAAGCCGATGAAATCGACCCGCCGTTTGTTCCCGTTGTTGCCGGCCTCGGTGCCGTAGTCGCGCAAGTCCTCGGCTTTAATAACCTTCGGTTCCGGCCTGCGATCTGTGTCCACATCCGGAAGGAAGAAAACTTTGAACCGGCGCTCCGGGCCATACATTATTTTGAATACGGTGGCGGTGGCAACGTCGCTGGCGGTGGGGAGTAAATCAGGCTCGCCCAGCAAGGCATTGATGAAACTGCTTTTGCCCTTCTTAATTTCACCCATCACGACCAGGCGAAAAATGCCGAGGTCAAAACGATCAAGAGCCGGGGTTAAATCCAAAATCAAATCCTTTCGCTGCTGCGCTTCTGCCAGGCTGCGAAACCGGGCCCACGCCATTTGGATCAAGCCGTGATAGTCAATCCGCCGTGCTTTGTCTGTTTCAGCTAGGGGTTTATCGGTGAGCGTTGTCATTGAAAATATTTAGGCGTTTAGATCGTGGCAAAAAGCGAGTTGCGGTCATTCTCGGTCATGTGTTCCCACGGGTTGGAACCTGAACTGGATGGTGAATTCCAATGGTATCCAATTTCAGCCAATGCCCCCTTTGCCATAGTTGTTCCCAGTCCTTTTAGAAAATCAGCCCAAAAAGCTGAATCCATATACATCCCACCAAGGCCCGATGAATCGGGATGAAAGTTTGCCCCATAATTCGCGTTTTCGCTGAGATGTGGTGGTGGGTTATTCGTTGCCACATACATATTGCCCGAGTCGCCCCAGGCTTCCAGAAATTGATCCATCGGATATGGCTTGCCGGCCCCATGCGGGTCGCCGGGATCGTTCACAATGACTTGGGGATGGCTGGCGTTCGACACGTCTAAGCCAGTGACTACGAGGGCATGATCTGCCCCGGACGAATTGAACCAGCTTGATGATGGTGAGGATGTATTCCAAAGCTCACCCGAATTTACCGCCACGATTACTTTATGCCCCTGGGCAAGCTCCGATGTGAGCGCGTCAACCCCGCCGCTGTAATTGGTATGCGTCGGCACTCCGTGAAGTTCTAATAATTGGGCCATGTCCTGCGGTGAGGTTCCTCTGTCCGTCAGCCACCCATGGGAAGCGGCGTCATAGGTTAATTGCGCCTCGCTCGCGTTAATCCCGTATTCGTGTAAGATCATTTCCTGGGAAACAACGTCGCAAGTAAACGGGGTAGTCTGATTCACCCAGTCGCGAGTGTCTGCCGCTGGCGTCCCCACGATTGCTCCCTGACCTGTATGCCCAAAAAAAGCATGGCCAAGCTGGGTGAAGAGTTCCGAATAATCCCAACCGACCTGAGCGTGATCGATTAAACCTGAATTGTAATCTGCGTCACAGAAGTCAGAGTTCATAAGCATATGTGGTTAAATCGTTGTGAAAATTAGCCCCGGAAAGATGTCCATCCCCGAATTCAGCATGGAGAAGAATACGCCCTGTTGTGCCGTGGTCGTCAAGGTGAATCTGCGCCTCAATAGGGCGTATGCCTTTCGATTCAAAACAGGCCGCGCAAATCAGGACTTTTGGCGTCAACGTTCGCCGGGAACGCATGCGCAAAAAGCTCACTCAGGAAAAACTGGCTGAATTGGTGGAACTCAACATCCGGACGGTCCAGAAGATTGAGGCCGGCCATGTGAACATCCTGCTGACCACGGTGCTGCGGTTGCGCAAGGCGCTGGGCTGCGAGTGGGATGAATTGATGGGGAAGTGAATACAAATTGAAAGGAGAGAATTATGGCTGTTAATTGGAAAAAACAAACATACCAGTCACTAGTGACAGCCTCGTATAGCCAGGTGCTCAAACCGAAGCTGAGTAAGGATGAGCATTTACTAAAGAAACGCTGCGAAGACATCATGCAGTTTCTGGGGCCAGACAGCGATTCGATCATGCCACGCATTTCCTCGGCCGGACGAATAAAGTTAGACAAGGCGCTAACTGAAGTTCTTAGCCGCTTACCGCAAAATGATTTTGATACCGTAGTTTCAAAGATAGTTTTTGTCTTCGACGACCCGGATTTTAACGTTTACGGACTTAACGCGGCTGCGCCAACCAGTCCCGATAATGATCTCCCAAGGGGGGTAGACACGATCGTCTTCTTTAGACTGGCTTTGACTTTGTCCCCCAAATCCTTGATTGGGGTGATAGCCCACGAGATTGCCCACTCCTTTGTAAGCGGCACTTACAATCAGGAGGATGAAGATTTGGTGGACGCAAAAGTCCGTGAATGGGGATTCAAGCGCGAACAGGATGCCCTAAAAGTTCAAAGTAAATCGCTCGCTAAGTCGTCTCCGAAAAAATTAAATTTCTCAATACCGCCGCGGAACCTTTGAGCTTGACTGGCATGCCGTGTGGACAGCAACCAAATCGTTCATGGATTGTCATAGGCTTGCTATGATTTAACCCAGTTTCAAACACTCGGGGCTGTCGTGGCGGGCGTCGTTCACGAGTTTGGAGACGCGGCAGCAGGCCATGTCCTCGGCGGGATACGGGCGCAACCGGGCAACCGGCCTGCTCTCGTTTATTCCGTTTCGTTTCGCGCCGTTGAAAGGTATGTTCTGAATGAACAACCATGAGTGACCCCGAATATCTGAAAGGTTCCTGCCAACAATGCGGGGAACATCTTGAGTTTCCGGCCGGGGCCGTGGGTGAGCCGATTCAATGTCCGCATTGCGGTGAGCAGACTCAATTGGAAGCCGACGCCGGAACGGTTCCCGGCCCATCCGGCCCAAAGGTCCGCATCATCGCCGGCGCCGTCCTGATCTGCCTGATGCTAGCGGGTGCCGCCATGGTGTTTTATGCCGGCAAACTGCGCAAGGCCCCAGCCCCGACGGCAAGCCCAACAACGGCGACGGCGACCAACCCCGTGGTGGCCGCCGGCACCAGCGGATTGAACGACTTCCAGATCAGCCCGATCACCCTGAAAAAAGCCGAGAACGGCGGGTTGGTCCATGCCGTGGGAACGGTGAAGAACGTCACCGACCGGCAGCGGTTCGGCGTCAAGATCACCTTGGATGTGCTGGATGCACACGATGAGAAAATCGGACAGGCCAGCGATTACGCGGCCATCCTGGAACCGCACCAAGCCTGGTTATTCCGGGCGCTGCTGACCGAACCCCAAGCCATCACGGCGAAGCCAGCCAAGATCGAAGAACAACAATGAAGGCGTTACCTTCGCAGCGCGGGCATCGTCTGACCAGCCAGTAGCCCTAACTTTGTATATTAAATCGAGTTATGTTTGAAACCTGCCAGGACCACGATTTCAGGCCGGAAGACTATTTCCAGACCCGGCGGCAATTTCTCAGTCGGTTCGGCCTGGGGATGGGCGCGCTCGGTCTGATGAGCGTGCTGGGGCCGGAACTGCTCCTGCCCGAAAGCGCCCGGGCGGCCGGCGACCTCGCATCGCTCGCCCCCAAAGCCCCGCCCCTGCCGGCGAAGGCCAAGCATCTGGTGCATATCTTCGCGCAAGGGGCACCCTCGCACATCGACACCTTTGATCCGAAGCCGGAGCTGACCAAATACGACGGCCAGCCGCTGCCCGGCCTGAGCGGCGTCGCGATGAAATCCCCGTTCAAATTTGAAAAGCGCGGAAAATCCGGCATCGAAATCAGCGAAGTGTTCCCCAACCTCGGCGAACACGTGGATGAGATGGCCATCATCCGGTCGATGTGGACGGACATCCCGGCGCATGAAGTGGCGACGGTGATGATGAACACCGGCTCTCTGCGGATCGCCAAGCCCAGTCTGGGTTCCTGGGTCGTGTATGGCTTGGGCACGGAAAACCAGAACATGCCGGGATTCGTCTCGTTGCGCCCGGGCGGCCTGCCCCCGGGCGGCTCCCAGAACTGGCAATCCGCCTTCCTGCCGGGTGTGTATCAAGGCACCAGCATCAACACCCAATCGCCGTCCGTGGAGGTGATGATCCAGAACATCAAGAACCCGTACATCCCGCTGGCGGAGCAACGGCGGCAGCTGGATCTGATCCAGCAACTGAACGAGCTGCACGCGCAAAACCTGCAGAAAGACGCGCTGCTGGAAGCGCGGATCGAATCCTCGGAAATCGCCTTCAAGATGCAGACCACGGCCTCGGACGCCTTCAATATCAACCAGGAACCCGAGGCCATCCGGCTGATGTATGGCAACACCGCGCAAGGCCGGCAGATGTTGATCGCCCGCCGGCTGATCGAACGCGGCGTGCGCGTGGTGCAGGTCTGGGCGGGCGGCTGGGATCATCACAACGACATCCAAGACCGGCTGAAAAAGAGCGCCCTGGAGATCGACCAGCCCGTCGGAGCGTTCCTGAAGGATTTGAAACAGCGCGGCCTGCTGGATGACACGCTCGTGGTGTGGGGCGGCGAATTCGGCCGCAAACCAACCAAAGACCGCAATGGGAATGAGAACCCGGGACGCGACCACAGCAACAAGGGATTCAGCACCTGGCTCGCGGGCGGCGGCGTGAAGGGCGGCACCGTCTATGGCGCCACCGACCCGTTTGGCGCGAAGGCCGTGGACAAACCGGTCCACATCCATGATCTCCACGCGACCATCCTCGCCTTGT
Source organism: uncultured Verrucomicrobia subdivision 3 bacterium (assembly GCA_903921455.1). The sequence continues at coordinate 8,259 of CAIXPZ010000199.1, read as the reverse complement.
TGGGTTTCGACCACACCAAACTGACCTATCGCTACAACGGCCGGGATTTCCGCCTGACCGACGTCGCGGGGGAAGTGGTCAGAGGCGTCATCGCCTGAGATCCCGGTTATGACCGCCATCCCGCCAGTCTTCACTAGGGCAATGCGCTTTATCTGCCTATTCAGTCTCACGGTCTGCTGCACCGCGGCGGCGCAGTCCTTGACCCGGCCGCAAACCGACTTTTTTGAAAGCAAGATCCGGCCGGTGCTGGTGAATAATTGCTACAAATGCCACAGCCAGCAGGCCGCTAAAATCAAAGGCGGATTACTGTTGGACACGCAAGCCGGCTGGGCCAAAGGAGGCGACAACGGGCCGGTGATCGTGCCGGGCAATCCGGACAAAAGCTCGTTGATCCGAGCCGTGCGCTACACGGACGAGAATTTGCAAATGCCGCCGAAAGACCAGAAACTTTCCGACGCACAGATCGCCGATCTGACCGCCTGGGTGAAGATGGGAGCGCCCGATCCGCGCACGGGCAATGGCACCAATCAATATGCCAGCGCCGCCGCGCGGGACCATTGGTCCTTCCAGCCCATCAAGAATCCGCCGGTGCCGGCGATCTCGGACGAACCTTGGGTGAAAACCCCGATTGATGCCTTTGTGCTGGCCAAGCTGCAAGCGAACGGCCTGAAGCCCAACCCCATCGCCGACAAACGGACGCTGATCCGGCGCGCGACATTCGATCTGACCGGTCTGCCGCCGACCCAGCAGGAGGTGCAAGATTTTCTGGCGGATGAATCACCCGACGCCTTCGCCAAGGTGGTGGACCGCCTGCTGGCCTCGCCCCATTATGGCGAACGCTGGGGTCGCTACTGGCTGGACACGGCGCGCTACGCCGACACCAAGGGCGAAGTGAAAAAGAAGCAGGAAGATTATCATTACCCCAACGCCTGGACCTATCGCGATTACGTCATCCGCGCCTTCAACGAGGACCTGCCGTTCAACCGGTTCATCCTGGAACAGATCGCGGCGGACCAAGTGGTCAAAGGCACGAACCAAAGCAACCTGGCCGCCATGGGCTTCCTCACCGTGGGCGAACGCTTCCAGGGCAAACTCAACGACATCATCAACGACCGGATCGATGTCGTGACGAAAGGCTTTCTGGGGCTGACCGTCAGCTGCGCCCGGTGCCATGACCACAAGTTTGACCCGATCCCCACGCGGGATTATTACTCCCTGCACGGGGTGTTCAACAGCAGCGTCGAAGTGTCCCCCGTGGTGATCGGCAAGGTGAATCGCAGCTCCACCAACTATCTGGATTATATCAGGAAAAAAGAACAGTTTGAGAATCAGCTGGCGGCGTTGGAGCTGCAACGAAAAGCCAACCGGGGAAATAAAAAAGCCGCCAAGATGGATGCGAAGGATGAGGAAAAGCTTCGGGCCGATTTCGCCGAAATGGAATTGAGCCATCCCGACGCCCCCGCCCGGGCGATGATTTTGACGGACAGCGTGAAGCCCAAAGATTCACCCATCTTCATCCATGGCGAGGCGGAAAACCGGGGCGAGGTGGTGCCCCGACAGTTTTTACAGATCCTCTCCCCGCCGAACCGCGCCCCGTTCCACCTCGGCAGCGGTCGCTACGAGCTGGCCCTGGGCATCGCCAGCCCGGCCAATCCGCTGACCGCGCGGGTCATCGTCAACCGGGTCTGGCTGCACCATTTTGATGCGGGTATCGTCACGACCCCGGATGATTTTGGCAATCAGTCGGCCCCGCCGAGCCATCCGGAACTGCTGGATTATCTGGCGACGCGGTTCATGGCCGAAGGCTGGTCGATCAAGACCCTGCATCGCCACATCATGCTGTCGAGCGTTTATCAGGAAAGCAGCGCCGGGAATCCGCGCTATGCGCAGATCGACCCCGAGAACCGGCTGCTGTGGCGGGCGAACATCCGGCGCATGGATTTTGAGGAGGTGCGGGATTCCATCCTGGCCATCGGCGGGAGACTGGATACGACGATGTTCGGCCGGCCGGTCAGCCTTGGCTTGTATCCCTATTCCACGCGCCGGACCATATACGGCTTCATCGACCGGAACAATGTGCCCGAGGTCTACAATCAATTCGACTTTGCCAATCCCGAAATGACCACGGGCAAGCGCTACGAGACCATCGTGCCGCAACAATCCCTGTTCTTGATGAACAGCCCGCTGGTGGTGGAACAGGCAAGAAACCTGGTGGACCGGACGGATTTCAAAAGCCTCACCAACGAAGCCGACCGCGTGACACTGCTCTACGAACTGGTATATCAACGCGAACCCACCCCGGTGGAAATCAAGCTGGGACTCAATTTCGTCGTCCATTCACCGGAGTATGAGCAGGTGCCGGCGATGGCCACGCCCAGGCAAGTGCGCGTCAGAAAGAAGAACGAGAAGCTGGACGCCTCCTTTGCCAGCATACCCACCGGCGAACGCAAACCGCTGACACCTTGGGAAAAATATGCCGACGCTTTGCTGCAGGCTAACGAAGCCATCTTCGTCAATTAAATGCTTTAGCGAGTAGACCCTGAAAAGCCACAGGGTATGCCTGGCATTCAACCCTCAGCCGGGTTTCAAACACTCGGGGCTGTCGTGGCGGGCGTTGTTCACGAGCTTGGAGACGCGGACGCAGGCCATGTCCTCGGCGGGATAGGGTCGCAACAAGGTTTTCAGGAATTGCGGCTCGAAGCGGTCGGGTTGCAGCCACCATTGATAATGTTAGGGGCCGATGATCACCGGCATCCGGTCGTGGACGGCGGCGACCATCGGGTTGGGCTCAGTGGTAATGATGGTGAAGGTCTCGACGGTCTGATCAATGTTCGGGCCGGTGTCGTCGAGGCCGAGTTCGCCTTCGCGATGCGGTCGATGCCATTTCTCCCACAATCCTGCCATGCAGAAGAAGCCGCCATCTTTGCGGGTGAACCGGAACGGCAGTTTGCCGGCGGGCGTGGTCTGCCATTCGTAAAAGCCGTCGGCGGGGATCAGGCAACGCTGCTTCTCGAAGGGCCGGCGGAAACTGGTTTTGTCGGTGAGGGTTTCGGCGCGGGCGTTGGTCAATTGGTCGCCGATGGATTCGTCCTTGGCCCAGGATGGAATGAGGCCCCAGCGCATGGGTTTCAGGGTGGCAACGCCAGCCTCCCAGATCAGAACCGGTGCCTGGGAGCGGGGGGCGAGGTTGTAGCGCGGTTTGAAGTCCACGACCTTGCAGATGAACCGGACGAGTCGTCCGATCTCAGACAAATCCTTGGTGATGGTGTAGCGGCCGCACACACCGATATTAAAAGCCGAAACCCTGAAAACCGAAATGCTTAAATTTACGGGCCAGGAGCGGGGTGCTGGCGGTGGTTGATAAAGGACAAGAAGGGGTGAGCAGTATTTAGCCGAATAGCTAAGTATATGGGTGGAATCATGACTGCCACCGCCCAAGTCAAATACAGGAATCAGGCCCGCATCCTCAAAGCCCTAGCCCACCCGACGCGCCTCTTCATCGTGGAGGAACTGGCGCGTGGAGAACGCAATGTGCGCGAACTCACGGACATGATCGGCGTGGAAATGCCGACGGTATCGCGGCATTTGAGCCTCCTCCGCAACGCGGGCATCCTGGCGGATGACAAGCGCGGCTTGCAGGTGTTTTACCGTCTGCGGGTGCCCTGCGTGCTGAACTTCTTCCAGTGCGTCGAGGCGGTGCAACGCGGCGAGGGCAAGCGGGCCAAGCGTAAGCCGGTAAGTTGCTGCGCCACATGAAGGGAGCCAAGGACATGATGACGAACGCGGGTGACTTGAAACCCGTAGCTCCCCGCATCATCGGCGGGCGCAATTATCTGCTGGCGGGCCTCGCGGCGCTGGCGGTCTGGTGGCTGGTCTATGGCAGCCTCGCGCCGGTCGCGGCGTGGTTCACTTACCCACTCTGCGGGCTGGCGAAAGGTTCACACCTAGGATCGGCGGTGGAGTTTTTCGTCTATGAATCCCCCAAGGTGCTGCTCCTGCTTACGCTCATTGTTTTTGGCGTCGGCATCGTGCGGTCGTTCTTCACGCCGGAACGGACGCGGCGGATTCTCTCGGGCAAACGCGAGTCCACCGGAAATCTGCTGGCGGCGTTGCTGGGCACCGTGACGCCGTTTTGTTCCTGCTCGGCGGTGCCACTGTTCATCGGCTTCGTCACGACCGGCATTCCGCTGGGCGTGACGTTCTCGTTTCTCGTCTCCGCGCCGATGGTGAACGAGGTCGCGCTGGTGCTACTGTTCGGGTTGTTCGGCTGGAAAGTGGCGGGCCTATATCTCGGCACCGGGTTATTGATTGCGATTATTTCCGGCTGGGTGATTGGGCGGCTGCACATGGAGAAGTACGTCGAAGATTGGGTTTATGAAACCAAAGCCGGCACCAGCGCCGAAGATGCCGCGCTGGACTGGCCGGCGCGCATCCGCCTGGGACTCGACGCGGTGAAGGACATCGTGGGCCGCGTGTGGCTGTATGTGCTGCTGGGCATCGCGGTGGGCGCGGGCATTCACGGCTATGTGCCGGAAAATTTCATGGCGTCCATCATGGGCAAGGATGCGTGGTGGAGCGTGCCGATGGCGGTGCTGCTGGGCGTGCCGATGTATTCCAACGCGGCGGGCATCATCCCGATTGTGCAGGCGCTGCTCGGCAAAGGCGCGGCGCTCGGCACGGTGCTGGCGTTCATGATGTCGGTCATCGCGCTGTCACTGCCCGAAGCCATCATTTTGCGCAAGGTGCTCAAGCCCCGGCTGATTGCGACATTCTTCGGCGTCGTGGCGCTGGGGATTTTACTCGTGGGCTATCTGTTCAATCTGCTCATGTAAATCACGCAAATAACAAAACAATATGAAAATTCAAATTCTCGGCACGGGCTGCGCCAAGTGCAACGCCCTGATGATGGCGACGGAAAAGGCGGCGCAAGCGCTCGGCCTGACTTACGAACTGGAAAAAGTCACGGACCTGAGACAGATCATGGCGTTCGGCGTGATGACGACGCCCGCGCTGGTTCTGGATGGCAAGGTAAAGGTGAGCGGGAAAGTGCCGTCGGTGGACGAACTCAAAACCATGCTGCAAACAGTGAAACCGTGAACCAATCAACGACAAAATAATTATGAAAAAACATCCCGTGTTAAGCCTGACGACCGGGCTGCTGATCGTCGCCGGCGCGGTGCTGGTCATCGCGCAAACCAACCGGCCCGCCGTGACGAATGGCGCGTGCTGCTCAACCATCCTTAACCCGGCACTGCTCGCCAGCCTAGCGGCGACCAATGCGCCGGCCACCGCGCCGCAAACGAAGGCGCTACCCAAGCTGCTGGATCTGGGCGCGGGCAAGTGCATTCCGTGTAAAATGATGGCCCCCATTCTGGAGGAAATGAAAAAGGAATACGCCGGCACGCTGGAGGTGGAGTTTATTGACGTGTGGAAAAATCCCGACGCGGGCAAGCAATACCAGATCGAGGTGATTCCGACGCAGATTTTTTACGATGCCACTGGCAAGGAACTGTTTCGGCACATCGGCTTTTATGCGAAGGCGGACATCCTGGCCAAGTGGAAAGAACTCGGCGTGGATTTGAAGACGGCGAAATAATCCGCTAAAGGGCAAGCCAGCATGGAGAAACTTTTTACCACCTTAAGCCACGCAGTTGAAGGCGCGCCACTGATCGCACTTTCGGCGGCGGTGGCGTGGGGTATCTTGAGCATCGTTCTAAGTCCCTGCCATCTGGCGAGCATCCCGCTGATCGTGGGCTTCATCAGCGAGCAAGGAAAAGTGACGGTGCAACGGGCGTTCTGGACTTCGACGCTATTTGCCGTGGGGATTCTTATCACCATTGCGGCGATTGGCGCGATCACGGCGGCGGCGGGACGGATGCTGGGGGATGTGGGCCAATACGGTAATTATTTTGTGGCGGTGATTTTCTTCGTGGTGGGACTGCATCTGCTGGGCGTGATTCCCATGCCGTGGTCGGGTCTGGGTCAGGTCGGCATGAAACGCAAGGGTTTGCTCGCCGCATTCATTCTCGGTCTGTTGTTTGGCATTGCGCTCGGTCCCTGCACGTTTGCCTACATGGCCCCGATGCTGGGCGTCACGTTCAAGCTCGCCAAAACCGCGCCGATTTACGGGGTGTCGCTGCTGCTGGCCTATGGCGTGGGCCATTGCGCGGTGATTGTGGCGGCGGGAACGTCCACGGAAATGGTGCAGCGCTTTCTCAACTGGAACGAGCAATCCAAAGGGGTCGCCGTGGTGAAAATCATCTGCGGTGTGCTGGTGCTGCTCGGCGGCGCGTGGCTGATTTACTCGGCATCGTGAAAAGTGACCCGAGAGGATCGTTTACGCCTCCGAACCTTATCCATAACGCACAATTTTTCACCCGGGACGGCGGCCGACATCAACTTGAGACGGCTGACGGACGACAGGGCGCGAAAACGGACGGCTAGCAAATCCAGGTCGGCTTCGGTGAGAGCTTGAAATGAAAAATTCGCGGGCATGCGGGATGATCCAAAAGTTGCGGCTTGTTGCCATTTAATAAGCAAATATACTCATCTAGTCAAATTGCATGAGCCAGCCATTCACAACTGAAACACCCGATGATGAATTGGTGCGACTCGCCAAAGCCGGTGGTTTGGACGCCTTTGAGGCATTGACCAGCCGATACGAACAGCGGGTATACGGGCTGGCCATGCGAATGCTGCGACAGGAACAAGATGCGGAGGATGTCACGCAACAAACCTTTTTGAGCGTGCTGGAAAATCTGCATGGATTTCGCGGCGAGGCCAGTTTTTCCACCTGGGTCTTGCGCATTGCCAGCCATGCGGCACTCAAAATCATCCGCAAACGCAAAGGGCTAAATACCATTTCCCTGGAAGAGGCGACGGAACCCGCCGATAATTTCAACTCCATTCCGCACCCGGAATTCATCGCGGATTGGCGGCAGTCGCCGGAACATCTGGTGGAACGAAACGAAGTCCGCCAACTGCTAGACATCGCCCTGGCGCGACTGGATGAGAAGCATCGCCTCGTTTTCTTACTCCGCGATGTGGAGGGCTTGTCCGTCCGGGAAACGGCCGCGGCGCTCGATTTGAGCGAAGGCAATGTCAAAGTTCGACTGCTGCGCGCCCGGCTGCAACTACGCGAGGAATTGACGCTGGTGCTGGGTGATCCGGCACGGCAGATAGACATGTCGAATCATCGTCACGAATGAAAAACTATTTTCCCACTAACCTTGTAACTTTTGACCAGCTGACGGCTCGGTATTCCCAGAGACAAACACCATGAAGTGCGAAGAACTATTGGCAATGTTAAACGAATACGTCGATGGCACGGTTGACCCGGCTGTTTGCGTCGAGTTCGAGAAGCACATGGCGGGCTGCAATCCCTGTCAGGTGGTCGTGGACAACATCCGCCAGACCATCACGCTCTTTAAGGACGGTCAGCCGTATGCCATGCCAATTCAATTTCGCGAGCATATGCACGAAGTACTGCGAATAAAGTGGCTAGAGAAGCATCCGGCCAAATGACAAATCAAATTTTGATTAAAATCTTTAGCGGGGAACTATGGAATGGTTGTCGGCAACGTTATTTATCGGGCTGGTTTTGTGATACTGAACGGTCACATTTGTCGGGGAAACGCTGACCCAAACATATCCTGAATTTCCAAGGAAAACCCCTTGTTTATAACCATAGTTTTCCAGGTCGCGGATGCGGTCATTGGCAGCAAAACTGGGTTGCGGAACCATCAGGTAAAGAATCCCATCCAGTTCCTGTCGGGCATAGAAATTATCGTGTGCCTTGAACACCGCCGTGATGTGATTGCGGAGTAGAAGTTGATGTATTGGAAGCGGCCAACCGGGGCGGTGTTGCGCAAAGCCATCGGTGCCATCCAAATTTCTACCGCCCCATTCGTTGAATCCGGCAATCTCCACACCGCCACGCGAAGCTTGGTCGCCGCACAGAAGATTATGCAGGAAGACGAATTTGAATTTTGCTTGGCTGCCGGCCAGTGTTTTGGCGAGCCAGTCATATTGCACGCGACCAAGCGACCATGCCCAGCCATCGCCACCACCACCACGCTGGCGTAGCGAATAGCGATAAGGATCGAGCACGACGAACAGCGCATCACCCCACTCCCACGCATAATAATTTTCCAACAGACTACCGGCCAGCTTGGGCGTGGCATCACCGGTGTAAAAACCGTCGGGAACCGGATTGGGGAAGTAGCGTTTGCGCAGCAGATTCGACCAGACGGCCAAACT
>CAIXPZ010000198.1 GCA_903921455.1 uncultured Verrucomicrobia subdivision 3 bacterium | reverse complement strand
TCAGAATCAGAATCAGAATCAAGAAGACTTCCCATAGGTAACAAGGTAATAAGTATATGAGTATAAAAGGATATAAAGGTATAACAGAAGAAGTAGTAGCTCAGTCTAGTTATAAAGGACGGCTGCTCCGTTTTCTTTTTAATCCACCGCCGCTGGCATCGGTGCCGGCTCGGGCCAGCGGCTTTGCTGAACGGCTGGCCCGGCATCCCGTGGATCTGGTCACGCACCTCGGCATGGTTCGCTCGACCGCTTACTTCGACGCGGGCTGTCCGATGGAGCTGTGCGACCACGCTGCGGCCCGTGACCTGTGGAACGTCATTCACGCCGACGCACTTGGCAGTGAACCAACATCAACCAAGGAACCCCATGCCACACCCGTTTGAAAGATTGCCGGAAGAGTCCGAAAAAGCATTTGCCGCGTTCAGTTTGTATCTGAGCCTGGGGCCGCAGCGTGGACTGCGCGAAGTGGCACGGAAGCTGGATAAAAGCCTGACAGTTGTCGGGGATTGGTCGAAGAAATTTGATTGGCGGGCGCGGGTGGCGGCGCATAGCGCACACCTCGCCATCGTCGAGCGCGAAGCGATCGAGGCAGTGGCGCGAGGCAAGTCGGCGGAATGGTCCATCCGGGAGCAGAAATTGCGCGAGACGGAATGGGCGATGCACGAGGCGGCGATTGCCGCCGCCAAGAAAGGTCTGGCCGCTTACATGGAGCGGGAGAAGGTCTATGCCAATCTCGCCGACATCGCCCGGATGCTGGAAATCGCCAGCAAGTTGGGCCGGCTGGCGACGGGCCTGGGCGACGGTGAGCATCGCAAGTGCGATGATCTGCCGGCGATGCGCGTGGAGGTCACCGTCGCACTGGAAAAAATCTACGGGCAGGCGGAGGTCCTTCCGGACGGGCACCAGCAGGCGGAGCCTGCACACGACATCGTGGATGTCGAGGAGGTGAAGCCATGACCTCTTGGGAACGGTATTTTCTGGCGGGCAAGCGGGCGGGTTGTCCGAAGGATCAGATGCATCGGTTTGAGCAGGCCGACGTAATCTTGCAGGGGCGGCAACTGGCTGCCAGCGCGGCGGCGCGGTTATGCGATTTGCCGAACGGGCCGACGGCCATCGGCTATGGCGGCGCCCGCGGCGGCGGCAAGTCGCATTGGCTTTTAGCCCAGCTCGGGGCCGACGATTGCCAAAGGGTGCCGGGCCTGAAATGCCTCCTCCTGCGGAAACAGGCCAAATCCAACATTGAGAATTTCGAGGACTTTCGCCGCCGGCTGTTCACCCGGCTGCCGCATGAGTTTTCGGCGTTTCGGGGCATCCTGACGTTCAAGAATGGTTCGCGCATTGTCACCGGCCATTACAAGACCGAGTCGGAAATTGATAACTTTCTAGGGATAGAATTTGACGTCATCGCGATTGAGGAGGCTACGACTTTAACGGCGCGCAAATACCAGGATATTTCGACGTGCTGCCGGTCATCGAAACCGAACTGGCGGCCGCGCATTTACTCCACCACGAATCCCGGCGGCGTGGGCCATGCGTGGTATCGGACGAGGTTTGTCCTGCCGTATCTGGAGAAGCGCGAAACCGAAACGCGGTTTGTGCCCGCGCGTGTGAGCGACAACTCGTTCAACAATCCGGAGTATCGCAAGGTGCTAGAAAATCTGACGGGCTGGCAGAAGCGGGCCTGGCTGGACGGTGATTGGGACATCGCCGCCGGCCAGTATTTTACGACGCTGCGCCGGGAGGTGCATGTCGTCGGCTCCGGGCCGGAGGGGCCAATGTTTGATGAAGCGCGCGCCCGCGAATGGTTCATGGCGCTGGATTATGGTTTTGCTCACTACACCGTGGTGCTGCTCGGCTGCACGGATGGCGACGGGAATATGTTCGTCGTAGACGAACACGCCGAACGCCTTTGGCTGCCGGAGCGTCACGCGACGGCGATCAAGGCGATGCTGGCAAGGCATAGCCTTGACCCAATGCGGCTGCGGCGCTTTGTCGCGGGCGCCGATGTGTTCTCGCGCCAGAGCGATGGGACCACCATCGCCGCGCAGTATGCGAAGCATGGGATCAATCTGCGCGTGGCGAACACGGATCGGATCAACGGTTGGGCGGAAATCATGACGCGATTTGGCGAGCCCGAAGCGGGCATCGCTCCAACGCTATTTATTCACAAACGGTGTGGGAGGCTGATCGAAAATCTAGGCGCGATCCTCCGGGATCCAGCCCGGCCCGAGGACGTGCTCAAGGTTGACGCGGACGATGATGGTATTGGGGGCGATGATGCCGCCGACGCACTGCGCTACTTGGTGGCGACGAAAAACCGAACGATCACGCAGCGGAAGTTGCGGGGGCTATGAGCGTGAGTCCAGAGCGCTTGCGCTTTGGCGCGGGTCTGGGCCGACGTGAGGCCCAGAAAATTCTGGAACCGCGAAACGCCCACCGAAGGGCGTTTCGCCGAATTTTTTTAGCTTGAACCGGGGGCAGTCACCGGCTGGCAAGTTTGCGATGCCGCGCTACAGAATTTGATCTGGGTGACTGTCCCACGGCGAAATTATGCGGTGTCCGCTTTGCAAATCTGGGGCTTGGCGTGGGGGTCGCTGGTGTAAATCAAGGGCTGGCCGCATTTGTGGCAGTTGTGCCAGTAACAGCCGGTGTCGCGGTCTTTCTGGCTGCGGCAATACCACCGGATGCCGCACATGGCGTGTTCGTCGGGGGTCTTGTAGGTGCGGGCCTGCGCGGTGCGGCGTCGCCAGTCGTCGGCCTTGGCGAGTTTCTCGGCTTTGATTTTTTCGCGGGCGACTTGCAATAAAACTTTGGCCGCTGCTTTCGCCTCGCGCTCGTGCTGCTCGGCGGCGCGTTGCGCGTCGCATTTCGCTGCCTCGGCGGCGACGGCTTCGGCTTCAAAAAACAGTAGGTCTTGATTCATGGCGAAAGGGCCGCGCCTGTCACGCGCGGCGTGGGTGGTGTCAGTCTTCCCCGGGCATGAGCACGGTGATGGCTGGGGCGGGGTCGTCCATGTCGAGCGGGCCACATTGGGCAATCAACTTCACCAGCTTGGCGCGCTGATTGTCGTTGCGGACATACAGCGCGACGGGCACGCGGTCGGTGTGGCTGCGGCTGCGCAAGATGGCAAAGCGCAACATCCAGACGACATCCCTTATGCCGAGCTCGGCATAATTGACATTATCCCGAGTAAATAATTATGCCGAGTGGACGGCGCGTTGCGCCGTTCCACCGGCCACGTCGGGCCAATTCAACTCGGCATAATTGCGACCGATCACTTTCCTCCAACGGGCGGTTGC
>CAIXPZ010000197.1 GCA_903921455.1 uncultured Verrucomicrobia subdivision 3 bacterium | reverse complement strand
TTGGTAAAATTTTGCCAGCAATCGCTGCCGCTGTTTAGAAGTTAAACGTCGCTGGCCGGTTTCAGTTTTTGATGTTTCCATCTGGCCATGGTCTCATAGGCCATCGGCGGAAACTAGGCGTGGACCGTCAGCCGCATACGAAAAATTCACCATTAATCCGGGGGAAACCTACAAAATCTACGCAACTGAACAACTTGTTATCCCAGCAAACGTGATGGCTCTTACAATTCCAGTGGGGAATCTGTATCGTTTGGGATTATCGCCAGAAACATCCTTCGCAGACCCAGGCTTCCAAGGTGATTTTTGGTTGATGGTAAGTAATTATTCTGGCCGGGTAGTTGATCTTAAAGCCGGCGACCCCCTAGCACGCATTCAATTTTTTGCGTTATCCGGAAAGCCAGAACGAGTCCACCAGGGGGCTGGCCAAGTTCGGCTTCCCGCTTCTTTCCCACGCCGTCCTGAAAGACCAGATTTAGCTGGTGTGAAGGTGGATGATAATGAGCAGGTCGCAAAATTATTAGAGGATGTTTCAAATTTGGTTGATCCACCCCATTTTCAACACGCCTTTATTACGGGTGCGAGCCGCCAATATGCTGCATCACGAATTAACATTCTTGAACATTCTATCCGACGCATGCGTCGTTTTGTAACAGTGGTTGGCGTTCTAGTTCTGGGCTATACGATTGCTCGGATAATTCCTACACTACCTTGGTTTTGGCAATATGTTCCAGAAGATGTTAAAAAAGCCCTTGCAGAAAAATTTGTGGAATATATAGCTGTCGGGATCATTGCCATCTTGGCAATAACCATGCTTTTCACTCGGAAATGGATTTGGAAAAAATGGGCAAAACCTTTTTTGCAATCGTTGGGACTTTGGGATGCTCCCGCTGACATTTAACGCAAAAATTATTCTCATGAATCCTATTTTATTCGAACCGATGGGCAGACAGAAGTTCAGGGAATACTTCCAACCATCCCGGATTGTTTTGGGTATTTTACCAATTCCGGGCACGCGGCGTTTCAATGTAATTACTCTTTGCTTCTCAATGCATTCGTCATACAAGCCGCCGATGCTGGCATTCGCGGTGTATGAAAAGTCGTTTACCAGAACCCTTTTGGAAAGTGCGTCCGAGTGTGTGCTTGCTATCCCTGGTGAGACACTCGCAAAAGAGGTTTTATTTTGTGGCATAGAGTCTGGTCGAGAAATCAATAAAATTGAAGCCTGTAATTTTCGTCTTCATACAAGTTCTAGGATTAAAATTCCTGGAATCGAACAAGCGAAGGTGAACATACAAATGCGAATCACACAGAAAGTAGTATCGGGAGACCATTTAGCTGTTTTTGGTGAGGTGTTAGAATACGGTGTCAATCGTCGCAATCAAGAGATGAACTTGCTTTCGGTCGGAGAAAAGCATGATGGATTTAAGATTGTAGCCAGTAAGGGCATTCACCGAATCGCAGTTATTGCATAGTAGAATTGAACGTAAAACGATAAATATGACAGAAACCCTCGGACAACGTGTGGCGGCCGCCCTGCGGACGGCCGCGCAAGCCTATGCCGCCGGCGACCAAGTCGCCCCGTGCGCCGTGCTGTGGACCGATCCTGAGCGGTTGTGGGAACGTATCGTCCCGCAGATGCAGGCGCTGGCACCCGAGTTGTTCGTGCTCGGCAACTATGCACCAGAAAAACGCACCGGGCCGGCGCTGTGGTTGCGGTGTATTGAGACCCGAGGCATTGCCGGCGCACCGCCCGCATCGGTCACGCCTATCTTCTATCTGCCCGGCATCAGCCGGGAACAGTTGCGTGCGGTAACTTTCTGCAACGGCCTGTGCGCCAAAATATGGCGCGTAATCGCCGTGCTCAAATAAGCGGTGATCACAAACCAACAATTCAATTTTCTCTGCAGAAAAAAAATCAGGTAGAGCGTTGATTTTGGGCGCATGTCCCGTTACTGGCACGGCAACGCCATGGCACATTTTTACAAATCCGCATAGGCGTTCACGCTTGCGTTCGTTGTCTTCGAAGACCGCGATGCGCCGACTCGATAATGTGATTGCAGGCATATTATGTCTTTATTGGGAGGTTAATTGTGAAAGCTGCGCCTCCGTATTCGCCATGTGCTTCTGCAAAGACGCTCCCACGCAATTCCTCAACAACATCTCTTACAATTGTCAATCCAAGCCCCGTCCCTTTATCGGTTGTTGTCTTTCCAGGAAGCCAGATTTCATCAATTGCGAGTTTCGTAATGCCTGGTCCGTTGTCTTGAACTTTGATAACGACCATGCCGCCTGAAATTCTCGTTTGGATATAAATCCGGCGAGGTCCAGAAATGATGCCCGCCTTTGCTCGCACTTCAAATGCCTGTAGAGCGTTTGTAAGTAGATTAGTGAGGATTGCCTCTACTGCGGCCCGACGGCACCAAACCATTGGTGCTCCGTCAGCGTAATCACGCTCAATTTTTGTTTCTCGGGCAAGGAGGTAGGGGTCAAGCAACTCCACAGCCTCATCAATTAGTTCGTGAACTGGATGGTGCTTTGGGTGGCGCTTTTCATGTTCGAGCAGACGAAGCGTCACATTCGAGAAAGAATAAATCGCATCAGCATCAAGGAGTATTCTCTTTGCCGCAGCGCAACTTTCTTCTCGAAAGAATGCGAATTCATTTGGGTCGCGGAGATAGTTCTGGAGAGTTTTGGCGTCGGCTACAATGCCTTCAATTGGCTGTTTCGTTTGGTGTGCAAAAGCCGCCGCTGTTGTTCCTATCGTTCCTAGCGTGAAATACAATTGCGCCGTATCGTTTTTCAACTCCAGTTCAGTAGCGTGAACCGATTGCAGTTTCGCAACCGCTTTCTGAACATCGCGCCGCTGCTCGGGTGCGAGTTGCATGATTGCTTTGTCCACCTGCTTTTCAGCATCTTGCTTGTCTTTTCGAACTACTTCTTCGGCTGCCCTTTTGCGCTTGTCTCGATCCTTGCGGCGTTCGCGTGCCATCCAATCTAATACTTCTTCCGTAAACCGTCGCAATTCATCGAACGCCCGACCTTCCACAAATCCCAATCGGTCTGTTTTTAACTGAAAGACTCCTGACGGGTCATTGATGCGGACACAACCAAGGGAATTATTGGTGCTAGGACGTAGCTCTTGATGTTGCGAACGACGCAAATTCATGTCGAGCCAGTCATTCTTTTGTTCACCATACGGCCATACCCGAACTCCACGGTGGTAGAGTCTCACACCGCCAAATTGCTCCAGCCATTTCTTAACAGCAGTTACCGTGGCCTGCTTCAATGAGGCCGTAAACCATTCGCCAGATAACTTGAACTCCCACAACTCGAAGGTGAGCGACGGCATTACATAAATCGGATGTTCCTTATCTGTGGAGATTTCGATGTGCTTGGCAGCAAATAATCGCTTGCCACCGGCGGTGAGAACTTCGGCGGATGCCCGTCCTTCCTCGTCCAACGTTGCCACAAGGTGAAAATCACATTCCTTGAAGTATCCCTCCCGCGCCAGTGATTCAAGTTCTGCAAACTCCGCTGTTTTCAAGGTTGCCTGAAATCCTTGGCTCTTTGCGAAAGGGTCACGGAGTAGCAAAATAGCCCTAGCCAGCCGCTTTATGTCTCCCTTCGTCCAAAGAGTCGGTAATTGTGAGATGAGAATTTCCGTGCCGTGACTTGACCCCTTCGGTGCTTTCTCGCGCTCGACGGTCAATTCCACATCCTCGACAACTTTTGCATGGTCGAACGCTGACCAATCAATCTCCATGCGGTATTGAACTCCAGGCTCTGATTTTGGCCGCGTCGTCATCTCCACCTTGCGCCCAAGGCGGAGTGCGCCAAGTCGTCCCAATCCTTTGCTACCGACAAGGAGACGCCCCGAAGGACTGGTTTCATTCCGGCTTTTTATTGAATCACCGACTATCAACCAACCATTACGTATCTCTCCAGCCGTCATTCCGATGCCGTTGTCCACAAGCCGGATTGAACCACCTTTGATATGCACGCCTTTCAATTCGACAGTGCACCACTTTGCGTCAGCATCGTAGGAATTTTTTATAAGTTCGAGGATGCCTTGGTCGGGCGAAGGGTTCAGTTCCTCTCCGAGCAGCCGTAAAATAGCCGTCGAGAAACGTAGCCGTTCCGAAGTTGGCGACGATGACGGTTTTGTCGGCGTCTTGGGCATAATCAAAGTTTAAATGGAATCGCGGCGACCGCGCCAACGGTCAAGTGTCGGCAGCGGATGCGTCCGTCGAGAAAATTATTCACGGCTGGAGTTTGGAGTTGAGTCATCAAGTTTTTACACATCCTCAGCGTCTTGGTTTTTGGTTCACACACGATCAAATGATTTTCGACGGCAACGGATTTCTTGCCGGCGATGACCGTCGCCGCCGCGCGATACGGATGACCAGGGCGCGAAGTGCGGCGGATGACGACAAATGGCGGTTTATAGACCTTACCCTCATGGCGGCGTGACTGTTTGAATTCGCGCATGATCTCCCAAGTCGGAATTTTGCGAGCGTGAATATAAGGATGCCATAGCCCCTTCTTCGGGTCGCGGTGAGGGACGACGCGGCCAACATGAACCTCAAAATGATCGGCAATGGTCATCCCGGTCTGGGCTGGCGCATTCGTCCACGGCACCGATTTTGCGGCGGAGTTTTTTGCGCGGCGCTTCAGGCGCAAAATAAAAACATCCACATCGGCGCTCTCGTCAAAAATGCCATAGGGTTCCACCAGCTCCACGACGGCCAATTCTTCGACCCGCTTGCGCCACAGTTCGGTGAATGATCCGGAGCGCAATACATCCGGCAAAATGGCGACCAATTCCGCGCCCGGTCGGGTGTGTTCGAGCGCGGCAATGACAAAGTTGGCTGCGGCGGTGATCCTACCGCCTGCCCATTTACAACCTTTGGGTGCGTCGGTGAGAACGAACGGAGGATTTAAGGTCAGGTGGGTGGCTTGCTTAAATAACTTGTGTTGCACCAATCCATCCGCAACCCGAATACCTGGAAAGAGTCCAGCAATCGAAGTAACTCCAATCGATTTCAGTCCATGCCGTTGTTGCGCCAGAATCACCAGGCGCGTTTTTGCACCTTCGATGAATTCGGGGTGAATGTCCGTCCCGGTGAGCTGACGCCCCCAGCGCTTCAAGGTTCCACTCAACGTGCGTTGCAGCGGAAGTTTCTTTGCCGTGGCGAGCAGCAAATCGCCCATACCTACGCTGGCATCATGGATTACGCTGTTTTGATCAAGTTTGGTGCAGCGTGAAATGAGCTGTGTCGCCAAATCCGAACCGGTGAAGAAAGCACCGAACCGACGCCGTTTTTTCAGCGGAATGACCCGGCGCAGCTCAAGCGAAGCCTGACCGTTCAGCGCGGCATGAGCGCGTTCATCCCAATTGGTTGAACGTTGGGATTCGCCTGCCAAGTCGCGCAATCCAGCAACATACGCTCTGTAGGCTGAAAACCCTCGTTGGCTAGATTTGGCCGATGCTTTGGTCATGCGCTGCGCTATATCATAACGGTTCTGCAGTGGCGGCAAAGCGAAAGTTGCATGGGCTGCCCTTGGTTACAACCTGCCGGCTATTTCATTTCGGCAAATGAAACGGCCATTTCACCGCCGATCGGCGGCCAAAAAATATATCAAACTATTTTGAGCCTTGGACAGTATTTGTCCTACCGGCCCCCGTAAAGTGGCGGGGTATGAAACTGAAACATCTGATTCCGCAACGCTATCGCCAACAAGTGATCCGGCAATTTGGTGAAGCCAAACTCGTCCGCTGGTATGACCGCCAGTGGCGCTGCCACCACCACGAACTCATCGGCGGCACGGACGCCGATTGTCGCGACGCGCTCCTCTGGGCGTCGATCTTCGCCCACGACATCACCTTCGGCCCGGCCACGACCACAGCCGCCCGATCGGCCGGCCCGACCCGGACACGCACTCCGGACCGTCGCCCGTCCACGGACTGTGCCCGCAGCGGCGCCGCTTGTTCGCCCACAGGACACCGGAAACAAAAGGCCTTTTATGACTCAAACTAACCAACTCGAACTGGGATTCCGCTCCAGCGCAGCGCCGACCCGCAGCCGCGTTTGCCCCCAACCGCGCGGACTCCGCGCCGCGCGGGCACGCTGGTGGTTCGCCAAGATGCGTGAAGCCGTGGCCACAGCCTCAACCTGGCAGGAGCAATCCCGGTCAAATTAACCCCTGCGGCCGGTAGGGCGTGTCGCGCTGCGACCGCCTCAGGTTTCCGGTTTCAGAATCCGGTTCCAGCCTCATTTAGTTTTGAAAGATGACCCGGCGGCGTTGCCGCCTGTGAACAACTCGTCATGGACGGACGCCGCCGACACGTTACCGTGTCGGCTGATCGCGGGGTGCAAATCATTATTCGCTTCCGCCGACATCAGTTATGAGCAAGATACATAAAAAATCAAAGCCGGTTGCAGGCAAGTTGGCTGCGCCGAAGAAATCCGCCAAAGCCAAATGGATTACTCGTGCCGAGGCGCGCCGGCGGGCGGAACGTCATGTCATCGACCGGCTGTTCAAAGGCGCCCAAGTGCGGGACGGCGTGAAGTCGGGTCACCGTGCTTACAACGTGCGACTGGAGGATACTTGGGTGGTGTATAAAAACTGCCCCGTGTTGGCATTG
This sequence comes from uncultured Verrucomicrobia subdivision 3 bacterium, assembly GCA_903921455.1. Next base: position 9,077 of record CAIXPZ010000197.1, on the reverse strand, counting down.
CGCTCGTCCGCCATTGTCGTGATATGCAAACGCTCTGGCCGGGTGCTTTACGAAGGCTCGGCCCACGACGAGGGCTGAGCCTTGTTGATCTGTGAAATCCGTGTCTAAAAACAATCGCATCCTGCACATCGACGGAGATTCCTTCTTCGCCAGTTGCGAGATCGCGCTCGATTCCAGGCTGGAAGGCCGGCCCGTCTGGGTTGGCGGCGGCCGGCGCGGCGACGGCATCGTCATCGCCGCCAACCGCCTCGCCAAAAAATACGGCATCAAGACCGGCACCGCCTGCTTCGAGGCCAAGCGCCTTTGCCCCAACGGCGTCCTCTGCAAACCGCACTATGACGCCTACCGCGAGTTGTCCCGCCAGATGTTCCTGATCCTGGAGGAATACGCGCCCACCCTCGTGCCCTATTCCATCGACGAGGGCTTTCTGGATTTTACCGGCATGGACGAACACATCTGGCGCCACACCACCGCCGCCGACTACGTCCAAGGCATCCGCCAGCGCATATTGAAAGAGACGCGCCTCCCCGTGACCGCCGGCCTCGGCAACTCCGCCAAGCTCGCCAAACTCGCCACCGATGCCGCCAAGGGCACCGGCTTTCTCGAAGTGCCTGCCGGCGAGGAAAAAGCCTTCTTGAAAGACCGGCCCGTGTCGGAGATGTCTGGTATTGGCTCCAACCGCCAGCGATCCCTCGCTGCCTTCATGGCCTTTACCTTCGGCGACGTCGCGAAACTGCCCTCGATGCTGCTGAAACAGAAATTCGGCATCTGGGGCCAGCAGTTGTGGCTGTTCTCGAATGGCCAGTGGAACGAACCCCTCGTGCTGGAGATCAAGGATCGCACCACCATCTCCAGCAGCACCACCCTGCCGCAGGACGAACATGATTACGAAGCCGCGCTGACCTTTATGTTGAGCGAAGCCACGCGGCTCACCGGCCAGTTGCGCCGGGAACAGATGCAGGCGCGCGAGTTCAGCCTGGCCGTGCGGTTCAATGATTTCACCGAAGTTGGCACCAGCCACCGGTTCAAGCATCCGCAATTCCTCAACTCCGTCATCAACGACGTCCTCCAGCAGATGTTCCGTGAAATCATGGCCGACGCGCGGCGTCCCGTGCGCCAGATCCGTATCGCGATGTATAATCTGGAGCGGCTGGACACGCACCCCACGCTCTGGGGCCGGACGAACGAGGAACGCTGGGGCGCCCTCGACGACGCCACGCACGCGCTGAATGAGAAGCTCGGTAAAACCGCCCTGATGACCGGCGCGCAACTCGCCCTGCGCCACATCGACGAATCACAGAAGAACCCGAAGGCGAAATGTCCGTTCACCCCGCAGCGCGAAATGATTGCCAAACTCTGGGGCGCCGATCGTCCCACCAATCTTACCTTTCCCATAATCACTCTGGTATTGAACAGCTTGATCTAATGCCTCCCCCTTGTTCTTGGGATATTGATACTCATTCGTTGGCATATGTTTTTCGATGAAACCTGTCAGGTCTGCTAGTAAATTAGGCTGGCCACTTGGCCCGTTATTTCCACTGACCTGAACTACCCGCACATTTCGGTAATTGTTGTTGCCCTTATATTTATTTGCCGCTTTTTGAGCTTCCCCGCGATTCCTAAAGCCGGAATCTTTTTGTGGCGACCATGTGTCTGGAGCCTTGGTGTTGTGGGTTGCTAACCAAGCTTGATATCTTTCACCAGTAAAATCACCGGCACCTTCCGCATAAACCGGGGCAAGCCCCTCTTGCCTTGTTTCATAGGTGACATCCCATAGACCGTCTCCCTCAGCTTGGGCTGCGCTCACGGCACTGATGTTATTTGCCAAATCAGTGATTTGAGATTTCAATGCCGTATTGGCGGTGTCTTCGGTTGATTTTATGGCTGTTTCATTCAGATTGGATTGTCTGGCTAACTCCGCTTTTGCATTTGCTTCGTAGGTATCGTTTCGGCTTTTTACTTTGGCGGCGTTTGCTTCGATTTTACCCGCTTCTTTTTTAACCAGGTTGTTTATGTCCTTTTCAAAGTCATCGTCTTCCGTGTTGGCATTAATTTGTAGATTTAAGATTCCTTCCCTCATTCGCATCCATTCCTGTCGTAATTCTAACGGTGAGTCTTCGGCGAGATGTTTCTGTTCCCATTCTTTATGTGCCTTCCAGAACTTCTCATCGGTCTGCCGGTTGATTTCCGTGCGGGTCTTGGCGGGTAAGTTGTTAAAATCAACCGCCCGCAACATCTGCAAACTCAAAGAAATGAAGACAATAAGCCAACCGCAGCAATTCACGATAATGTGCTTGGCGGGTTCCATGTTGTGATTGCTTAAGTTCAATGGGGGTCTATAGATGCTGTTGACACTTCTTTTTCGATTACATTGGTAGGGCTCGTGTGCCGCTCAGACTGGACTTTCAGCGGGGTAGATATTCAAACCCACCATAACTTCCGAATTCCAGTGCCAACGCCGAGCTGCGGCAATCAGGTGAATTCACCCCACGCACGAGCAACTCACCTTTGCTGGTTTTTACAATGATCACCTTGTCGATTCGAAAGGGATTTCCTGAATTGATGTCATTTCGCGCGCTCGCTTCACACTTCGCAAAGGCGACAGCCGCAATCTCGGCGGGGCGGTTTTCGTTGGGATATACCGTGGCTAATTCTGCCGGGGAAACTTCCTCTAAGGGGCAATCGAATCGATATTTTACCCAGGCTCTCGAATCCACCAGGTGATTCACCGCCGGCAATCCCGCAGCATTGACACTGCCGGAGATCTGGTAACTACCCGAACTCGTTTTTTTAATGGTGATCGATCCGTCCGCCGCTGCTAACCGGGATTTATCTGTTTGTGACCGGATCGCCGATGCGGTTAATCCAGTATAATTTCCCGCCAACCGGCCGAACTTGTCATCCTGGAATGAATTCCCAACTTGGTTGGTCGATGGTTCCATTGGCTGGGATATGCCTTTTGCGGATGTGTTGTCTGCCCGTGCGTCCATCCGGTTGGCAATTTCTGGTATTGAGGCGATCTCCATTGCCCGACCGGCATCAGGATATCGGGTGACATACTTTATCTGCATCTGCACTCGCAGGTTGGCCAAGCTATCAGCTTTCAATTCGTAGAATTGCCCGTCAATTTCGATGCGGATTGGACCGATCTTTTCTGCCATCACTTGGTTGAATTCAGTGCTGCGTGCGTTGAGTTCATTCCGCGACCGGTCAATGGCCTGCATTTGATTCATGGTCGTGGTCATGGTTTGAAAGTTCATCTGCTGGAAACTGCGGGCGGCTGTCATATTGCCGGCATTTTGGGCCGCGATCTGTCCCTGCAATGCCATGCCTTGGGCGGCCACCCCCAGAATTCCAACCAGCAGCGCCATGTTTTGAGCATGCTGGTCCGCATCAGCCAGTTTGCATTCCTCCTGGGTCATGCCACGATAGGTCTCGCCTAATCCTTTTTGATATTGGTCGGCTTCCATGATGTCCGTCAACTTGGTCATCAGTTGGAGTTCTGCCTTGAGTATGGAGGCCAGCGATCGTTCCCGCGTCTTCGGGGTCAGGTTTTCTGGTTCTAGCAGATTAAAGCTACCATGATAATTGGTGTCGTAAAATTGCGCCCAGGTTTGAAACCGTCTACCGATGTTTGCCTTTAAGTCATTCGTCTGCCATGCCTGTGAAATATCGTAAGCAAACCGGTCAAAGACATAGCTAAATTGATTAGTTTCAAAATTATTCACATAGGCTCCACACCTTGGAATGTCAGACAGGTCGGTATCCAGATACGGCTTCAGTGACTGTTCATAGGTTGACCATTCCGCCTTTGCTGGGGCATTCGTAAAATATTTTTGCAGCCAGTCGCCAATATCCGGATTTTGTTCCAATCCGGCTTGATAACGTTTTTTGCCAAAGAAATTGCGTTTGCCTGCCGCGACTTCGTGTGCGTCGAGCGAAACCCAAAAGGGTGTCTCATTCTGACCGTAGGCTTGGGCCATGCAGGCTATCACATGGCCATACGTGGAGTAGTTGCGCTCGGAAATTTCCATACCGGGAACCGTTCTGAAATCAATGGTGATGGTTGCCGGCGAATTAGAATCCAGCGCGGTCATTTGCGGATAGCCGAGCAGATCTTTTATGACCAGAATCCGGTCTAGGTTGGCCTGATAAGCCGTTGGCCACTCAGGCATTGGCGACCAGTCAAAATCTAAGGCATGGCCCACATGGCTTTTAAGATAATTGAAATCTCTGGCCACCGAAAACAGGCCGGACTGATCAGTTGGGCGTAGGTAGATCACCGCATTGGTAAATCGATTCTTAAGAGCATGGATTAATTCCATCGCATAATAGAAATCCGTAATCGACCGCTTCGTTTCATAGGTGATCCGGCCGTTATAGACCGATTGCCAATAGGAATCCCAGAATGAGGCGTCGCCGCCGGCTATGCTGTGCTGGAGGCTGGCCGCCGCCTTGATGAAATCCCCATCGAGTCCCTGACTCTTCATCTGGGTGAAATAATCCGGTCTCATTCCGATTACCACCTCAATGGTGAGCCGTGAGGAGTCCGGCATGGTTTTTGCCATCGCTGGTTTCCAAGTTTGTGAGACCGTTTTGGTGTGGTAGGTTGAACACCCGGTCAGGAGCAAATACATCCCTAGGAGGGGAAAAATTAAGAACCGATTTATTTGGGCGGGAATCAAACGAGTAGTTGTTTTCATCGTTGGCTTTAGGGTCGCTATGACGGATTCCGATTTTGGCTGCTGCCAGCCATATATTGTTTTTTCTAAAGCAAAAAAAGACCGTTGTAAATAAAAAACCACGCCGTTATTACCGCCGCCATCGGTAGGGAATATTTCAGGTTTCTTCTTTTCAGGCTTCAGGTTTAGATTGCCCCCATGTGCGGCCGCTACACCATCACCAAGGATCTGTCTGAGATCGGACGACTCGTCCGGTTCATCTGCAAGGTCGTGGATTTCAAGCCGCGCTACAACCTCGCCCCCCGCTCCCAGGCGCCAGTTCTGATCTGGGAGGGCGGCGTTGCCACCCTGAAACCCATGCGCTGGGGCTTGATCCCCGCCTGGGCCAAGGACGAATCCATCGGCGACCAGTTGACCAACGCCCGCGCCGAAACTATCACCGACAAAACCAGTTTCCGCCGGCCCTTCGAAAAGCAGCGCTGCCTGATTCCCGCCGATGGCTTTTACGAATGGCAGACCACGCCCGCCGGCAAGCAACCATTCCGCTTCACCCGCAAGGATGGCGGCTTCTTCTGCATGGCCGGCCTCTGGGAGAAATGGCATCGACCGCACCGCGAAGGCGAGCTCGGCCTCGATGACACCGGCCCGAGCGTTGATCAGACCGTCGAGACTTTTACCATCATCACCACCGAACCCAATCCGATGGTCGCCGCCGTCCACAATCGGATGCCGGTGATCATCGGCCCCGAACATTATCAATGGTGGTTGCAGCCAGACCGCTTCGAACCGCAATTCCTGAAAACCCTGTTGCGTCCCTATCCGGCCGAAGACATGGCCTGCTGCCGCGTCTCCAAACTCGTGAACAACGCCCGCCACGACAGCCCAGCCTGCCTGCAACCCGGCTGATCGACATCTCGCCTTTGAGATTCTGCGAGCGATCGAGATTGCACCATACCAGGTAGAAAAGTATAAACGAACCATGCCGTTACACATCTCAATTGACGTTGATCAAACCATTCTTGATGACGATGAACAGTTGATTGCCGGCGTCCGCGAGACGCTGGCCCGAATGCACGCGAACGGCGACTACGAACTTCAATTGTGGTCGAAAGGGGGCGCGGAATATGCGCGGAAAATCGCCGACAAATTTGATTTGGCGCAATACTTCAAATCGTTTGGATCCAAGCCGGATGTGGCGATTGACGACCTGCCCGAAGACGCCGCTCCGGTTTGCCGGCTCGGCGTGCCGTTCGCTAAGGCAGCGAAAGCCATTGATGATTTTGTCGCCGCAGCGGTGGACACAGCTTTGCACCCCAGCCGGAAAGTCATTGAACTGGTCGCTGATATTCAGGCCGAGCAAGGCGAGATTGAGCAGACATACCGGGGGACAATTCTGCGCGACGGGATTCCGCTTCATCCGGTCCCATTTTTTGGAAACCTCGACGGCGCGGCGATTATTACCATTGGGCTGAATCCGTCTTCCACAGAATTTGAGCCGTGGCGGCTGTGGCCGAACGCAGCCATGACCGCCGACAATCTAGCGCTGCGATTGGCTGGTTACTTTCGCAACGTGAATCCACGCCCGCATTCCTGGTTTGGGGATTATCAGGAGGCTCTGGGCATAATCGGCGGCGATTACAAAATCAATACAGCCCATATTGATTTGACTCCTTGGCCGACGCTGTCGCCATCCTACCTGCACAGACTTCCCGAACCGAAGCGCACAAATTTCTTAAAAGAATACAACGCCGCCCTCAATACGGGACGAGAGCGGTGGCTCACGCGTGCCATTGGATGCTGCTCTGGGAAAGTAAAATTGATTCTTATCCACGACATGTTTGATAATCGAGCTGCCGAGACAAAGGATTTGTGCCGCAATGCACTTCCGAACGACTGGACCGGGCGAATCGAATGTTTCAAGGACACCCGGAAATTTCAAATGTGGTGTTGGGATAACCGCGATTCGTTAAAGCAACTCTTGGGGTCGAACGTGTTTATTGGGTGAGCCTTTTTATAGCTGCCTTCTGTTTAGCTCTGGAAAGGCTGGGGGCTGGTCGGGTCCCCCGTTTGACATTACATGCGCGATTTGGTTTGCTCTGCCTACACGGGCATGCAGGACAAAACCAAAACCACTGCAAAGGTCGGGTCGTCGAAGGGCGAGCCGTTTGATTTTTGGCCTCATCCCGCCGTCATCTCCGAAAACAACTTCAAATACAAGAGCCTCTCCAACTGGGCGTTCAACATTTCGATGGGCTGCGTCCATGCCTGCCGGTTTTGTTATGTCCCCGATGCTTCCGCCAATTGGCAAGCTGCCGAGTTGAAAAACTATGGCGTGGCCGACCCTGATGAGCAGTGGGGTTCATATTCCTTACTGCGACCATGGGACGAACACGAATTCTTAAAATCACTGAGGAAGGCTGATGGCACCCTTATTTCAGAACTAAAACCCGACGGCAACCGCGCGGTGATGCTGTGCACGACGACCGATCCGTACCAGACGTTCATGGCCAGCACGCCCGAGAAAACCCAACTGCTCAATGCCAGCGCCCAGGCGCTCGTCCGAAAGGCGCTGGAAGCGATTCGTGACCACTCCACGCTGAACGTGCGGATTCTGACACGTAGCCCCTTGGCGAAGCGGGACTTTGACCTGTTCAAGTCATTCGGCAACCGGTTGGTATTCGGCATGAGTCTGCCGACGCTGGATAACAAACTATCGAAGATCTACGAACCGAAGGCGCCGGCACCTACGCAGCGGCTGGCAACACTCAAGGCCGCCCAGGCGGCAGGCCTGCACGTATTCGTGGCGGTGGCCCCTACGTATCCGGAATGTGATGAAGCCGATCTGCGCGCTACGCTGACCGCCATCAAAGAACTGGATCCCATCACTATCTACCACGAGCCCATCAACATCCGGTCCGAAAATGTCGCGCGCATCAAGGAGCACGCCAAGGAACTGGGGGTGACGGTGAACACGGCGGTATTCCAGACCCCGGAGACCTGGCGGCGGTATGCGGTTGAGTCTTTACAACTGGTGCAGCGCGTAGCCACGGATCTCGGATTATTGGGACATTTGCATTTGTGGCCGGACAAAACGCTCGGTTCGGAGTCGCTATTCTTGAAACTACGGAAGCAACAATGGGAGAACGCCCCGTTGACTCGTTTCCAACGGAAGTTGGCTAAAGCCGAGGATAAAAGGTATTACGATGAAAACTATAAACCCTGGATCGAAGACTGGTGGAGCCGCATCAGCGAGTGGCCCGGCCAAAGGTAAATGGACCCCACCGGCGCCGATTGAAGCGCTAGCGGTTGTGCTGCCCCAGCCGACGCTGACGGCGGCGGAACAAAAGGATTTGGCCCGGCTGGAGCTGGTCATCCAGAAGGGGTGGGCCACATTCCTGGATGTCGGAAGTGCGCTCCTCAAAATTAATGCCGACCGGCTTTACCGCGACGGATACGAGACGTTTGAAGATTATTGCCGCGAGCGCTTGGGGCTCAGCCGGCAATACGCCTACAGTTTGATCGGCAGCGCCGAGGTGAACGCACAAATGTCTGCAATTGCAGACATTCGGGTTAAACCGTTGACAGAATCGCAGTTCCGCGAGCTGATCCCGGTGCCGGAAGCAAAACGAGTGGAGGCATGGAAGGGGGCATTAAAGCTGGCGGGCAGTGAACCGGTGACTGCCAAAGTCGTCCGGCAGGCTGCCGCCGCATTCAAGCAGAAGAAGCCAGGCATGGCGGGCAAGCCAGCCAAGGGCACGAAGCAGGCAACGGCGGCACCAATGCCGAGCCTGAAGCCGGCATTCAAGCTAATTGATGTCATCGAGGAGTTGGCTGGTAATGACAAGAACCTATTGGGCAATATCGCGGCGCTGCGGGAATGCTTGAAAAATCTAGTTAAAGGTTAAGACGAAGCCATTTTGATTATGGACGCAACATCTGAAAGCCACCTATTGAACAAAGGGTATGCTTATCATGAGGCAGGCCACGCAGTAGCTCATTTTCACTTTGGTAGGACCTTGGTCAAGGTAGAGTTGCCGGACCCCGATAAGGGGCGCCCGTTAGGTGCTACTCAGGCCCTAGATATTCACCCCTTTTTGTTACAACAAAGAGGTGTGCATTTTCTGAACACACCCGAACGAGCCGAATATTATTCAGAACTGATCATGATATCACTGGCTGGTGAGGTGGCTCAGAAAACGCATTGTCGCGAATCATTCCGGCCAGCCCATTCGTCGAAAGATCGGGCAAATGTTAATGTGTAAACGGCGGTTGAAAAGTGCGGCGGGTGGCGCTCGAAAAGTGCCTCACCTTCCGAGCAAAGGGAACTGGATTTTCAGGTCTCCGTCAAGCTGTTGATTCCGCTTCGAGGTAGAAGCAGCAGGAGGGGGAGCTTCG
>CAIXPZ010000196.1 GCA_903921455.1 uncultured Verrucomicrobia subdivision 3 bacterium | reverse complement strand
TGTGCGCGGAATCCGAGGCCGTAAAGAAGCCGCAGGACCGCTCCGTGGTCTTGACCTTGATCCTGCCAAATTTCTCAACGGATCGGGTCGTCCTCTTCGCATCTTCCAGCGGCCGGGCTTGAAAGATGAGTTTCGAGCCGCGCCCGTCAATGACGAGATTTCGCGCTTTGTTCAAATCGAGAAGGTAATCGCCCTCGGCCTGCTGCAACTGGAAGGTGTGCTTCTCCGGAAAGCGGAGCAGTGCGCCGCCCTCTGCCCCCAGGGACGCGGCCTTGTAGCGGGGACGAAGCCAGTGTCACTGCCAGGGAAAATCAAGCCGGGCGAGATCGAGAAGTTCGAGACGCTCGTGGAAAAAATCTGGGGGGCGTGCGATGGCAAGAGCGTGACCTTCAACAAGGTTGGGAAAGGCGTGCTATACTCGGGCATGCCCCTCGCCGAAGTGCTGAAGAAACACGGCAGCGCGCAAGACTTTTCGTTCGCTCATACCACCAAGAAACAGTTCGGGCCGACACTATACCCCGGAAGCGACATCGAGTTCATCCACCGCCGCGCAGGGAGCGACGAAATTTACTTCCTCAGCAACCAACACGAAAGCGAGAAGACAGTCGTTGCCAAGTTCAGGGTGGTCGGCAAAGTTCCCGAGGTCTGGATTCCTGACAGTGGAAAAATCTATCGGCTGCCGGGCGCGAAGACGATGGGCGAACAAACCGAGGTGACGCTCCGCTTCGGACCGAATGAATCGTATTTCATCGTCTTCCGCGATGCATCCAAAGCATCCGCCGCCGAACCCGCCCCGTGGCTGCGCTCCGAAACAATCGTCAAGGACCTCAGCGAGGATTGGACGGTCAATTTTCAATTGGTCAAAACAAATCTGACCGAGTCGATGCCAAAACTCGTTTCGTGGACGGAGTTGAAAAACGAAAGCGCCAAATACCATTCGGGCAACGCCACCTACCGCAAAACCTTCGACTGGAAACCAAACGCCCATCTTGACTCTGGCGACCGCAGCACGCTCTCCCTTGACCTCGGCAATGTGCAAGTTATCGCCCGCGTCGTCGTCAACGGCAGGGATTGCGGCATCGCGTGGAAGAAACCTTATCGGGTGGATGTGACGGACGCCCTCAAGCCGGGCGAGAATACGATTGAGATCACCGTGGCAAATCTTTGGGTCAACCGGATCATCGGCGATCAGCATTATCCCGACGATCTTGAATGGACGAGCCAGACCGGATCAACCGCCGCCGGGCTGGGGCTGGCCTACATTCCCGATTGGGTGAAGAACAAGTCGGAACGCCCCCATCCCGAGCGCAAAGCCTTTTACGGCTGGCGCTGGCCGCACCTGACTGCCGACAAGAAACTCCTTCCCTCCGGCCTGCTCGGCCCGGTGCGGTTGGAAATTCTAAATCCTGACGGGGAAACTAATGAGCTGTAACCTGCTGCCCGCACTGCTGAGTCTTGCCTTCACACCGATCCACTCGTATGGCACTCAGGGCGTATTGCGCTAGTTAAGCGTCGTAGGTGCCATATTGCAGGTTGCCACTGGTTGCCACAAATGACTTTTTGCGCCCCATTGAGGCTGATTTTTGGAGATTGAAAGTCAGCAGCAAAAAAACGCATGAAAGCTTTATAATGCTGCTATAAACTGGTGAATGACGGTAATTTTCTGCGTGGATTCAACTATTTTGACACCGTCCCGCTGGGACGAGGAATTTCCTGACGGCACACCCGGCGTTGAAACGCCTGGCTATTGTCGGGGGTCCCTTTGGGACGAAACAAGACGGGGGCTTGGATGCGGGCCAGCCAGCGATAAACGGCTGCTTAAAATCCGCTCGACACAACGGAGGGGCGGGAATAAGGTCAAAAGCATGACTGCGTTAGGGCAACCGCGCGATCCGACTTCAGGACTTGAGCCGGACGATTCCGAACGCAGCCTTGGCCGGGAACGCTTTCGGGGTCATAATTTCACCATCGGCAACAACCACCGGCAGAAACGCAACCAAAACCTGACCATGGCCGGTCGGCAATATCCGGCGTTTTGGCTGCCGAATATCTATTAGGCGGCTTCGAGCGTTTATGGATAAAACACCAGCCAATCAGTTATGGGGATTTTTTGCCGAGTATTATGATGACTGGATTACTGGTCAGACCGGCAGTTTGATTATCAATGCTCGCACCGTGCGAGTTTTGAGCCGGATGTTTGGTAGAGATACATTGGAGCGGAGCTTTCGCGTTTGGGAAGCGAACGGCGACATTCACATTTTTGGTGATTGCGAGGAGCTAAGTCCAGACGCACCTTGTGTTGAGTTGAAAGGTTATCCAAGCAATGTTGTTGAGAATCAAGATGAGCACCCAGCCGCCTAACACCTATCAAGCCCGGGCGGTCAACAGATAAAAAGAATTCACGTCGGAAAAGTTTTTGTTTTCCGATTAGCGTCCAACCTGCGAGACCCTCCGGCTTAATTTCGATTTACAGCTCGGACGATGGGACGTCCGGCTAAACACCT
>CAIXPZ010000195.1 GCA_903921455.1 uncultured Verrucomicrobia subdivision 3 bacterium | reverse complement strand
GCGGCGCGCTGACCAAGCTGATCAACACCGCCGTGCGCGCGAAGAACCACGCGGCCTACCTCGCCGTGCTCGACGAGGAGATCGTGAAACTGAAGGCCCAGCGCCAAGCTCTCGGCAGTAAAGCCGGACGCAATGCCAGATAAAGCGTTCGAGGCGGTTCTGATTTAAGTGCATGCGAGCACGATACGGGGGAGGGTCGGACATTGGCTGTCCAAGTGTATAAGTTGAACAAGTCTGGCAAAATAATTGAGACCATAAACCGCGCTTTATTGATGGATTCGAACCGATGGCAACTCCCCCCGCATGGATCCAAATCAAAACCAGCAAAAGGGGGCAGCGAGCGCCGGGGCTCCCCTGCCCCATTCCCGAAATAAACGGGCTTTTGCCAGCGGTGAATAACTTTTACCGTTGATGAAAACGAAGCAAGCCAACCTGGAATCCGTGAACCGTGCAGCCGATTGCGGTTAGAAAGCGACTTCGGCACCGCGAACTTTGCAAATGTGGCAACAAACGTGGCAACACTATATTTAGCCTCTGTTTTCCCATAATATTCGCCATTTTGGTATATCTCTACGAGGTGAACCGACAGCGCGGGAAGTCATAAGTTGCGCTCGACAAAGCCGGCATTCGGAGGAAAATCGGTGGATGAAGCCCAAACAACTTGCCAATGTCCTGATCAAAATCCTCGGCTTGTCCATGTGCGCCCACAGCGTCTCGCCCATCTTGAACGCATTGGCCACCACACTGACGGCGGCACCAAGTTATGGCTCCAGTTACCGGACTGGATTTCTATATTATTTTGTGGCCGGTTTGATCCCCGCTGCGGTCGGCATCTTTCTCATCTTGAAGAGCCAGCTGGTGACGGACAACCTGTTCAAAGACGAAGCGGAATAACATTTTAACCGCGCCGTTCCCGGTGAATTTCCTCCAACCGCTGCACGACGCGCGCGGAAAACGGCTGCCAATCCAGTTCCGCCCGCACCTTCGCGCTGGCAGCTTCGCCCCAAGCGCGCCGGTTCGCCGGTGATTCATCGAACCAGGTGAGAACTTTCTCCGCAAAGCTTCCGGGGTTCATTTCCGAAAAGCGGATGATCGGATTCTTCCCCCAGTAATGCATCGTGCCGCGCAACGGCGTGCAAACCATCGGCACACCCATCGCCGCGTATTCCACGGTCTTGGCGACCATCGTGGAATGAGCCCCGGTCGAGGTCGCATAAGGCACGATGCCAACGGTGGCATCATGAATTTTTTTGGCGACTTCGGCGTAAGGCACAAAATCGGTGCATTCAATCGCGGTGTCCGGAATCCGGCCCTGAAGCATCGCCAGCGTGCGGCGGAGCGCGTCGGTGCGCTTGCCGACGAACCGGAATTTAGTGTCCGGCCGCTTCTGAAAAACCTGCGCCAGCGCCGCCGCGCCAAACTCATTGATATGATGATGATCCAGCGAGCCGTGCATCACGACCAACGGAGCTGGCGACGTTTGAAACGTCGGCTGGAATAGCGCTCCATCGTAGCCGTAGTAAATCGGCAGCGTTCTTTTTTCAGGATAGCCGGCTTCGCGGAAGCGATCGGCCAGTTCGTCAGAAATGGTGAAGATGCCCTCCGCGTGATATTTGATCGGCAGCGACAGCTCGAATTTCTTCAACTGATTTACCAGCGCGGGCGGCGCGAGATATTTTGGCCAGCTATCGAAGTAACCGGTGAGATAATCGAGGAAATTCATTGCCACCGCACAATCCAGCGGCTGGCGCAATCCGCCGGCGGCGGCACAGGCAATGGCGTGTTGCGCGAGCAACACATCGAACTTCACATTGCGCGCGGTTTTTTTGACGAGCCGTTTCAAGAAAAACGGATAGGCCAGATATTTTAGATTGCGCAGCGAGGTGTTGCGCCCCATCGGCCAGGTCGTGAAGGGATGGAGCTTGATGCGAAACTTCGCTTCGAGTTCGGCGACATTGTCGGCTTGCGGCGCAAAGACGTGAACACTATGGCCCCGCCGGACCATGGCTTCGACGAGATAAATCGCCTGGGAGGAGCCGCCGCCGCTGGGCGGATAAAAAGGTTCGTGCGTGAGGATGCCGATGTTCATCAAGTTGAACGTCAATTTAAGAAATGCGCGCAGCTTTCACAAGCGCGCGGATGAGGGCCCGGCACGTTTGAAATAAATTTTGACTCCATCGGACGCGGATGTTTTCCTATCCGCCTATGCCGAAATCTTTGGTCACCGGAGCCGCCGGGTTCATTGGCTCGCACGTTTGCGATGAACTTCTGAAAATGGGCCACACCGTGGTCGCCCTGGACGATCTGTCGGGCGGGTTTCCCGAAAACGTCCCCGCCCGCGCCAAATTCGTCAAGGGCAAGGTGGAAAATCAGGCGCTCATCGCCAAACTTTTCAAGCAGCACCAATTCGATTACGTCTTTCATCTCGCCGCCTACGCCGCCGAGGGCTTGAGCCATTTCATCAAGACGTTCAATTACACGAACAATTTGATCGGCAGCGTGAACCTCATCAACGCGGCGGTCAACGCCGGCACGGTGAAATGTTTTGTATTCACATCATCCATCGCCGTTTACGGCCGCAACCAGCTGCCGATGCGCGAAGACCTCGTGCCGCAGCCGGAAGACCCCTACGGCATCGCCAAATACGCGGTGGAACTGGACTTGAAGGAAGCGCATGAAATGTTCGGGCTGAACTCCGTCATTTTCCGCCCACACAATGTCTACGGGGAGCGCCAGAATTTGAGCGACCCGTATCGCAATGTCATCGGCATTTTCATGAAGCAGATCCGCAACGGCCAGCCGATGACAATTTTTGGCGACGGCAAACAAACGCGCGCCTTCAGCTACATCAGCGACGTGGCGCCCATCATCGCCCGCAGCGTCGAGCGCAAAAAATGTTACAACCAGATCTTCAACGTCGGTGCCGACCATGCTTACTCCGTGCTGGAACTGGCGCGGGAAGTCGCGCAGTGCATGGGTGTAAAGCCAGATGCAAAACATCTGGACGCGCGCAACGAAGTGGTGAACGCCTATTCGGCGCACGACAAGGCGCGGGAATTTTTTGGCGACCTGATCAAGGACGTTTCCCTACACGACGGTCTGACCCATATGTCCCACTGGGCCAAGACGGCGAAGCTGCGCAAGACCAAGCCCTTTAAAGGCATTGAAGTGGTGAAAAATCTGCCACCCTCCTGGGCGGCGATGATGAAAAAATGATTTGGCATTCCACATCCAAGATGACTGCGTAAAATGCTTTGACTTGCGGCACAAAAAATCTAAATTAACGCTCCGTTTTGTGGATGGGGTCATAGCTCAGTTGGTAGAGCGTCTGAATGGCATTCAGAAGGTCAGGAGTTCGAGCCTCCTTGGCTCCACCATCCAAAACATTAAGAAAAGCCCTTGTTCTCCTTATAGGACAAGGGTTTTCTCATTTATACGTTAAACCTTCCACGGCGATGTGTTCCAGCGCATAGCCATTCGGAAACCGCTCCCCCGTTTCCCAGGCGTTCACCGTGGAGAGGCAGAACCCGAGCTTGGTGGCCATTTCATTCTGGGTGAGGGGGTGGTTGTACCGCCAGTGTTTCAAGCCGTGGGCAAACTTCGCCCGCAGTCCGCAGGGAGAGTTCATGGGCCATGGCTAGAGCCAAACGCCGGGCTGAGGAAGCTTTTTACGGGCCGGCACGGGCGCTGGAATAGGGTCAGTTGTAAGTCTAAATGCAGCCAGATATTTTTAGCTTAGCCAACGGGAACGGGCGGGTTTAAGGTGCGGGCCATGAACCCCTACCGGCACCAACGGAGCCAACTGGGACTGACCTCTTTACAATGAATTTTCCCGCGTGGCACGCTTTTGCCGCGAAGTCTACCATTCACGCAACCGGCGGGCGGAGATTTTCACGTTTTCCGCGCCCGCGATTTCAAGGGTGGTCGTTCCCTTGAAACCAATTTTCTTCAAAGCCTTCACGATGGCGGGTATGCCGACGATGCCGTCGCCCAGCGGAATAGCCGCCATGCCGCAGCCGTAAATCTTGCCGCGCTTCGGCAACCAAGATTCCGGCATGTCCTTCCAGTGAACGTGCTGGATGCGTTGGCCGAAGGTCTTCACATAATCCAGCGGTTCTGCGCCGCCGAGCCAACTGTTGCCGGTGTCCAGGCAGATGCCGACGGTTTTTTCGTGGCCGAGGAGTTCGAGCAAATCGCCCATGTGCTTCACGGAATCGGTGACGATGCCGTGCGGTTCGAGCAGCAGCTTTACACCGAGTTCCTCGGCCCATGCGATGGGCGACTGCAATTTCTCGCAGATGGTGAAGAGGCGTTCCTTGGCGGTGAGCCGATGGCCGAATTCCGTTTTCGGATCGCCCTCGGTGGTGATGACTTCGGGGATGCCCAGATCGGCGGCCAGGCGGATGGCTTTGATGATTTGAAACGTGCCATAGACATCCGGCGCGGCGGGATCGAGCAGATTGGCGTGCGCGCAGACGGTGCTCAACTTGAGCTTGTGCCGCGCGGCGAGCCGGCGAAGCGTGCCGGGGTGACTGTCGAGGCTGACGGACGCGGCGAAACCGAACTCGACGCCGAGCGACGCGCCGTCGTGATTATCCGTGAGGTCAACGTAATCAATGCCCAGACCACGGATGAGTTCAAATTGCCGTTCCATGGGCGTGAACGGTTCAACGAGGGCGAAGCAGCCGATTTTCATGTAGGTGGTATTGGTTAAACTTGTTTCCAGTCGCCGCGCACCGGAAAGTGCATCTGATCGTTGAGCGAAGCGGGCGATTTAATTTTGTATTTCTTGGGATCCCAAATCACTTCACCTCCGGTCTTGATGGCCATCAGCGAGAGATGGCTGATGGCGTCGGAGCGGACAGCATCCTGAATTGGCGCGACGGAGGGCGAGCGTTCGCGCACGCTGTCCACGAAGGCCTTGTAGAATTTGTTGCGATAAAGAACGCGTTTGGTGCCCTCGCATTGCTTGAGCTTGAACCAGTCGGGATTGCTCGCGGCATAACTGCTGCGGCTCAAACTCACCCAGCCTTTTGTGCCGAAGAAGGTGGTGCCGTTCCCCTCCCAGTTGTCGCTGCGATATTTCTTGACGATGGGTTCCGCAAAATTGTCGCTCATGAAATGCATGGGGATGCCATCGTAGAATTTCACCTCCACATCCCAGGTCGCGCAGGTGTTGAACAGCGCGTCCGGCGTCGGGAAATTGCCCGTGCCGCGAAATGAAACCGGCCCTTTGGTGTCCGAGTCCATGCCCCAGATGGCAACATCCAGCGGATGCGCGCCCCAGCCGGCGATGAAACCAAGGGCGTAGTCTGAACAATACCAGGAGCCTTCGCTCGTGATGCGATCCTTAGTGCAGGGCTTCATCGGCGCGGGACCGATGTAGAGTTCATAATCGAGTCCGTCCGGCACGGGAATTTCTGCGAGCGAACCGCCGCCGTGGCCGGCGGGTGCCCAGACTTCGAGGCGCTGTAGATCGCCGATGTAGCCGTTGAGAACGAGTTCGATGCCGCGTTTGATCATTTCCACTGCACGCTGCTGCGTGCCATATTGAAAAATCCGTTTATGCTTTTTGACCGCCGTCAGCATGGCGTGATTCTGGTCGAGGCTGTGGCCGAGGGGCTTCTCGATATAGACATCCTTGCCCGCTTGCACCGCCGCCAAGCCGATGGGCACATGCCAGTGATCCGGCGTGCAGATGGCCACCGCATCCACGCTCTGGTCCGCCAGCAATTCGCGGAAGTCGTTGTAAAGTTTCGTCTCCAGCTTTTGCGCTTCCCGCACGAATTTGGCGGCATCCTCGCGCCGCTCGCGAAACGGATCGCAGATGGCGACGGAGGCGGCACCATCCACCGTAAGAAAATTCCTCATGTTGGCGGTGCCCCGTCCGCCCACGCCGATGTGGCCGAGCTGGATCTTCTTGCTCGGCGTGTTTTCGCCCGCCAGCACGCGCAGCGGGATGAAGTTGGGCGCCACCGCGGCCACGAGCGCGCCGCGCAACATGCCGCCGACAAATTTGCGTCGGGTGAATGTGTCGTTTCGTTTCAAGCTATGTTTCATGTTCATGATGGTGGTGGTTTAATGATTGTCTGGATGGTCCGCCGAAACTTTTCCCGTCGCCGCCCATTCGGTGCCGCGCAGCAGCAACGCCTTGAAACCGTCCGCTGCCATCGCCCGCACGTCGTGGCCGAGGAGCAGCGTGAACCCGCGGCCTTTGCCGAAATCCGTTGCGAAGGCAATCGGCTCCGCCTTGCCTGTGCCGCCGAATTCCGGCTTCGGGGTGACTGCCGCCAGCGCCTTCGCGCCCGGCGCGACCTGCGCGTTTTGCCAGAACTCGTCAAACGTCGCGAAATCCTTCAGCCCGGCGACCGCTGGATGATCTGGGGCAAGGATGTGGATTTCGTTCGTATGCATCCGGCCATGACTGGTGGCCTGGCTCCAAGTTGCGCCGGCGATTTCCTGAAATTCCGGCCAGTCATCAAAAACCGAGCTGCCGGCGTGAAACACCACAAAGCCATGGCCGTCGCGGATGAATTTCACAAACGCCGCGCGCATTCCAATGTTCCAGACTTCCCCGGGATCATTTTGGCTGAACGTGTTGAAGTTGCTCAACAGCGCATCGTATTTGAAAAAAACCTCCGGCTTCATCCCGGCCACGTTCGTCTCCACGTCCACGGCAAACCGCCCGCCGTTTTCAAGAATAGACTTGAGCCTGGGCGTGGTCTCGCGCCAGTTGTGGTTGTTCTGTCCGCTTAAAATCAGGACGCGCAGAGCCGGCTCGCCGGCCCGCATTGCGCCAGCGGCAAGAGCGACCAGCAACGCGACCAACGCGAACCGGAGTGGTTTTAAGAGCGGCAAATGTTTCATGGGATTGGCGACAGTTTAGCTGGTTGCGCCGCGAAATCTTGCGGTATTTTTCACCGAAAGATTTTACAAGTTTATGGAATGGTTTACCGTTTCCCACCGTCAGCCCAAACCTTAACCGAAATGCCAGCGCCCAAGAAAATTAACCATCGCGCCATTTACCGGGCGGCGGGAAAGTCCTTCGTGGCCGACAGTTGCCGCCCGCTCGTGGCCGCCGCGAAAGCGGGCGCGGTCAAGCTGCACGCTTTCGGGCGGGCGGGCTATCCGGGCCGGCGGTGGCCAGCGGAGGAACTGCCCGGCCTGCGCAGCGTGGGAAGCTGGGACGCGACTTCCGCGCAATCCTGGGGTTTGCCGCCGCATCGCAATGAGGGCATTGAAATCAGCTTTCTCGCCGGCGGCGAAATCGTCGCGCGTATCGAGGATCGTTTGCAAACTCTCCGTCATGACGAGTTTCTCGTCACCCGCCCGTGGCAGCCGCATCAACTCGGCAACCCGCACGTCGGCGCGAGCCGGCTGGTCTGGCTAATTCTTGACGTGGGCGTGCGCCGCCCGCATCAGGAATGGCGCTGGCCGGCGTGGATTATTTTGAACCGCGCCGACCTGGCGGAACTCACGCGCTATCTGCGCCAGAACGAACGGTTCATCTGGCCGGGTTCGCCGGACATCCGCCGCGGCTTCCTCGGCATCGCCCGCGTCATTGCGGAAAATAAAAATGCCGGCGACGTTTCCCGGCTGGCGGTTTTGATCAACGAAGTGTTGCTGGCGGTGCTGGACAATTTTCGCGCCCGCCGAATCTCGTTGCGAAAATCACTGACCAGCACCGAGCGCACCTTGCAACAATTCATCGCCGAACTCGGCCACGCCCTGGGCGAGCCGTGGACTCTGGGAATGATGGCGGCGAGCTGCCATCTTGGCGTGACGCAGTTTGTGCATCACTTCCGTCAGGCGACGAATCTGACTCCGGCCAAATATTTCGCAAAAGCGCGGGTGAATCGGGCCAGCCAGTTGCTGATCAGCAACCCGCAGCGTCCCATCACCGACATCGCTTTTGACTGCGGTTTCTCCTCGAGCCAGTATTTCACCAACGTCTTCACCCGGCAGATGGGAATTTCGCCCCGCCAGTTCCGCCGCCAACAAACGACTGGTAAATTCCTGCGCCGGTTCGCACTTCACGGCCATTCGGGACTCCACCGGTCAGCATGCTGATCTGGGCGTTTTGTTGCGACAGCGGCGACAGCGTGGGCGACGAACGGTCGGATTAATGATTAACCGGCGTTGACACCGCTGGTGGTGAAGGGCAGGCGTGACCTCACTTCCGCGCCGCACGCAGACGGCGGGCGGTGGCCGCCGCGGTCCAGCTACAATCAGCGTCAGGCAACTGTCAGAAGACAGATTTCCGGTTGCATGAAACCACGCCGCCCGCGACTATCCGTGCCAAGTAAACATGGCTAAAATTGTTGTCATTAACCATGGCCTGGCAGGGTGCATGTTTGATTTGAACGGCAGCCGCACCACGGTCGGCCGGCTCGAGGATAATACCATTGCCATTGCCGACCCCTCGGTTTCGGGGCATCACGCGGAAATTATTTTGCGCGGCAACGACATCGTGGTCCGGGATCTGGCTTCGACGAACGGCACCCTCATCAACGGCGAAAGAATTACTGAGCACAGCCTTAAACCCGGTCAGGGGCTGCGGTTCGGCCAGGTGGAATTGAAATTGGCGGAGGGCGTGCCGGCCGGCGGCGGGCAAAGGGTGAGCGCGAGAATTCCAAAGATAACGAGTGGTTGCTTTGTGATTGGGTGGCTGTTCATGGTTCTTTCACTTCAATGGACACCGGAGTCAGCAATGATAAGCCACCCTTGGTTCGCCGGACAAGTCGTGCCCACCCACGGAGAGTCTGTGCCCGCCCACGAGCAATCCGGGGCCGGCGCGGAAGAGTCCGGCGCCGGGGACAATGATCGTTTGAGAGGCGATCAACATGACATTGGGCAGCATGAGCGCCCCGGCGGCGGGAATCGAGCCCTCAGATGCTACATAATGTAGCAGGGTCGGGCATCAGGCCCGGCCGGCGAGGAACCGGCATTGGCCCGGCGCGCAGCGGTCGGCCCAGTCGCAGAACAGCCGGCAGGGCGTGATGCCGGTATAGCTGGCGAGGTCTTCCAGCGCCAAGTCGGTCGGGAACCGCTCCCCCGTTTCCCAGGCGCTCACCGTGGACATGGCGAACCCGAGGTCGGCAGCCATTTGTTTCTGGGGGAGACCGTGGGCGAGGCGCCAGTGTTTCAGGACGAGGGCGAAATTCGCCCGCAAAGCGCAGCGAGAATTCATGCGACTTTTCTAGCGCCAAACGCCGGGCCAGGGAAGCTTTTTTTCGGGCCGACACCGGGCCGGCTGCGGGTTTGAGCGCGGGCTGGCGGCAAAGTCCGTAGGACTAACATCTCGGTAGAAAAACCCCTCTCAATGAATCCAGTTCCAGCGGAGCAGCGGACGGGGCGCGGCGTTCACGCCGCTTCAATGCCCGATGTTTCCTGCGCGTAGCATATTCCTAAGCCTCAACACATCGCACGGTGAAGCGGCCTGAAGGCCGCGCTCCGGAAAAGTGCCGCAGACGCTGAAATTACGCTCGACACGGTATTTGGATGGGAATAAGGTCGAAACCAGCCGAAAGGTTAGGCCCCATTTATTCAAGATATTGACTAGTTGGGTGACGAGAGAGCGCTATGATTACATTTGGTAACACGTCGATAGAGATCAGCCTGATTGCTGTATTTGTAGCAATATTGACTCTTAAGTTACTTCCTATTGTAGCTATCATTTGGTTTGCTGTTCAGGGTTTAGAGTGCATTGGGGCTGGGGAATCGCAAATCTATTGATACCACTCGCCTTCATTCCGTTTTACATCCTTCATCCCAAAGAATCCAAAAGGCCGTTGATACTTATTGGAATCTGGTTAGGCATATTCTTGATTTTATGCATATTTGCAAGGCATGGAAGTCCCTCCCGACCAAGTGTCGCAGTTGCACCGGCTATATCGGCATCAGCTACAAATGCTGTTCTGTATCTAAAACTTGAATCCTTTGATAAAGTTTCGCGAACGGGAATCAAGATTTCCGGCAACCTAAGCCGGAAGGACCCAGTTTTGCCAGGTGGTCATTCTAACGGTCGTAATGATGATGAGCGGTTGATAGCCATCCAAGCTGATGGGTTTGTGATACAGTTCACAGAGCGTGTCGGCGGCGAGATGCGGACAAATTGTGTTTTATTTCCATATGGCCAGACAACTGAAACAAACATAATGGAATGGAGTATTGCTGGAGATTACAGTGACAAAGTGGCGTCGTGGCCTAACCCGATTAGATGAGAACGCAGACCATGGCGCCAAGCGGCGTCTGGTAAAGTCTGCTGCTGTAAACCAACACCCCCTCGTTTCCACCTCCACGCCCGCTGTCGGCAGCGGGTTCACCCTCGGCCTTTAAGGGGCCAGTCCTGATGGTGAATGCGGCCAGGTGTTTTTTAAACTTTGCCAATGGGAACGGGCAGGTTTAAGGTGCGCGCCATGAACCCCAGCGGGACCACGAAGTCAATCAGGACTGACCCCTATAAAAAATGCACATGAACCGATTCCTTGTTTACTTAACCTTGATGGCCGCGGCCTGGCTTAATGCCGCCGGCGGCCAGCAGGATCAGGCCAGAGCTTTCAGCGAGACTCCGCAGCAGCGCGACGCGCGCACGGCGTGGTGGCGCGAGGCGCGGTTCGGGATGTTCATTCACTGGGATATGTCCAGCCTGGCCGGCACGGAAATCAGCTGGTCGCGCCAAGGGGCGAAGCCGTTGGACATCTACGGTGCCGGGGCGGGATATGTGGCCGATCCGATCTATGACAACCTCTACAAGAAATTCAACCCGACGAATTTCGACGCGACGGCGTGGGTGAGGCTAGCGAAGGTGGCCGGCATGAAATACCTCGTGTTCACCGCGAAGCACCACGGCGGGTTTTGCATGTGGGACACGAAGTTCACGGATTATTCCATCATGCACACGCCGTTCAAGCGCGACGTGGTCAAGGAGCTGGCCGACGCCTGCCATGAGGCGGGCTTGCGCTTCGGCATTTATTATTCACCCCGCGACTGGCATCAACCCGATTACGGAATGGGGGATAATGCCAAATACGTCGCCTACCTGGACGGCCAGTTGCGCGAACTGCTGACGAATTACGGAACGGTGGATGTGCTGTGGTTTGACAGCTACGGCCACGGAGACGCGCTGAATTTCTGGCACATTCCGGAAACGTGGTCGCTCATAAAAAGTCTTCAGCCCGGCGTCGTCATCAACAACCGGCTGGCGGCCTTGCACGCCCCGAACAATCCGCCCATATCGCGCGGCGACTACGACACGCCGGAGCAACGGCTTGGAAAGTATCAAGACACCCGGCTCTGGGAATCCTGCATGACGGTCGTGAAGGCGCCGAACGGCGGCTGGTCGTATCGCACCGATGGCGTGGCGAAGTCAGCAGACGAATGCATTCGCATGCTGGTCGGTTGCGCGACGGGCGACGGCAATCTGTTGCTGGATGTCGGGCCGGACGCGACGGGCGTCATTCCCGCCGACCAATCGGCCCGGCTGGTGGAGATTGGAAAATGGCTGGAGCGAAACGGTGAAAGTATCTACGGCACGCGCGGCGGGCCGTTCAAGCCCGGTGAATATGGCGGCACGACCCGCAAAGGCGGCACGATTTATGTCCATGTTTTCAAGTGGCCGCCGGGCGCGCTCAAACTTCCGCCGGTTGCGGCCAAGCTGGTGCATGCGCGTTTGTTGGGCGGCGGCCAGGTGGTCGCGCAACAGACGGAGGCGGGGCTGGAAATTTCGGTTCCCGAAGCCGGCCGGCGGCCGGCCGACACCGTGGTGGCGCTTGAATTTGCGGGTGAGGTGATGAGCCTCCCCGCGATGAGCCTGCCGCCGGTTTCAAGCGAAACCAAGAATGACAAGTAAAGGAGTAAAGGGGTCTGAAGGGGTCAGTCCTGATGGTGAATGCAGCCAGATGTTTTTTTAACTTTGCCAACGGGAACGGGCCTGTTTAAGGTGCACGCCATGAACCTCTACGGCACCACACCGGACTCAACCAGGACTGACCCTTTTAATTGAATTTAACCAAAACATTTGTATTTGCATGCGCCTAAACTTGAACCTCAAAAACTGCTGGCTGGGAATCCTGCTCGCCAGCGTGATTCAAACCACCATCGGCGCGGCGGACGCGCCCGCATCCCTCGCCCGCGAAACGGCGGTGCAGCGCGACGCGCGCATGGCGTGGTTTCGCGCGGCGCGGTTCGGGATGTTCATCCATTGGGGGCTGTATTCCATCCCCGGCGGCGTGCACTGGAAGAATCCCAAGGATACCGGCCATGCGGAGTGGTATATCGAGACAACGGGCATGCCGACTTCGGAGTATGAGAAGTTCGCCGACCAATTCAATCCCGAGCAGTTCAACGCGGAGACGTGGGCGCAGATCGCGCAGGATGCGGGCATGAAATACGTTTGCATCACTTCGATGCACCATGACGGTTTTGCGATGTTCCCGTCGAAGGTTTCGGACCGGGATAACTGGAGTCTGTCCCGCACGCCGTTTGGCAAGGCCGGCCGCGATCCGCTCATGGAACTGAAGCAGGCGTGCGAGAAGCGGGGCATCAAGTTCTGCCTCTATCACACAATCATGGACTGGCACAGCCCGCTTTACGGTGCGCGGCGCGGCTATAACGATGTGGCGGCCAAGAGCGGCATCCAGCCCGACATGGACAAGTTTCAGGAATATCTCGAAGCGTCCGTGCTGGAGGAAATTCAGCGTTATCATCCGGCCATGCTGTGGTTCGATGGCAACTGGGAAGGTTGCTGGACGCTTGAGCGCGGCAAGCATCTGGAAGCGGCCATCCGCAAGGTTGATCCCAAGGTCATCATCAACAATCGCATCGGCAAAGGCGACAACTCCGCGCTCAAGGGCGATACGCTGGGCGACTATCTGACGCCCGAACAGACCATCCCGGCCCAAGGCTATGGCCCGGATATTGACTTCGAGTCCTGCATGACCATGAGCGGTCATAACTACTGGGGATACAATAAGGCCGACGCCGGCCAGCAGAGCGTCAAGAGCACGCAGACGTTGCTCAATTTCCTGATTGATCTGTCGTCCAAGGGCGGCAACATGCTGCTGAACGTCGGCCCGACGCCCGCCGGGGAAATTCTGCCATTCTACGTTGAGCATCTTCGCGAAATGGGCGCGTGGCTCAAGGTCAACGGCGAAGCGATTTATGGCACGACCGCGAGCCCGTTCAAGAAACTGCCCTGGGGCCGTTGCACCAAGAAAGTCTCCGGCAATCAGACGACGCTTTATCTGCACGTTTTCCAATGGCCCGCGGATGGGAAACTGGTGGTGCCGGGATTGAGAAACGTCGTCCGGTCCGCCCGCCTGCTGGCGGATGGGAAGAAATTGGAATTCACCAGCACGGCTGAGGGCGTTGAAGTGCGGGTGCCGGCGGCCGCCCCGGACCGGATTTCCTCCACCGTGGTGCTGACCATCAAAGGCGTGCCGGAAGTGACGGTCACGCCCATTGCCCAGCAAGCCGACGGTTCGGTGCGTTTGCCGGCCAGCGAAGCCGACCTGCATGGCGGTCTGCAATACGAGAGCGGCGGGGGCAAAGACAACCTCGGCTATTGGCTCAACCCGCAGGACACGGCCACCTGGACCTTCAAGGTAGATCGCCCCGGCAAGTTCACTGTATCGGCGGAAATCGCGGCGTTAGCTGCCGGAAAATTTGAGGTCATCAGCGGCGAACAGAAAGTTACGGGCGCCGCGCCCGCCACGAAGGACTATGTGAAATTTGAACGGACCGATTTGGATGGAAGCCTGGATCTGGCTGCTGGCATGGTGACGCTGACGGTGAAGCCGGTGGCCGCCGGCTGGCAGCCGATGAACTTGCGAAGCTTGTTGCTTGTGCCGGTGAAATAATTCTCCGGCTTTAACCGGGAAGGCGGCGATCATACCTGCAGCTAGGTAATGAAAATCAGCCTGCCAAAAAAAGTCCTGAAAACGTATTACCTCCCCGCCCTCGCCGGTCTTTTCGCGCTCAACCTCACCGCCACCGCCGGCGGCAAGGACGCGGAGCCGGGGCACCCGTGACCCGGCAATCACCGGGCTACCGGATCCTTTAAGGTGTCAGTTCCTGCCGTCTGTCATCCGTGTTTCATCTGGGCCCATCTGTGGCTGAAATACTTTAGATTCAAATTTGTCGCGCGACAAAAGGGCTGGTGATGGCGGCGGGATTGGCCGGAATCTCAGCGGACGGCGGGCTGGCCTTCCAGCGGCGGCGCTACCGTGAGGCTCAGGTCCAGGACGAGGACGATGTTTTTCCCCGGCTTGAGCCACGCAGCGGGACAATACAGGCGTTGCTGCGGGCCGATGTTCCAATAACGGCCGAGGTTGTGGCCATTCACCCACACCACGCCTTTCTGATATTTGGACAGGTCGAAATAAGTATCGGCCGTGTGCGCCAGCATAAACTCGCCGCGAAAGATGCCGCCGGGCCGGCCGGCCGGCGGCACAGTTTGTTTTGGTTTCGTGGCCCAATCGTCCGAGAGGGGCAGCGCCAGCATTTGCCAGCCGGTCAGGGGCTGGCCGGCCAAGGTGACTTCGCCATAGATGCCTTTGCGGTCGGATTCCATGGCCCGGGTGAAGTTGATGTGCCCCATCGCCTCGACGAGGATTTCAAGGGTTGCGGGTTGGGCACGCGCGGGCAGTTCGATTTCGCGCTGGCCGAGCCGGCGGTCAAGGGTGCCGATGAGCGCGCCATCCACGAAGACCTGGCCGTAATCGTGCAGGTTGGTGAAGACGAGTTTGCCGGCGGCCCCGGCGGCAAGCTGGGTGCGATACACCATCAAGCCCTGATGATATTGCCCGACGGCTTCGAAGCATGCGGGGACGGAAACCTGGCGAGGCTTGGGCAGTTCGTTCCACACCGACGACCACGTCTGCATCGGGATGGGCGGGATGGCCATCGCCGGGAGCGCGTCCGGCACTGCGGGCAGGACGGTTGCCTTGGGCAGATAGGCGGACAATTGCTGCCGCAGGGCGTAATAGGCGGGCGTGGTGCCGCCCTGTTCATTGACCGGCGCCGCGTAATCGTAGCTGGTCACATCCGGCTCGTAGCCTTTGCCGCCGTTGTTGGCGCCCGCCGTGAAGCCGAAGCTGGTGCCGCCACTGAACATGTAAAGGTTGAAGGATTTTCCGGTGTCCATGTAGAACTTAATCAACGACGTAATGTCGCTCGGAGTCCAATCCTGCTCGCCCCAATGCCGCAGCCAGCCGGGATACGCTTCGGAGGAGAACACCGGCACCCCCGGATTTATCTTGCGCGCAATCGCCCAATGTTCCTCCGTCTCGCCGGTGTCCAAACCGATGGCCACGCCGGGAATCGTCACGCCTTTCAAATAGTGCTCGCCCGCCCCGTCGGCGGTGTAGAACGGGCCGTGGACGCCGTTCTTCACCCACAGGTCGCGGAGCCAGACCATGTAATCGTGGTCGCGGCGCGGATAGCTGCCATATTCATTCTCAACCTGCACCAGAAGTATGGGGCCGCCGTTTTCCGCCAGCTGCGGGCGCACGACCTTGGCCAGCTCATGAAGATAATTGGCCACCGCATTCGTGTAATGGGCATCGGCCAGCGTGCGCAGTTTCAAATCCGGATAGCGCAGGAGATACGGCGGAAGGCCGCCGAAATCCCACTCGCCGCAACAATACGGGCCGGGCCGCAGCAGCACCCACATGCCTTCCGCGCGCGCGATCTTCAGGAACGCGCCGATATCGCGCCCGGGGCTGCTGAAATCATACTTGCCTTCCGCGCGCTCGTGGGCGTTCCAAAAAACATAAATGGCAATGGTGTTCAGCCCCGCCGCCTTGGCCATGCGGATGTGATGCCGCCAATACGCGGGCGGCAACCGGTCGGGATGCATTTCGCCCGAGCGGATCTGGAGCGGCTGGCCGTCCAGCAGGAACTCCGAATGGTTCGTTCCGCCAAACGCGAACTGGTGCGGCTTGCCATCGGGCGTTTGCGTGGTGGATTGATCGGCGGTGACCGCTCCCGCCGGACTGATAAACAGCACCGCAACGCAGAGACTGGCGAGCCAATGACCGATGGCTTTGGTTTTCATGCGCGAAAGATATAAACTAAGTGCGGCGGCTAACATGCAATTTCACTACCCAATTCGGGGGAGACAATCATCTGGTGACCTGGCTATTTAACCGGTGTTAGCACCGCGCGCGGTGAAGGGCGCGCGTGAAATCACTACCGCGCCGCGCGCAGCCGGAGGGCGGTGACGGAATAGGGTTGGCAGGTGTGCTGGAGCCGCGTCCCGGCGAGCTGGCCGGCGACGGTTTCGCGGTGGATGGGCGACGGCGCATTTTCGGCGACGAACGCATCCGGACCCGGCGCGGAGATGCGGTCCACGGTAAAGGCCGGCTGGAAACCGGGTTTGAAGCCTGCTAGGTCCACGGAAAATGTTTTCTCCTTGCCGGCATAGTTCACGATCAGGACGGTCAGATCGGTCCTGGCCTGGTTCCAGGCGGCGGAGGTTTTGAAGGTCGGGTCGCCCTTGGTGTTGGCGACGGCGACCGGCCAAGCGATGGGCTGATCCTTGAGGAAGCTGAAGGCCTCTCCGGTGGCGGACAAGAACACCTTGTCCTTGGCGCAGTTCAGCAGGTTGGCGCCCCAGAAATCCATCGTGCAGAAGAAATTGATGAAGTGGAGGTCGCCGCCCAGGTTGTGGAAGTCCATGATGTCTGACACGACGCCCAGGGCATAGGTCCAGCGGCATTTCTGGTCGAAGTAGCTGCGGGTGTCGTCGGCCTTGCGGACGGGTTGCAGCGCACCGCCTTCCAGCACGGCCAAGGCCGCGGCGGACACGGATTTGGCTACGGGGTCGAACTCGCGGGCATTGTATTCCGAATCGCACAGGGTGATGTCGCGGCCATGGGCGGCGTTGTAGTGCTGCAGGAGGGCGGCGTCGGCCTGCATTTCCTTGAGGGAGCCGCCGCGGTTGACGACCAGGTCAATGTGCGGCCCGGCAATCTCCAGCATTTTCTTGAACGCGGGGTGGTAGGCCCAGTAATTCCCCATGATGATCTTGATGGAGGGATCCACCGCCTTCATCGCCTTGGAAAATTCGACCGACCGCTGGGCGTAGGTGATGGCGTCGAACCGGCGATACATTTCGTTTTCCAGTTCCCAATACTTAACCTTGAGCGGGCCGGCGGCGCCGGAATGCGGGCGCAGGAGGTGGGTTTTCGCGTTGCAGAAGGCGACCCAGTCGGCGGCATTTTCCGGGCGGGCGAACATCACCGGCACGCAGAGCATCGGCTCGACGCCGGTCAGCCGGCAGAACCTGACGAATTCGACCGTGCCGATGTCGTTCATGTCCTCCAGCCCCCACCAGGTGTGGAGGTTCACAGGCCGCTCGTCCAGCGGGCCGACGCCGCTGCGCCAGTCGTAGGTGGACGCGTCGCAGCCGCCCGGCCAGCGGATGGGGCCGTTGTGCAGCCGCTTGACGAGGGCGAGGACATCGGGGCGGAAGCCTTCGACGCTGTCGGCGGGCTGGAGGGAAAAATTGTCGGCGGAGATGGTCCGGCCGGCGGGCACGGTGACGACGAAGGTGGCGCGGCAATCATGGTCGCAGGCCGGCAGGATGACGGTAAACCGGTTGAGAGCGATGGTGTCAACGGTGAGTTGCGCGGTGGCGAGCGGCGGGAGGTCGAGGCGTTTTTCGGGATACAACGCCACGGTGACGGTCACCGGATGTTTGCTTTCCCGTTGCGCGCCGAAATGCGTGCCGTCGCAGAAGAGGCCGCTGAAGGTGTAGGCGATTCCCCGGCGAAGGCGGATTCCGTCCTGGGCCAGGCTGACGGGACTGGTCGTGGACTTGTTCGCCACAGAGGCGTAATATTCACCGACGCCGGCCGGCCATTTCCCATTGCCGCCCAATTTTTTGAAGGTGGAGGCGTTGTCCTCGGGAGACTTGGCCAGATACCAGCAGTTCTCCTCGTAGCCGGAATGCCACCAGGTGGTGTGGTTCCAGCCGTCGCTTTCCCACGGGCCGGTGCCCGGTTGCTTTTTGTCGCCCTGGACGAGCGCTTGAAAATCGTTGTTTTGGAAGGTCGAACGCGGCAGTTCGAATCCGCGGTCGAACAGCATTTGCGACAGCATGTTTTCCGGGCGCCCGTCCGTGACGGCGGACATGCCGCCGTAAAACTCCGGGCTGACCGGTTTCGCGGCGATGATCCGGTTCTCCACCACGATGTCGGCCGGGCCGGACGCCGAGGCCTGCGCCGCCGCGCGGTGAATGGTGGCGGCCAGCAGCAACAGGGCGACAGGGAGAGGTTTCATAATGTGATTCTTCGTGAGGTGGTCATCCCCGCGCCGCCGTGAGGACGAGGGAAACCGACTTTGATGGAAAGAGGTTGAAAGGAATATCCAAGCCGGACAATACCGAATCTGGGGGAGACCAACCGCCGGTTCCCTGCCCGGCTCAACGATGGCTGAAAGCCGGCCAGCGCCAGCATTCCCATGATGGGTATGACACGGCGAAAGAATTGGTTCACGCTCATTATGATTGCCCGCGAATGCCCTCATCCGTCGCCTTACGGCGCGGTCGCGGCCATTCGCACCATGATGACGGTATCCCACGGATCGGGGGCCACTTTCGGAACGCGGATCCTCCAAACATTATCTTGTTTGACGAGTTCCAGCGGCTGGCGGGTTTCAAGAATCACGGCGGAAGACGGGGTTTTATCCAGCGGCCCGAGCGGCAGCAAGCCGTCCGCCGGCCAATGATGGACCTGGGCGTAGCGGATGCGGTCATCCGGACTGCGGGTCCAGCCGCCCCACGGAGTAAGGCCCACGCGGGCGGTGCCCTGAACAGAAACGCCGTTCGCCGCCATCCAGCCGCCCAATTCGCGCAGGCGGCGCACCGCCGGACCGGGAAGCGAACCGTCCGCCTTCGGCCCGAGATTGAGCAGATAGTTGCCGCCCAGCGAGGCGCATTTTGTCAACAGGCGCACCATCTCGCCCGAGGGCTTCCAGTGATAATCCGTCGCGTGCCAGCCCCAGGAATTCTGCATGGTCGCCGGCGACTGCCAGGGTTTGCCCGGCCATTCGCTCGGATAGGAATTGTCGTCCATCTCCAGAAAATCCACATCCGGGCCGGGATTATGCGCGGCGATGCGACCGTTGATGAGGCAGCGCGGGCTTTTCGTGCGGATCAGGTGGATCAACTCATCGCGCCGCGCCGGGGTGATTTTTTTCGCGGCATCGTTGCCCCAGGTATCGAACCAGAACAGGTCGGGGTCATAGCGGTCGATCAGTTCCGCCACCTGCGGCAGCGCCTTGCCCTGCCAATACTTCTCAAACTCCGCGTCCGTCGGCTGCGGCTCCCAGTCCGGCTTGGCGCCGCCGGACGCCTCCCAGTCCTGCCAGTGCGAATAATAGAAGCCCAGCTTGATGCCGTGCTTGCGGCAGGCCGCGGCCAGCTCGCCGAGAATGTCCCGCCGGCAGGGCGTGGCCTTGAGGCTGAAATCCGAGACCTTGGAATCCCACAGCGCGAAGCCGTCATGATGTTTGGCCGTCAGGGCAATGTATTTCATCCCCGCCCGCTTCGCTTCCAGCACCAGGGCTTCCGCATCGAAGTTGACCGGATTGAAGTCTTTGACCAGGGCGCGATAGTCGGCATCGGGGATCTGCAGGCGCGCCTTGATCCACTCCGCATACCAGGAATTGCCCTGCGGCAGCGACTTATCCGGCAGCGTATGGCCGTTCCAAGTGCCGCCCAGCACGCTATACAAGCCCCAATGCATGAACAGACCGAAGCGGGCGTCCACAAACCAGGCCCGGCGCGCCACCGGATCCATCGCCGCTGGATTGGTCGCCGGAGTCAAGGCAGATGGGGAGCTGCCAACCGTGGCCGCCGCCTCACCAAGCAGCGGCAGGAAAAGTGAAAGCGCAAGCATTCCCAAGATGGAAACACGGACGAACGGTGGCTGGTTGTTTGGATTCACGGCGCAAAGGTTATAAATGATCGGTTTGGGAAAAAGCAGATTCATTCCCCACATTCGGGGGATGTGGCCCAAGACGCCTCCCGCTGGTTGATTCAATTGCTTCGCATACGTGAGCGGCTAACAGCCATCGGACCATCGACAACACGAACCAGCGATGGGAACAAGATCGCATCACTGCACGGCCGGAAAGCGGACGATGGCCTGCCCGCTCATCCCAGCCTGAAAGCCGGAGGCGGTCAGAGTTCTTATCGCGTTGATCACAGTTTAACTTGCACGGACGGTTGCATTAGCGCATTTCTGTGCCCGATGAATGGCGACCTAGCCAAGCTCCAGCGCACTCCCCGGGACCTGGCGCGCTGGCAAAAAACACAAGAACAACTGCTCGGGGGCCGGCCCGGCCCGGCCCTATCCAGTTACCGCGACCTGGTGCGGCGCTATCCCGCCGTGGCCGAATTGTGGTTTGAACTGGGCAACGCCGCCGCCGGCGAACTGGATTTCGCACAAGCCAACCTGGCTTACCGGAAAGCGCGGGAGCTCGCACCCCAGAATGCCTCCCTGTTGAGCACCATCGGCGGCCAGTATCAGGGCCTCCGCCAGCTCGACGACGCCCGCACCTGCTACGAACAGGCCGTAGCCGCCGCCCCGGATTCGGTGGATGCCCGCATCAGCCTCGCCGTCTGGTTCGAGAAAGAACGGCAGTTGGACAAGGCCTGGGAATGTGTCGAAGCGTGCCTGGCCAAACATCCGCGCGATGATCAGGCGCGATATTTCCGCGCGCTGCTGCTGCATCGTAAAAAGCAGACCACCGAGGCGGAAACCGTCTTGCGCGACCTGATCCAGGACGGGCCGCAGTATCCCTATGTGAAATACGCCGCCCCGCACCTGCTGGGCGTGGTGCTGGACCAACAAGGCCAATATGCCGAAGCGATGCGCTGGCTGGCCAAGGCCAAGGCGCAGGTGCGCACCATCACCGACACCGCGCTGCTGGAAAAAAGCTATGACGAAGGCGACCGGCGGCGGCGCGAACTGCTGGCCGGCCTGACGCCAGAGATGATCCGGCGCTGGCGACAGGAACCGCCGGCATCCCGGGAACGTTACCAGATCGCCTTCCTCGGCGGCCACCCGCGCAGCGGCACCACCCTGCTCGAACAGATTCTGGACGCCAATCCCGACGTGCTGGCCTTCGATGAGCCGGCGGCCTTCCATCAGGAAATCGAGAAGCAACTTCATTTCCAGCCGGCCCCAAAAGCCTACGACCAGCTCGACACGCTGCCGGTCGCACGGCGGGCGGAAATGCGCCGGCGCTATGTGAAAAGCCTGCTGCGCGAAGTGCCCGGCCAGCCGCCGCAGCGCGTGCTGGTGGACAAAAACCCCTCGCCCACCATGTCGCTCAATATCTGGCTGCGGGTGTTTCCAGAGTTGAAAGTCATCATCGCCTTGCGCGACCCCCGGGATGTGATCATCAGCTGCTACTTCCTCAACATCATGCTCAACGCGACCAACGCGAATTTCCTGAGCCTCGAGCGCACGGCCAAACATTATGCCGACTTGATGGACGTCTGGCTGCGGCTGCGCGAGCTCGGCGGCTTTGACTGGATTGAATCGCGCTACGAGGATGTGGTGGAAAATCTGGAGATGGAAGGCCGCAAGGTGACGGAGTTCCTCGGCCTGACGTGGCATGAGAACCAAGCCCGATCCCATGAGACCGCCCGCCGCAAAGTTCTTTATGCGCCGACGTATCACGACGTCACCCAGCCCGTCTACAAACGAGCAGTGGGCCGCTGGGAACGCTACGCCGAAGCCCTCGCCCCAGTGCAGGCCAAGCTGGCGCCGTATTGCCGCGCCTTCGGATATCCAGAATAGCAAGGCCAACAGGCATTCTATCGCAACATATTTATTACCAGTTATATAGGAAAAACAGTCACCACCCCTAAACAGTCACCACCCCTTACTGGGGACGCAACAGCAGGAACACAGGCGCAGCCGCGTTGGCATTTTCGGCACCAAAAGAACTTTACCAGCCCTTCCCTTTTTCTTTACCAGGCAACCGGTCAACTTTTGTAAGTGGTTGATAGAGCATCCAAAACTTTACCATTTCCTTGTCATGTCTGTTAAACCCCGCATGAATAAAGGGTTTCGTGACGGGAATGGTGGCCACTGTCAGTGAATTTGTCAGTTTTGAACCGATTTCATCTTGAATCCGTTTGAACCTGATAAAATTTCTGAAACCCGCCCACTCACCTTTAATGGGGTGTTGAACTTCTGCGGTAAGATCCGGATTGAACCTATGAAAACGAAGCTCACCCTGTTCCGCCGCAACGGAATTTACTATTCACAGGACTCGACCACCGGCCAGCAAAAGAGCCTGGGCACGCGGGACGAGACGACCGCCCGCAAGCTGGTCGAAGCCACCAACGAGGCGCACCGCACACCCATCCTCAACCTCCAACTGGCCCGCGCCTATCTTTCCGCCAGCGATCCCGCGTTCCTGCTGCGCACCTGGCAGACCGTCATGGACCAGATGCAGACGCGCGGCCGGGTCAGCAGCCGCCAGCGCTACGTCAGCGCCTTCCGGACCCCCGCCTTTGACCCGATCCGCAACAAGCCTTTGCTGGAAACCGCCACCGCCGATTTTCTGCAAATCCTGAAGGATGCCAAACCTTCCCAGGTGTTTTACCTGAAATGCCTCCACGGTTTCGCCTTGAGTCTGGGCTGGATTTCCATCCCCATTGTCGCCCCGTGCCTCTGGCCGAAACATCACCCGAAAGCCCGGCGCGGCATCACGTCGAAGGAGCACGAACACCTTTTGACCTTTGCCAAGGGTGCCGAGTGGAATCTGTATCTGCAACTGCTCTGGGAAACCGGCGCCGCGCAGACCGACGCCGCCATGCTCCGCGCCGAGGACATTGATTGGACGGCCCGGACCATCACCTATTTCCGCAAAAAGACCGGCACGCGGGCGCAAATCACCATCAGCCAGAAGCTGGAAACCATCCTGGGCCATTTGCCGACCATCGGCGCGCTGTTTCCCCGGATCTCGCAGGAAGAGGCGCATGTCCGCTCCAAGCGGTTCGCCTATCAAAGCCTGCTGGCCGGCATCAGCGACATCACGCTCCATTGCTACCGCTACGCGTGGGCCGAGCGGGCGAACTCCGCCGGCATGCCCGAGCGTTTCGCGCAGGCTGCGCTGGGGCACAGCAGCACCGCCGTTCATCACGCCTACGCCCGGAAAGCCATCGTCATCGCACCGTCGCTGGAAGATTATGAGAACCAGGTGAAGACATCGCCGCCG
>CAIXPZ010000194.1 GCA_903921455.1 uncultured Verrucomicrobia subdivision 3 bacterium | reverse complement strand
TGGCTCGCTGTCCGGTTCTGCTCGTTTTATATCGCAGCGAAATCCCTTGATTGAAAAACCAGAAATGATATGAATCCCGCACTTCAGAGTGGCCGGTTTTGAACTGCCCACTCATGGCCGGTTTTCAACCGCCCGGTGACACCCTGACCGAGGCCGGCGTTGAAGATGCCCTGTCTTTCATGAACAAATACGCGGGCAACTTCACCATGGTCACCAACTGGTCCACGCCTGAATCGGCGGAGGAGGATCACTGGACCAAGGATGGCAGCACCTTCACCATCCACCGAGTGGTCAATGCCAGCGGCGATTACTATGATGTGACCATCGATAACTCCAATCCCGCCAGTCCGACCATGACTTCGTCCGGGCAGGCCGGGTTTTCATTAATCGCCAGCCGCCGGCCGTTCGTGATGGCGGCCGCCGGCATGCAGTTCGCCGCCAACACCACGGTCATCAACCGCAAGATTCAGGTGCGGACTGTCTATTCCGCGCTTTTTCCCGGGGCCATCACGACCATCACTAATATTGATTTGAACGGCAATAACGTGCTGGTGAACAGCTTTGATTCCACGCTGACCAACGCCAGCAATTGGAAAACCAACCTCGGCTACGGCACCTATACCAGCGCCAAGGCCCGCGCCAATGGCAATGTGGCGACCGACTCGACGATGGTGGGGGCCATCTCGGTGGGACAGGCCAACATCTACGGCCATTTGAACACCGGCCCGAGCGGCTCACCCACCATCGGCAACAATGGCTATGTCGGCCCCCTGCCCCAAACCGGCCGCGGCATACAACCCGGCTACGTATCCGATGACATGAACATGGCGTTCCCGTCTGTGGTGCTGCCCGATGGGGCGAATAATTGGCAGGTCATTCCCGCCAATGGCGTGATTACTGCGAGCGGCAATTACTACACCATGAACATCAATAACGGGTTAATCATCAACGCCCCCAATGTGACGATTTATGTGGATGGCAACATCAGCCTGAGCGGCCAGCAAGCGATTACGGTTGGCACCAACACCTCCCGGGTCAGTCTATATGTGCGCGGGCCTTCTGTGAGTATCACCGGCAATGCGACCATCAACAATCTAACCCAGAATGCCGGGACTTTGGGAATCTACGGGCTGCCGAGCCTGACCAGCATAAATTTTGGCGGCAATGCGGCCTACACCGGCACCATCTACGCGCCGCAAGCCCGCTTTAGCTTTGGCGGCGGCGGCAACAATGACTATGACTTCGTTGGTGCCCTGGTGGCCTTCGATTGCACCCTGAACGGTCACGCCAATTTTCATTACGATGAGAGCTTGAAACGCAACGGGCCGGGCATCGGCTACATCCCGTTCAGCTGGAAGGAAATCACCGGCAATTGATCGCCGAATAACAACCATTTAAAACCAATCATGAGCCAGGTTAAAAAAATCATGGGGCTGGAGGTGAACCCCAAGCTAGTCGGAGCACTCTTCACCGAGCGGCTGGAAAAAACGCTGCGGGTGTTCTGTTTCTACACCAACGGCAACACCAGCCAGTTTGACGTGCCGGCGGAGGAAAACGTCGACAACATGCACCACTTCTTCTCGAAGCTGAAGATGGATGCCACCTGCTCGAGCGTCATCGTTGACGAGGTGGTGCAAGGCCGGATTTACGTCAATACCGAGCAGGACTATTGGCTTTATACGCTGCTCTCGACTCCGGGCAATGGACTACCGCCGTTTAACGCCGACCTTTGCAATCTGCCCTGGAAGACCTGCTGGCGTTCGCAGGAGGCGGAGATTCTCGAACTCGGCAAGCCGGGCCGGCCGGTGCATTGCTTTGCCATCCGCACGCAAATCAGCGAAAACGACGCGCAGCGGCTGGTCAAAGATTCCCAAGCCTTTACCCATCCCGTCTCCATCCCGCCCAAACAGCCGTATCGCTGGCTTTATCTCAATCTGGCGCTGGTGCTGGTTGGCCTTGGCCTCCTTATTGCCTGGACCACGTTTTATACTTTCAAAGGCAATGCGACCAAACCAGATGGGGCTGCCGTGATGCTGCCGACAATCGCCGACCCGACCATCAGCTACTACCTGCTGCAAAACCGGCAAATCAGCGGGCCTTACCCGGTAAAAACCATCGCCAGCATGGACGCCGGGGGCTTGCTCAACTCCAACACCATGTGCCGGGCGGAAAATTCCACGGAATGGATAAACCTGGCCAAAGTGATTTCAGCTCCAACCCCGCCAAGCAAATGAAAAACCTCAACCGCCAATTTTTTTGTGCGTTGCTGTTATGGCTCGGAACCGCGACCGCCATCGTGGCCGCCCCGACCGCCAGCAACGCGATCGATGAACTGATGGAGGAAGGCAAAGCCTTTGCCAGCAGCGGCCAACTGGACGCCGCCGCGTGGGCCTACCGGCAAGCCGCCAAGACCGGCAACCTTAACGCCACGTTTGCCGCCGGCGAAGTGCTGTTCCTCCAAGCCCAAGCCGGCACCGGCCGGGAGCGCATCTTGAAACTCGCTGAAGGACTGGGCTATTTATATTCCGCCGCCACCAACCGTCACGCCCCGGCCTGCGCCGAGCTGGCGAAGGCGTTGCAAAACGGCATCGGCGTCGCCACCAACCTGGTCTGCGCCTACGCCTGGCTGAGTATCGCCGCGCAACGCAACCCGGCGTATCGGAGCGAATTGGACCAGCTCGTGACCCGTCTCGATCCGAGCGAAGTGCTGCAGGCGCAAAGGATCGCGCATGACTATCTGGCCGGTCACTGGCCGGCGCCCGTGGCCCGGCCGGTGGAGCAAGGCGATTCCCGCCTGCAAATCCAGGGAATGACCGTGGGCAAAAACGGAGCACTGATCATTTTGAACGGCGGCACGATGGGAGTGGGGGAAACCATCGATGTCCGGACGGGCAAAAACAGCGGGGCCAGACTGTTGGTTTCCTGTTTTGCCATTGCCCCGGATCACGCGCTGGTGGCCGTCGCCGGTGAACCCAATCTGAAATTGTTAGCCATTAACAGCCGGTAAAACCCAACCTGCAAAACATGAAAACCATCGCCAAGCCTTTGACTGCGGATCAAATCTTGATTTTACAATACCTCCAAAAACATCCGGAGAAATTCATGTCCGAGGCGGACATCGCCCAGCAAGCCGATGACCAGAAACGATATTGGGAAGACCCGCTCTGGCCTAATCTGGCCCTGTTTCAACTGACGGAAATGAAGCTGTTGAAAATCGGGGAGGACGGCGGATACCGGGTAAAAGTCGGCCTCCTTGCGAAATGTTTGGCGGGCGAACCAAGAGTCCAATTGGGTCCGCCGGATATCGAGGACATATTGCTGAAACACGGATTCTGTTGTTGCTTGAAGCACCTGCAGCAGCAAATCCAAAATCTGGAGCCGCAAAGCTGAATATCCTGAATTAATAATAAGAAATAATTTCACCTGGAGATGGCACAGCCGCTGCGGTGCGCGCAGTGCGGAGCGACGCAGGCGCGGAACGGGAATGAGTTTTCGGAACGAACCCTGCGGGTGCAGGTGGGCCGCAGGCACGGGCCGGGGAAAGAGAAGAACGGTGAAGGGTTGTATCGGCTGACGGGGAAAGAGCACGACGTGGTGCTATTGCTCGCGGTGGGCTTGACCCGACCGGAGGTTGCCGGGCGACTGAACATGACCACGCCCAGCCTGCGGACGCAGGTGTGGCGGATCCGGCTGAAACTGGCGGCGAAGCGGCAGGTGGAAGCGGCGGCGACCTGGTTTGAAGAAAACCTGA
>CAIXPZ010000193.1 GCA_903921455.1 uncultured Verrucomicrobia subdivision 3 bacterium | reverse complement strand
GAAATACTGGGCGCAAGCGCCGAGGTCTTTGTGGATGAGAAAGTCGAGGGCTTCGTCCACCATGACGGAGCTGTCGCCGAGGCCGTAACGCCAAAGGCAGCGGCTTATCCGTGCGCGTAAAAAGTCGTTGGCGTAAATGCCAGCCTCGAACTCGACCCAAGCGGGATTGAGTCGGGCGGCGGCGAGCTCGCCGTCGTGCTTGCGGGCTGCGGGTGCTGTGCTGGTCAACTGTGCGGATCGGCTCTCGAGCTCTGAGGTATTTTTTTGTGATGTAGTTTTCATGGTCTTTTTTTTTCTGATCGGCTGTGCGTCTTCGGTCTGTCGCCCTGCACAAAAAAGCGGAGGCCCCAGCCCTCCTGCACGGGCGTAGGCTTCAGAGGGAACCGTGCAATGGCGGGCTGGTGTGCTGGCCGACGCGGTGAGGGCGACAGAAAGAAGCGCCGAGCAGAAAAAGCCGGACCTGAAAACGAAGCTGCCCACACAAAAAAACCAACCCCTCTAAATTTACGAGCAACGCGAGCAAACTATCCATGACCGTAGGGAGCCAATCATTAATGCTGATGGCTTCGACGATAGGCAACGCCTCGCGTCGTATTGCAGATGCCTGGCCCGTGCGTAGCATCGCGGGCTAATGCTGGAACCGTGGCCGGACGGACCACCGGGGGAAATGCGCGACATGTCGCGCTGGGCAAAAGCGGCGTCATGCCGCCGCACTCCACAACCGAGGAACGAAGTGACGAGGGTGGTCCACGCCGCACAGCGCGGTAAATCATTCGCCAACCTGAATCGCTCT
This sequence comes from uncultured Verrucomicrobia subdivision 3 bacterium, assembly GCA_903921455.1. The sequence goes on along the minus strand of CAIXPZ010000193.1, from coordinate 3,073 downwards.
CTTGCAACCGAATCTTTCGTCAACCTGACGCGCACGAATCGCGCGCGCTGTGAGTGAAAGGCCAGCCGTGGGTGAGCATCGCACACCGATGCAGGCTGGCCGGTGCTGGCGTAGCGGTGGCGTCAGCCGCCGCCGCCAGCATGAGCGCCGGCGTCCGCGCGCGACAATTGATCCCGCAAATGGAGACCGTGAAATTGTCGCGCGACCGTCGCTATTGAGCGCCGCGAACTAATTATCTGTTGAGCAGAGCGAACCAACTTTATGTGGGGCCACCATTTCAGGTGTGAAGTTATTCAAATATGAGCCTCCTCACGTCGGCTGCTACGTTGAATTAATATCCGTCAAATATATTTTTACATGATTTTGTGTTCACGCGTTCGCGATGGATGACAATGCGTGCGCACGTGTTCGTGAGTGGATTTGTGCCTCGTAAATATTTGCAAAAACCGATGCTAAAGTTCGCTCGTGCCGGCGAACTCTACACATCCTGATCACGACGCCAATCTCGCAACGTGGTTGCGTGCCCGTGATGTCATCGCCGGCGATGATGCAGTGAAGCGTGGTGGCATCAAGTATCTCCCTCGTCTTGATTCACAATCCGAAAACGAATATCTCGCTTACAAGATTCGTGCCTGTTTCTTCAATGCCACGTCTCGCACTCGTGATGGCTTCCTTGGTTTGTTGTTTCGTCGAGATCCCGAAGTCAAGTTGCCGGATCGTCATGCTGGTGTTGGTGGTGCTCTCCGTGTCTTCACTGATGACGTTGATTTGATGGGCACTTCGCTTTTCACTTTTTGCAAAGGGGTGGTTGGTGAAGTGTTGGCCGTTGGCCGCTGTGGCACGCTCATTGATTGGCAGGGTGATTCGGAATCCCGGGCTTATGTGTGTCGGTATCAGGCCGAAGATATTCTCAATTGGCAGACACAACGCATCAACGGCCGCAATGTGGTGACGTTGATTGCCCTCCGTGAAGTGGTGGAACGGCCGGATGCCAATGATCCGTTTGTCATGAAGCTGGTTGAAACCGTCCGTGTCTTGAAACTCGAACAGGTTGCCGATGGTGTCACCCAGTATGTGGTGGAAGTCTGGGAAAGTCTCACGGACAAAAATGAATCCGTCACGGTGCTGGTTGAAAGCCGCATTCCGCTTCGTCTGGGCAAGCCGCTTCCGCTGATTCCATTTGTGTTTCATGGTCCACGCAATGGCTTGCCTGATGTGGACAAGATGCCGTTGGCTGACATCATTCATGTTAATTTGGATCACTACCGCTTGGATGCTGATTACAAGCATGGTTTGCATTTCACCGCTCTGCCGACGGCTTGGGTTTCAGGATTTGATAAAACCGCTGATCTCCGCATTGGTAGCAGCACGGCTTGGGTGGCTGAGGCTCCTGGTGCTGTGGCTGGCTTCCTTGAGTTCAAAGGTCATGGCTTGTCCACGTTTGAAAATGCCCAAAGCCGGGATGAACGGCTGATGGCATTGCTTGGTTCCCGCATGTTGGAAGACACCAAACGAGTTGGAGAAACCGCTGATGCCATTGAGTTACGTCAGGCTGGTGAGAATAGCATCTTGATGACTCTTGCCTTGTCTGTGTCTGACTCCATCAGCCAAGTTCTCCGTTGGGTTTATTGGTGGAATAGCACCGAACAATATCCCGAAGACATCAGTGAATCCTTGGTGTTGATTCAGATTAACACTGACTTCACGGCCAAAGGTCTGACCAGTCTGGAACTCACTGCCATTGTCTCGGCTTGGCAGGCTGGTGCCATCAGTCAAACCACGATGTTTGATTTGTTTTGCAAGGGTGAAGTCCTGCCCACTGGCCGCACGGATAAGGAAGAGCAACAACTCTTGCAGTCAACCAAAGGGCAAATCCAAAACGGTCGTGAAAATCCGACCGGGGTCTTTCCTAAGCCTGGTAATACCCCCAGCGCTGGAAGCCCTGCGGATAACAGTCAGAGCCTCCTCACGTCGGCTGCTACGAAAGGAAAATAATTTATGGCACTGAAAAATAAATACGTGAAGGCCGAGGAAATCCCGGCGGAACTGAAATCGTTTTACGTCGAGCGCGATGGCGCCTGGCTGCTGGATTCGGAGCGCAACGAGGAACTGCGGCAGACGAATGTAACCGTGATGAAAGAGCGCGATGCCCTGCTCAAGCGGTTCGAGGGCATTGACCCTGACGCCGTGCGCCAGCTCGCCGCCGAAAAGGCGCGGCTGGAAGAAGAGCAGCGGTTAAAGGATGGGAAATTTCAGGATGTGCTGGCCGACAAGCTCAAGGCGGCGGTCGGTCCCGTGACCGCTGAACGCGATGCGCTCAACGGCAAACTGTCCGCGCTGTTGATTGATCAGGCCGTCGTAAATGAAGCCACCAAGCGCGGGCTGCGGTCCACCGCGCTGACGGACATCACGGCTCGCGCCCGCATGACTTTCAAGCTGGTGAATGGAGTTCCCCAGGCTTTTGACGGTGACGTCCCCCGCTTTGGCCGGGACGGCACGTCCCCTTTGACTTTGGCTGAATGGGTGGATGCGTTGGTGTCTGACGCGCCGCACCTGTTTGAAGCAAATGCCGGTGGCGGTGCCGCCGGCTCAGGCTCCCGTGGAGCCGGTAGCGGTGTGGTGAATCCGTTCCGCAAGGAAACGTGGAACCTCACCGAACAAACAAAACTGCTGATGCGCGATCCGAGCTTGGCGGCCCGGCTGAAAGCATCGGCGAACTGAAAAATTCTGCGGTGGTTCTAAACCGCCGCTACAAAACGAAAGAGCAACCTTATGGCTAAAACAGCCTTGGCAGACATTATTATTCCGAATCAGTTTGAAACTTACGCGCTGGAGCGCACGGCGACCAAGTCCGCTTTGATCCAGAGCGGCATCGTCGAATTGAATCCGCATTTCGACGCATTGGCAGCCGGCGGCGGCAAGACGATTGACATGCCGTTCTGGCAGGACATCACGCCCGCGCGGCAAATTCTGTCGGACAGCGGCGCGCTGACGGTGAACAAAATCACGGCGAGCAAGGACGTCGCCATCATCAACAACGACGCGCAGGCGTGGGGTGCCAACGACCTTGCGG
>CAIXPZ010000192.1 GCA_903921455.1 uncultured Verrucomicrobia subdivision 3 bacterium | reverse complement strand
GGGCGCACTGCCCGTCCTTCCGGTCCGCCCTCCTTACGGAGGGCCACCAGGGCGCAACTTCGAACGCAGCCTCCGGTCTGGTGGCCAGGGTCGCGCTGCGACCGTGACCGATGCCGAGCGCAGCGTCAGGCGAGGGAGTCGTTTAACTCCTGAATGTTCATCCCACAAAATGACCGCTGCGCGGTCAGGTCAAGTCGCAGCGCAATTTGACCCACCAGCTCCTGCCTAAAGGCGGGCCCTTGCCGACGGCCTAAAAGACCACGGGGGTGTTGAGCTTGCCGCATTGGGTGCAGCGGGAGCGGTCCACGTCGGCGTCGTCGGTGTAAACCAGGCCGCATTTGCCGCAGCGGAACACGCGGTCTTCGGGATGCGCGGGGCCGAACCGGCGGCGTTGCAGTTCGGAATAAATTCCCACCGCGCACAGCGCGCCCAATGCCACGGCCACGTAGAGGATGAGGAGGGTGGCGGGGTTCATGGCGCGTTGGTGGCGGCCACGGGGAGGGTGTGCCAGTTGAAGAGGATTTCCCCGAACATCAGCCGGCTGGCCGGCGCAAAGCGCAGCGCGCGCGCCAGCTCCACGGCCGTTTGATCGGCGGCGGCGTAATGGCTGTCGGCGGTCAGCGGATCGTCCGAGGCCAGCAGGACGGTGGAGAGCACCTGGCCGGACGGGGCGACGAGCAGTTGCACGCGGCTGGGGGCGATGACGTCGTTCACCGCGGGGGAGGGCGCGGTGAAGGGGTTCAGGATTTGGCGCCCGGCGAGTTCGCCGGTGACGGTCCACGTGGTGGCCTGCGCGTAGGCGGGTTCGCTGGGCTCGGGCGTCGCGGATAACCGGGGCTCGGGTTTGAAGTTGAGCGGGCGCGGGGCAAACTGCTTCGTCGCCATGAAGGCGATGAAGGTGGTGCCGAGATCGGCGATGTTGGTGAGATAGCGCGGGGCTTCGGTCCAGCTGAACCGGGGGAGGTCGATGGCGGGCGGCTGCCGCCAGACGGCGGGGGCGAAATCGTCCGCGTGCGGCAGCACGAACAGGGTGGGGTCGGTGAGGCGGACGAGTTCGCTGGCATTGTCGGCCAGATGCAGGACGGGAATGTTCGTCACCGCGCGGGGCGGGGCGGATTTTTTGGCGCCGAGCAAAAAGATGAAGGCCAGATGCGTGGCCAGGGCAAAGAGGATGACCAGCACCAGCTTGCGTCCGCGCCAGCCGGTGACCGGCGGGGGCGGGACATAGACGGGCGGTTCGGCGGGCGCGGCGTTCATGCGGGCTATGGCTTCGCGGGGGCGTCCACGAGGCGGGGCAGGGTGGCGAGCACGACGTTGGTGATGCCGAGATTCAGGTTGCCGGCCTCGGGCTGGCGCGCGAGCAGGGCGAGGCGGGCCAGTTCATCGTAGGTCACGGATTTGTCGGCATGGATGACGAGCGTGAACGGTTCGCGCGCGCCGCGGAGCCTGGCGGCGAGGGTGGTGCGCAGGATGGGCTCGGTGATGAGCTGGTTTTCGTAGAACAGCCGGTTCTGCGAGTCCACGGCGATGGCGATGACGGGGCGGTCCACGCCGGGCAGGTCGGCGGCGGCGGGCGGCGTGAGCGCCAGGTGCAGGCCGGGCACGGGCATGAGCGCGCCGAGCAGCAGGAAGATCAGCAGCGCAAAAAACACGGCCGCGAACGGCGCGATGTCGAACTGGCTGCGGAGGATCTTGGCGGAGCGGGGGAATTTCATTTGCCGTTGCCGCTTTCGCTGACAATGTTGAGGATCTCGGCGGCGGCGCGTTCCATGTCCAAAACGATCTTGTTCACGCGGCTGACGAGGTAGTTGTAGCCGGCGTGGGCGGGGATGGCCACGGCGATGCCGCCGGCGGCGCAGACGAGCGCCTTCCAGACGCCGTGCGACAGCAGCTCGATGTGCGCATACAAGCCGGCCTGTTCAATCTGGCCGAAGACGTCGATGAAGCCGACGATGGTGCCGAACAGGCCGAGCAGCGGCGCGATCTGGGTGATGGTGGCGAGCAGGTTCAGTTTTTCCTCCAGGCGCGGGACCTCGATGAGGCCGGCCTCCTCGACGGCTTCGCGCACGCGGTCGCGGCCGAGGTCGCGGGCGAGGATGGCGGCCTTGACCAGCCGCGCGACCGGCCCGGCGGTGGCGTCGCAGATGGCGATGGCCTCGACGATGTTGCCGCGCTTGATGACGGTGCGGACGCCGTTGAGAAATTCGGCGGAATTGATCTGGGAACGGTGGCAGAACAGGGCGCGTTCGATGAACACGACGGCGGCGGTCGCGGCGGCGAGGAGGATCAACCAGATTACCGGCCCGCCATTGGCTAAAAGTGTCGGCAGCATCGTGTTGGTATAGGGCTTTGCGCGCGAAGTTCAAAGCGCAAAATGTGCGGCGGCGGCGCCGTGTCACTTTTCACTCGTCACTCGTCACTCGTTTTGTATGCTTCGCGCATGGATAATCCCGACCAACTACGCGAACTTTTCCGGATGCAGAAGGCGCTCAACGAGCGGATCGGCGTCAAGACCGACGGCATGAGCGAGGAGGAAAAGACCAAGTGGCTGCTGAACTACACCCGCGCCATGCAGCAGGAGATGGCCGAGCTGACCGACAGCGTGCCGTGGAAGTGGTGGGCCAAGTATCAGAAGTTCGACGAGCAGAACGCCCGCGTGGAGGTGGTGGACCTGTTCCACTTCCTCATCAGCATGGCGCAGGTGCTGGGCATGAGCGCGGACGATGTCTTCGCCGCCTATGTCAAAAAGAACGAGGTGAACTTCAAGCGCCAGGACAGCGGCTATGTGAAGAAGGACGAGAACGACTCCAAACATATTTAAGCAGTGATCGCCAAACCCAAGACCGCCGTCCCCCCGCGCTGGCGCAAGGAAGTCCAGAGCATCCTCATCAGCGAGGCGCAGATCGCCCGCCGCATCCAGTCGCTGGCGAGCGAAATCGCCGGGGATTTCCGCGGGCACGAAACCGTGGTGGTCTCGCTGCTCAACGGCACGGTGATATTTCTGGCCGATTTGATCCGGCACCTGGACGTGCCGCTGCGGCTGGATTTCATCGGGGTTTCCAGCTACGGCCTCGGCACGGAATCCGGCGAGCTGGTGTTCACCAAGGAATTGCGCATTGATGTGCGCGGCCGCGACGTGCTGCTCGTGGACGACATCCTCGACACCGGCAAGACCATGAGCCGCGTCGTGCCCAAGCTGAAGGCGCTCAAGCCGCGGCGCATCAAGACCTGCGTGCTGCTCGACAAGCCGGCGCGGCGGCGCGAGGGGATCGTGGCGGATTATGTCGGCTTTGAGATTCCCGATTTGTTTGTCGTGGGCTACGGGCTGGATTTCGCGGAGCGCTACCGCAACCTGCCGTTCGTCGGCGTGCTGCATCCGCAGGTTTACCAGGCGGCCATCCAGCGCGTCAGCCCCCCATGAACGCCTTGAAGTTCATCAGCCTGCTGGGCTGGCCCGCGATGCTGCTGCTCGCCTGGGCGGTTTCTTACAACCGCCGGAAATTCCCGTGGCGCACCGTCATCTGGGGGCTGGGCCTGCAGCTCACCCTGGCCGTGCTCATCCTCGACACGCCGTGGGGGGGCAAGCTGTTTGAATTCGCCGGCAAGGTCATCCAGAAGCTGATCCAGTTCTCCGGCGAAGGCACCAAGTTTGTTTTCGGCCCGATGGCCGACGGCAACCTGCTCACGGAAAAATTCGGCCCCGGCAACTCCGTGGTGTTTGCCATTCTCGTCACCGGCACCGTGGTCATCGTGTCCGCGCTTTCGGCGCTGTTTTATCACTGGGGCATTTTGCAACGCGTCGTCCGCGCGGTCGCCTGGGTGATGCGCAAGGTGATGGGCACCAGCGGCAGCGAAACGCTTTCGGCGGCCGCGAACATTTTCATGGGCCAGACCGAGGCGCCGCTGGTGATCCGCCCCTACGTTCCGCGGATGACGAAGAGCGAATTGATGACCATCATGGTCTGCGGCATGGCGCACATCGCCGGCGGCGTGGCGGCGGTTTACGCGGCGATGGGGATGCGCGCCGGCTATCCGGACACGGCCGGCCATCTGCTCACCGCGTCCGTGCTGAACTGTCCCGCCGCGCTGCTCATCGCCAAGATCATGCTGCCGGAAACGGAAATAAGCGAAACCGCCGCCGGCGCGCCCGCCATGACGCCGCGCACGACCGCCAATTCCATCGACGCCATCTGCCGCGGCGCCGGGGACGGATTTTTCCTGTCGCTCAACATCATCGCCATGCTCATCGCCTTCATCGCCATCATCGCGCTGGCGAATTACGCGGTCGGTTACCCGCAGACGCACTTCGGCGTGGCGCACCCGGTGACGCTGCAAAAGTTCTTCGGCTGGATCAACGCCCCGTTCGCCTGGCTGATGGGCGTGCCGGCGCAGGACGTCGTGGCCGTGGGCCAGATCCTGGGCGAACGCATCGTGCTCAACGAATTTGTCGGCTACCTGGACCTCACGGCCAACGCCAAGGAGCTCGCGCTCGATCCGCGCAGCTTCACGATCGCCACCTACGCGCTCTGCGGCTTTGCCAATTTTTCCAGCATCGCGATCCAGGTGGGCGGCATCGGGTCGCTGGCGCCGGAGCGGCGCAGCGAAATGGCCAAGCTGGGTTTCCGCGCCATGCTCGGCGGTCTGCTGGCCGCTTACATGACGGCGTGCCTGGCGGGCTTTCTCTTGTAAATTATGCCCATCACCTTGCCGCAGCTCACGCGTCGTGAATTCCTGAAACGCGCCGCGCTGGCGGGCACCGCCCTGGCGCTGGCCCCGGCCGGTCATGCCGGGCTGTTCGGAAAATCACGGGACAAAAACACGTTCGCCTTTTTCTCCGACACCCACGTGGCGGCGGATGCCTCGCTGAAAAATACCGGCGTCAACATGGCGGACAATCTGGCCGCCTGTGCGCGGGAACTGGCCGCGTGGCCGGTGAAGCCCGCGGCGGTCATCGTGAACGGCGACCTCGCCTTCAAGAACGGCCAGCCGGAGGATTACCGCACGTTTGGCCGAATGATTGAACCGGTCCGCGCGCTCGCGCCGGTCCATCTTTCCCTGGGCAATCACGACCAGCGGGATAATTTCTGGAAAGCCTTTCCGCAGGACGCGACCCAGTTGAGCGCGGTGCCGCAAAAACAGGTGACGGTCATCGCCGGAGGCCGGGCCAACTGGTTTCTGCTCGACTCGCTCGAAGTCACGCTGTCCACGCCGGGTGAGCTGGGCGCGGCGCAACTGGACTGGCTGGGGCGCGAACTGGCCGCGCGACCGGACAAGCCGGCCATCGTGGTGGCGCATCACAATTTGAACACGGTCAGCGGCATATCCGGTTTGAAGGATTCAGCGGCGCTGGAGGATTTGTTCGCGCAGCATCGGCAGGTGAAGGCGTATATCTTCGGCCACACGCACAACTGGCATGGCGAGAAACACGCGAGCGGCGTTCATCTGATCAACCTGCCGCCCACGGGCTATGTCTTCACGAAAGGCCGGCCGAACGGCTGGGTGCGCTGCACGCTCGCGCGCGACGGGGCGGAGTTCGAACTGCGGTGCCTTGACCCGAAACATGCCGAGCATGCGCAGGTGAAAAAGCTTACGTGGCGGGTTTGAGTTTTGGACCACGGCGGCAGGCGGCGCGCGCTGCTGCGCCCGGCCAGCCCAACGGTTTCTTGATTGCCCTCTGCGGATGTTTTAGTCTCCGCGCTTCATTTTTATTTTATGGCATTGCTCAACGACAATTATCTCAAACTCAAGGCCGGTTATCTTTTTCCTGAAATCGGCCGGCGCGTGAAGGCGTTTTGCGACGCGAATCCCGAGGCCGCCAAGCGCCTGATCCGTTGCGGCATCGGTGATGTGACCGAACCGCTGCCGCCAGCGGTGATCGAGGCGATGCACCGGGCGGTGGATGAAATGGCCGTGCGCGAAACGTTCAAGGGCTACGGTCCCGAGCAGGGTTACGACTGGCTGCGCCACGCCATCGCGCAAAATGATTTCCGCGACAAGGGACTGGACGTGGCGGATGACGAGATATTTGTCAGCGATGGTTCCAAGTGCGACTGCGGCGCGATCCTCGACATTCTGGGGGCGAAAAACAAAATCGCCATCAGCGATCCCGTTTATCCGGTTTATGTGGACACGAACGTGATGGCCGGCCACACCGGCGAGGCCAATGACGCGGGCGCTTACGCCAAACTTGTTTACCTGCCGTGCAAGCCGAGCAACGGTTTCATTCCCGCGCCGCCGAAAAAGCACGTGGACGTGATTTATCTTTGCTCGCCGAACAATCCCACCGGCGCCGCTGCCACGCGCGCGCAGCTGGAGGCGTGGGTGAAATACGCGCTGGAACACAAGTCGGTCATCCTGTTCGACGCGGCCTACGAGGCTTACATCACCGAGCCGGGCATTCCGCATTCCATCTATGAGATCCCCGGCGCGCGCGAGTGCGCCATCGAGTTCCGCAGTTGCTCGAAGAATGGCGGCTTCACCGGCGTGCGCTGCGCCTACACGGTCGTGCCCAAATCACTCATGGCGCAGACGAAGACCGGCGAATTCAAGCCGCTGCATCCGCTATGGAACCGCCGCTCAGCGACGAAATTCAACGGCGTCAGCTACGTGGTGCAACGTGCCGCGGAGGCGCTCTATTCCGCCGAAGGCAAGACGCAAGTGGACGCACTTATCAAACATTATCTTGGCAACGCGGAGATCCTCCGCAAGGGTGCGAAAAAGGCTGGCCTGAAAGTTTTCGGCGGTGTCAACGCACCTTACATCTGGGTGCGCACGCCGAAGGGCGTCACGAGTTGGCAGGCGTTCGATAAGATTCTCGCCGACGCAAACGTGGTCATCACGCCCGGTTCCGGTTTTGGATCGAAGGGCGAAGGCTTTTTCCGCATCAGCGCATTCAACAGCCGGGCGAATGCCGAGGAAGTGGCGCGGCGCCTGCAGGAATTGAAGTGGTAACCGCCTAGTCCCGGACCCCGAAGAATAATTGTTTTAGATCAAACCGCCTCGATGCTGGATTCAGCTCGGGGCGGTTGTTTTATCCAGCAGCCGGCGAAGCTGGTTTTCCAACTGCGTCACGCGATTATTAAGGCGTTCCAAAGTTTTGCGCGTCTCGGCCGGAACGGCCACGCAGTCCTCGCAGTGATGGCGCGTGGCGGCGCTGCCTTTGACGGGATATTCAAATTTCTTGCCGCAGGCGCGGCAGGTGCGAGGACGTTCTCCGGAGGGCATTGGGTATATTTTTTAGCGTTGCCGTTTTTCCAGTTCGTTGACCGCGCTGGTCACGCCGCCATCCATGAGCAGGCGGCGTTCGCGCGAGCGGGTTTCGCCCACGGCGGTGACGCGGACGGCCGCCTCGTCGGTGACGGGACATTCGTGCTCGCAAATGCCGCAGCCGATGCACAGCGCGGGATCCATGTAAGGCCGGCGCAGCGTGATGGGATTGCCATCGCGCTTGATGATGGTGACTTCGCGGGAAAAAATCGCCTTGGGTGACACCGGACAAACTTCCTCGCAGACCACGCACGGGGTTTCCATGGCCCACGGCAGACAGCGACCCTGATCGAAAAACGCAGTGCCCAGCTTGATGGGGCCCTCCTTGTCAAACGGGCCGGTGCCCGTCTTTTCCTCAATGGTGATGCGCTGGATCGCGCCGGTCGGGCAGACCTGGCCGCAGAGCGTGCAATTCACCTCGCAGAAGCCGAGCTTCATGTTGAGGATCGGCGTCCAGATGCCTTCGATGCCGGATTCCATCAAGGCGGGCTGCAACACGTTCGTCGGACAGGTGCGGATGCACTGATCGCATTTGATGCAGCGGTCGAGAAAATCTTTTTCCTCCACCGAGCCGGGCGGGCGGATGACTTTTTTGTCGTAGTTGCGGTCGCTCGCGCCGGACGTCCGCCCAAAGGCGTAGAAGCCCAGTCCAATCATTGTGCCGAGAAACGCGCGGCGGCCCGGCACGACGGGCGCGGTGACTTCGCGCTTGAGCGACGGCATGAACTTGAACGAAAGTGCGTCTTCCGGACAGTCCTCGATGCAGTTGAAACAGACGAAGCATTCGCTTTTGCGGAGTTGCGTGTGCGGGTCAGACGCGCCTTCGCAGCCTTTCAGGCAGAGATCGCAGTCCACGCATTTCGTGGTGTCGCGGTCAATGCGCCAGAGCGCCACCGAGGAGAGCGTGCCGAGAAACGCGCCGAGCGGACACAGCACGCGGCAGAAAAAGCGCGGGATGACGACGTTCATGCCGACGAGGAACAGCAGCATGAAACCGATGATCCAGGCACCAACGTGGAAGTATTGCCGGACGTAAATGCTCGATGGGACAAACAAATTGATGAGCGGCAGAATCACCGTGCTCATCGAGCGATGGAACAGGCAGATGGGATCAAGCCAGCCGATTTGCAGCGTGCCGCCGACGGCCGCCGCGATCATGGCGATGAGGATGACGTATTTCAGCGAATACAGTTTCTGGTAGCGGTTGGCCTCGATGCGCTCGCGCTCCTCCGCGCGACGTTTGCCGAGCAGCCAGCCGGTGAAGTGATGCAGAATGCCGTAGGGACAAATCCAGTTGCAGAAAATCCGGCCGAACAACAACGTGGGCAAAATCAGCAGCAAACTCCACATCAAACCCATGTAAACCGTGTGCGTGGTGATGGCCGTGGCAAAGGAAACCAGCGGGTCGAGTTCGAGAAACAGCGAGACCGGATAGCCTTTCAGGTAGCGCAGGTCGGTGACGAAAACGAAAAATAGAAACAGGCCGAAGAAAAACACCTGCGCCACGCGGCGGACGTTGCGGAGTTTGAGCAAGTCTTTCGGATCCAACTTCACGCCGTCACCTCTTTATAAAGCGTATCTTTCCAATTGATATTGCCGAGGCCGCGCTCATTCGCCTTGTGGAGATAGGTCAGCTCCGCGATGTCGCGCTCCAGCAAATGCGAATAGCCGTAGCTGTCCACGGCGATCATATCCGTGCCCGCGACGATGGTGTTCATCGGCTTCACGTCGGACAGTCGCCCGCCCGTCGGGCCGTTGCTCATCAGGACGTTCATGCCGTCGAGGATCACCAGCGTCGGCTTCATCATCAGCGCGAAATCGGAAACGATGCTGTGGATGTGCTGATGGAATTGATTGCGCCGGCCGCCCAGCAGGCCATACCAGTTCTTGGTCGTCATCGAGGCGTGGCAGAGGTTGTGGTCCTTGCACGGCGCGAGGCCGATCACCTTGGTCGCCTGCTTGAACGGCGTGTTGAAGAAGGTCCACTCCTTCAAGATCTCGCCGGTGAGCGACAGCGGGGCGAAGGAATTGGTTTCCGGATACATCAAATCCAAATTCATCTCGGACGCGACGGCGGTCAGCCCGCTTTTGAAAAAGCAGCCGGTCGGTGAATTGATCGGATTGTCGGCAATGATGACCCTGGCCGCGCCGGCCTCGAAGCAAAGTTTCGCCACGGCGCGCAACGCGTCGGGATGGGTCGTGGCCGCCAGGGCCGGGGGGCGATCGAACGCCACGTTCGGTTTGATCATCACCACGTCGCCATGCCGGATGAAGCGATCCATGCCGCCGAGCGCGGCCATGGCGGCGCGAATCGTTTTCTCGTATTCCGTGCCGTGTGCGATGGCGAGCGACGGCATCACTTTGCTGATCTCCGGCGCGTAGCTCCGGAGTTGGAGGCCTTTTTCCTTTTCAAACCCCGGCACGAAATGTTTCGGCTGCCAGAGTTTGCGGGCGGCAAGTCCGGAGCCGGCGATAAGCGCGCCGGTGACGCCGAGGCGCACGAGAAACTCCCGGCGGTTGACCGGCGATTCGTGGGAAGGGGATGCGCTCATTTATATCGTAAGATAACCTATTCACTTTAGCTCGCCGCGCAAATATTTTTCGATGAATGTCCGCGCCTGGTCCGCATCCTCCACATCGAATGCGCCGCCGAGTTCGTTGTCGCGCAGATAGACCACCTTCCACTTGCCAAAGACCTGCGCGCGGAACACCTTGGCGTTGTTTACGTCCGGGAGGTTTTCCACGGTTCCGAACTTGCCGCAGAAATCCTGAAATGATTTCGCCGCGTTTGCCGCATCAACAGGCGTTGCCACCATGATAAAAAACGGAATTTCGGCACCGGCGAATTTATATTTCGCCTGAAAAACCTCCTTTAGCGCGGCAAGTCCCTGGGCATTTTCGGGCACGAAGGCGACGCTGTCGGCGATCATTCCCTCCGCGGGCAATTTACGCCGGCCCGCGAGACCCCGGTCATCCCCCGGCAAATCTTGCGCGCGAATGTCGGCAATACTTTTCGCCTTGGCGAGCGTCGCGGGCTTCATATCCGAAGCGATGATCTGGACATACACCGCACCTTGCCGGAAGAAATATCCCATCTCAGCGGCATAGCCATCGGGCACAATGGTGAGCGGCTTGCCTTTCGGGTCGCGTTCGAGCGCGAACATGCCAAAGGCATCCACCGGATTGTCGAAGCGGTATTCGTAAACATCCACATAACTGCCCGCCGCCCCGGTGACCGCGAAGGAGCGGCAGCGCAATGACTGGACGTTGAAGCTCTGATAGGCCGGCGCCCGCCCGTCAATTTTTTCGTAGAGCGTATCGGCGCTATAAAATTCGGTGTCGCCCATCGGTTTGGTGCCGACCAAGGAAATTTCCATCGGCTCCCCCTTGGCCGCCGGTTTGGGAGCGGCCGCAGAACCTTCCGCTCCCCCTTCCGGCGATGTTTCTTCGCCGCCGCCGGATTTTTCAGCGACGGTTTTCGGCGCTTCGGCGGCAACCGTTTTGGATTCGGGAGCCGACTGTGCCGTTCCGCCTTTGCCGGCGACCGCGACCGCGGTGGATTTCAACGAGTCGGTGCGGACCGCGTAGAGGTTGGGATCAAATTTTTTGCCCTTGTGATAAATCGCGAACCCGATGGCGATCACCAGCAGCAGGAGGATGGTGCTGGCGATGCGTTCACTAGCCGGCACGCTGGTGCGGACGAATTGCTTGCGTCCGCCGGTGCCGTATTTTTTTTCCATCGCCATGACGCGGTAAAAGACGCGCGCCAGGTCGCGCGGGTTTCATTGCCGAGCCTATGCGAAGTAACGTTCGGCGCGGCGGATGATTTCGGGATAATCCGTCTTGAAATGGCAGGTGTCGCGCAAGGCGGCCAGATCGACTTTGCTGGTGTCGCGATGTTCGGCGGCCAGCTCTTGATAATAATCCCGAGCCTCGGTGTTGCCGTCCTGCTCGTAATAGGTCACGAAACGGGCAATGTCCAGAAACGCAAAGCCGGTTTGCTGGCTGGCTGCCTCGCAAGCGGGACAGCCGGTGCACATCGTGCGGCGACCGGCGAGGATGGTATCCTTGATGAGTTCCATATGCGCGAACTTGAGGGGTTCCTTGTAGTTGCGCGCGGCGGCGGTGCTGTTCTGCATCTGGTCCACGTTGTCAATCATGTTGCAGACGGCGCTGATGCGCGGGTCGCTCCAGGCGGCGTGCAACACGCCCTGATGCGTGGTCAGGCCGAGCTTGTCTAGTTCCGGCAGGCGCTTGGGCACGTCCTTGGCGCCGCGCATCGTCTTCATCGCGACGAGACCGATGCCGGCCTGATGCGCGGCATCGAGGGCTTTGTCGAGCGGTCCGCCTTTGGGGTAAAACGGATTGAACGCCAGCATGATGATGTCAATGAATCCACCTTGCGCCGCGGCATTCAGATAATCCGGCAACCGTCCGTCGTGGCAGGAGAAGCCGACCATTTTTACCTTGCCGGAACTTTTCAGTTTTTCAGCGACCTTTTTGAAGGCATCGCTCTTCGGCCAGTTCAAGGAATCTTCGCCATATTCGCGCGGGCCGAGGCCGTGGATGTAGAAAGCATCAAGGTAAGTCGTGCCGCAGGCCGCCAGACGTTTGTCCACCATCTCGAGCAACTGTTCGGGGCCTTGTTTCGGATGATCCTTGGAGACGAGAAAGATTTCCTTCCGGCGTTCCGGATATTTCGCCAGCCACTTGGCCACGATTTTTTCCGACTGGCCGTGAATGTAGCAATCCGCCGTGTCGAAATAACGGATGCCCATGGACCACGCGATGTCGAGATAGTCGGGGCTCATCGCCGCCATCATGCCGCCCATGCTCAGCATGGTGACTTCCGGCCCGTTTTTGCCCAGTTGCCGGCGCGGCAGGACGGCGGCGCCGGCGGGGGCGGCGCTGGCGGTTTGCGTCAGCAGGGCGGGGGCGGCGGCGAGCGCCACGGGAATCGTCAGGCTGGCCTTGAGAAAACTGCGGCGGGACGTGGTTGAGCGGCTTGCATTCATAAGTGGATGGCGTGGTTGATTTTTCTAACCGTAACACCACTCCAATCGCGCGGCAATGGGAATTGACTTGGGAAATGAAACGACAAAATTTCAGCATTGCGGGAAGGATTTTTTTTGTTATCTTTGCCGCTCGTTTTAAGCAAAAACCAACTTACAGAAATTTATGTCACAACATCGCAGCCTCCGCGCGGCCTCCACTTTGGGTGGCAAGCGCAATGTCCTCAAGCGTTTTGAACGCACGGCCCTCCTGGAAAAACGCGGCCAGCGCAAAGCCGGCGACAAGATCACCGGTCTCCGCAAAACCAAGCCGGAAGCCTGATCCATTCCCAAGTTGCCAGTTCCAATTTCCAATTGCCGTCGTCCTGCGGCAACCAAATTGGAAATTGGTGATTGAAAATTGGCAATGTCCGTTCGCTTACAGAAATTTCTCGCCGACGCCGGGGTGGCTTCACGCCGGGCCGGCGAGCAGTTCATTTTGGAGGGGCGCGTGGCCGTCAACGGCCAGGTCGTCCGGCTGCTGGGCTCCAAGGTTGATCCCGACCACGACCAGGTGGCGGTGGACGGCAAGCTGGTCCGCCCGAAAAAACTCATCTACGCCGCGCTGAACAAGCCGCCGGGTTGCGTCTGCTCCCGCAAGGATGAATTGAACCGGCCGACGATCTACCAGTTGTTGCCGCGCGAGTGGGAGACGGTGCAGTCCGTCGGACGCCTGGACTATAACAGCGAAGGATTGATTTTTCTCACCAATGATGGACAATTTGCGCTGCGACTGACGCACCCGCGCTACGGCATCCGCAAGAAATATCTGGTGAGCGTCGAAGGCGAAGTGACGCCGGCGATGTTGGAATTATTCAAGCGCGGTATTTTTCACGAGGGTGAAAAATTGAAGGCGCTTGCCGCCAGGATCGTTTCCGGCTCACGGGCCAAGTGCATCGTGGAACTGGAACTGGGCGAAGGCAAGAACCGCGAGGTGCGGCGGCTGTTTGAGTCGCAGGCGATCACGGTGAAAAAATTGCAGCGCACGCAGATCGGAAAAATCCGGCTCGGCGAATTGAAGCCGGGCAAATGGCGGACGCTGAACGCGGTGGAAATTAAAACTTTGACTACTGATTTATGAAAACGAACTGCTGGTTGGTTTTGGGAACGATGCTGGCCACGACGGCGGTGGCGCAGGTGAACACGAACAAGCTGCCGGAAATTCCCGCTCCGGCCACCCTGACGGCCGCCCCGGCCGCCGCCGTGGTGCCAAGCACGAACACGGTGGCGCCCGCCAAAAAGAAAACGGCCCCGGTGGTGCACAAGAAGAAGGCCGTCAAAAAGATTGTCGAGCCGTCCGTCGCGCTCGTCGCCGGTCCGGCGACGGTCACGTCCGCGAACCTGAATGTCCGCGGGCAGGCCGGTTTGAAAGGTGAAGTCGTCGGTCACCTGAAGGCGGGTGACACCGTCAACGTGATTGCCCAGATCAGCCTCGATAAGCACGCCGCCGATGAACCGGCGCAGTGGGCCAAGATTTCGCTGCCTTCCGGCACCAAGGTCTGGGTCAACACCAGGTTCGTGGATGCAACGAACAAGATCGTTTCCGCCAAGAAACTCAATCTCCGCGCCGGTCCCGGTGAAAATTACAGCGTGCTGGGCCTGATTGAAAAAGGCGCCGCCGTCAACGAACTCACCACCAAAGGTGACTGGGCGCAGATCGAGACGCCCGCGAACGCCTTCGCATTCGTTTCGGCCATGTATTTGAAGCAGGAACCCGCGCCGGTGGTGGTGCCGACCAACGCCACTCCCGCCTTGGTGGAAAACACGCCCGCGGTCGTCACGCCGCCCCCCACGGCCAGCACGGTCACGGAAGCGCCGCCCATTGTGACGCAGCCCGGCGCGGCCCCGGTTGCCGCCGCCACGCCGCCCGCTGCGGCTGCCGCTAACACTCCGGCGGTTGCCGATACCAACGCACCCACGACTGTGGTTGAAACCAATCTTCCGCCGCCGCCGCCGCGCGTGGTCACGCACGAAGGCTATGTCCGTTCCTCCGTCAGCATCGTGGCCCCGACCGCCTATGAGCTTTACGATTGGGACAGCGGCAATGCCATCAACTACCTTAACTCCACCAGCACCAATCTGGATCTCGGCCGCTACCATAATTTCAAGATCATTGTCACGGGCGAGGAAGGCATTTCTGCCCGCTGGGCGGCGACGCCGGTGCTGACCATCCAGAAAATTTACGTGCTCGACACCAACCTGCCCGCGATCCAGAACCGGGTGGCCAGTCCCCGTGGCAGTGAACAGACCACTCGTGGCAGCAAGCCCCAACAACGTCGTTGATGGTCGCGCCATCGCGGCGCAGATCCAGCAGGAACTCACCGCGCGCGTTGCGGCCTTGAAACAACGCGGCGTGGTGCCCGGCCTCGCCTTTGTGCGTGTCGGTGAAGACCCGGCGTCCAAGGTCTATGTTGGTCGCAAGGAAAAGGCCTGCGCCGAACTTGGGATCGTTTCCGAAACGCATGTCCTGCCGCAAAACACTTCCGAGGCGGAACTGCTGGCGCTGATCGGCAAGCTGAATGCCGCCGCGCATCTGCACGGCATCCTGGTGCAGGCGCCGCTGCCCAAACAGATCCGTGAGTCGGTCGTTTTCTCCACCGTGCTGCCGACGAAGGATGTGGACGGCTTTCATCCCGTCAACGTCGGCAAGCTTATGCTGGGCGACGAGACCGGCTTCAAACCCTGCACGCCCGCCGGCGTCGTCGAGTTGCTCATCCGTTCCGGCGTCAAGACTGAGGGGGCAGAAGTCGTCGTGCTCGGCCGCGGCAACATCGTCGGCAAGCCGATGACCGCGATGCTCTGTCAAAAGGGCAAGCACGCCAACGCCACTGTCACCATCTGCCACTCGGCGACCCGCGACATCAAGGCGCATTGCCGCCGCGCCGACATCATCATTGCGGCCATCGGTGTGGCTGAATTTGTGAAGGCCGACATGGTCAAGCCCGGCGCCGTCATCATGGACGTGGGCGTGAACCGCGTGCCGGACGCAACTTCCAAGACCGGCACCAAACTGGTCGGCGACGTGGATTATGCGAACGTCCAGCCCATTGCCGGCAAGATCACGCCCAATCCCGGCGGCGTCGGCCCGATGACCATCGCCATGCTGTTGCAAAACACCGTCCGCGCGGCGGAGTTGGCCGTCAGCTAAATCGCATCGCCGGAAAATATTCAGTCCGGCAGTCGGTTCATCTATCCTTTCTACTCCATGGCTGACCGTCTGCCCATCTACGAAATCGAGCGCGACATCGTCGCGCGCTTGCAACACGACAAGCGCCTCATTCTCTCCGCGCCGACCGGCTCCGGCAAATCCACGCAGGTGCCGCAGATGCTGCTCAAGCACGGCTTGCTCGGCAATGGCCAGGTGGTCGTCCTGCAGCCGCGCCGGCTCGCCGCGCGTCTGCTGGCCGCGCGCGTCGCGCAGGAACTCGGCGTCAAACTGGGGGATGAAGTCGGCTACCAGATCCGCTTCGAGAACGTCACGTCCGCCAGGACCAAAATCCGCTTCGTGACCGAAGGCGTGCTGCTGCGGCAGATGATCGACGATCCCCAGCTGCGCGGCGTCACGGCGATCCTGTTCGATGAATTTCACGAGCGCCACCTTTACGGCGATATCACGCTGGCCCAGGCGCTCGAGCAGCAGGAAAAGTTTCGCCCCGACCTCCTGCTCGCGGTGATGTCCGCCACCTTGAACGCCGGCGAATTGGAAAAATATCTTTCGCCGTGCGCCGTTCTCGCCTCCGAGGGCCGGATGTTTCCGGTGGAATACGAATATGCCGAGCTGCCGGCCTACGCCGACAAGCGCCCTGTGTGGGAACAGGCGGCGGATGCCTTCAGCCGCTACGTCCACGGCGGCGGCGAGGGCGACGTGCTCGTCTTCATGCCGGGCGGTTTTGAGATTTCACAGACCATCGAGGCCATCCGCCACACCAGCGAGGCGAAGGGGTTTATCCTGCTGCCATTGCACGGCGAACTGCCGCCGCGCGATCAGGATGCCGCCGTGGCGCGCTACGACCGGCGGAAAGTCGTCGTCGCCACGAATGTCGCCGAAACCTCGATCACGATTGACGGCGTGCGGCTGGTGATCGATTCCGGCCTCGCCCGCGTGGCGCGCTACGACGCCAACCGCGGCATCAACACGCTGCTCATCGACAAGATTTCCCAGTCGTCCACCGACCAGCGCGCGGGTCGCGCGGGCCGCACCGCGCCGGGCGTGTGCATGCGCTTGTGGTCGCGCGAGGAACATTCGCATCGCGCGCCGCAGGAATTGCCGGAGATCAAGCGCCTCGATTTATCCGAAGTCGTGCTGACGTTGAAAGCCTCGGGCGTCGAGGACTTGCGCCAATTCCGCTGGCTGGAAAAGCCTGATGAAATCTCGTTGTCGCACGCCGAGGAGTTGCTGGCGGACCTGGGGGCGATCCACGAGAACAAAATCACTCCCGTCGGCCGCAAGATGCTGGCGTTTCCGCTGCACCCGCGTTACGCGCGCATGCTGCTCGCGGCGCAGGAATACGGCTGCGTGTATCAAGCCTGCCTCGTCGCGGCGCTGACCCAGGGCCGGGACTTGCTGCTGCGCAACTGCGGCAAGGAAGTGGACACCGCCCGCGAGGATTTGCTCGGCGAGAAGTCGTCGTCGGACTTCTGGATTCTCATGCGCGCGTGGAGCTTTGCCTTCAACCAGCAGTTCCGCCTGGACGCCTGCCGCAAGCTGGGCATCCACGCCGTCACCGCGAAGCAGGTCGGGCCGCTGTTTGACCAGTTTCTCCGCATCGCCAAGGACGAGGGCCTCGACACGCGCCCGCACGAGATGAAGGACGAGAACCTGCAGAAGTGCATCCTCATCGGCTTCAGCGACCGCGTGACGCGGCGGATGGATCAGGGAACTTTGCGCTGCGAGTTGGTGCATGGGCGGCGCGGCGTGCTCGCGCGCGAAAGCGCCGTGCAGCAAAGCCCGCTGTTCGTCGCGGCGGAAATCCGCGAGATCGAGGGCCGGGACAAAGAGGTGAACACCATCCTCTCGCTCGCCACGGCGATCGAGGTGGAGTGGCTGAAGGAATTATTCCCCGACGACATCCAGAGCGATGTCCATGTGCAGTTCGATGCGCGCGAGAAGCGCGTGCTGGCCGCCGAGCTGTTGCGCTTCCGCGACCTGGCGCTGACGGCGAAACGCATCGACCCGCCGCCCGCCGAAGCGGCGGCGCGCCTGCTGGCGGATGAAATCATTGCCGGCCGCTTGCTGTTGCCGAACTGGGATCATCACGTCGAGCAATGGCTGGCGCGGCTGAACCTCTTGTGCAAGGAATGCGCCGACCTGCAGTTGCCGGCCATCACGGACGATGACAAGAAAGCCATCATCGAGCAGCTGTGCCACGGCGCGGTGAGCTACAAGGACATCAAGGAGCGCGAGGTGAAACCCATCGTCACCTCGTGGCTCTCGCACACGCAGCGCGAATTGCTGGACAAGCACGCGCCCGAGCGGCTCACGCTGCCGAACGGCCGCACGCCCAAGGTGAATTACGAGCCGGGCAGGGCACCGTTCATCTCGCTGCGCATCCAGGAGCTTTACGACGTGAACCAGACGCCGAAGATTGCGCTGGGCCGCGTGCCGGTCACGGTGCATATTCTCACGCCCGGCATGAAGCCGATCCAGGTGACGCAGGATCTGGCCAGCTTCTGGCGGGAACATTATCCGAAGATCAAATCCGAGCTGGCGCGGAAGTATCCCAAACATTTCTGGCGATGAAAGTTTGTTTCACATTTGCCCTCACCCCGGCCCGCTCCTGTCCGCAGGAGAGGGAGAACGGGTTTCCGTCTCCTGCGCTGGGCTGCGGCTGGATTGGTCAGACGTTCATTCGCAAACCCAAGGGTATACAATGGTAGTTCCTTCTCCCCGGGGGAGAAGGCTAGGATGAGGGCGAGCGTGAATACTAAAATTTCCAATTCTCCCAGCGGCGGCATTGACCAACTCTGTCCGCAGTGCGGTCTGTGCTGCGACAGCACGCTGTTCGCGGACGTGGAACTGCGCGCCAGCGACAACCCGGCGCGCCTGAGCCGGCTGGGGCTGACGCTGCTCAAGAAAACCAAATTCATCACCGCCTTCGCCCAGCCCTGCGCCGCCTATGACGGCAAGTTCTGCGGCATCTACGCCGACCGGCCGAAGCGATGCCAGTTATTTGAATGCGGTTTGCTAAAGCGCGTTGAGTCCGGGGAAGTGACGGCAAGCGCCGCGCTGAAGAAGATTACCGCTGCCAAAGCCCAGGTCGAAACAGTGCGCGGCCTCCTGCGGTCGCTCGGCCAGCGCGACGAGCGGATGGCGCTGACGCACCGGTATGCCGAGGCGATGAGCGCGCCGATTGACCTGGCGGACGAGGCCGGCGCCGAGCGGCACGGCGAATTGATGCTGGCCGTCAACGACCTGATGACGCGCCTGCAACGGGATTTTCTCCGCTGACCGCAGCGGGCATGGAAGTGGGAGCGAGGGAGGTGTTGGGTTTCATCAGCAGACGTTACCCGACGCCGCTTGGCGCCATGGTCTGCCTGCTCATCTAATCGGGTTAGGCAGCGTCATAAACTCTCATCTGTTTCCGAGCAACCAGTAGGATATCCAAATCCAAAACATCCTAGTCGCCACATAAAGAATGGGCGAGGCCAATACGAATGGTATCGCCGCCGAAATCTTCAAGGCTGTCGAATTACGCTTCTGGCCAATTATAAAATCACGGCCAGCATGAGCCGCAAAGGCAACTGTTATGACAACGCCATGGCCGAATCGTTTTTCGCCACCCTCAAAACCGAAGCTTTCGAGGACGGAATCCCCGCCACCAAAGCGCAAGCCAAACAACAAGTCTTCGTTTATATCGAGGGCTTTTATAACACACGGCGGTTCCACAGCGCCTTGGGTTATCAATCTCCTGTGGATTTTGAAAACCAGTTCAGTTAAACATTAACCAACCACTCCGCTTTACTTGTCCACGTTTTCGAAGAAAGATCAGGTTGAAAGATAATAGCCCAGCCTTTCAAGGCTGGGTTGAGGGGGGAGCGGAGCGGGAAAAGTCCCGGAGGGACGGCCGAAGGTTTCTTTCGTCCCTGACGGGACTGGTCTGGTATCCGAACCGTGAACCCAGCCATAAATGGCTGGGCTAATGTCACAGAGCCATCGCCAGCTATACCGGCATCACGCCCTGCCGGCTGTTCTGCGACCGGACCAGCTGGGTTGGAAACGGAAAGGTTTAAACCAGCTCGCTCTCTTTGACGCCTGGCTTCGGTTTAGGCGGAAACATTGTCATCACCATGTAAACTCTACCGAAATCCAGCAAGAGATGACCGCAAAGACAACTGTGCAAATGGTCAAGGCAATGCGTCTGGCCTTCGGGAAAAACGAATACTTCGCAAGCAGCGCTCTGGGACGGCGGTGTGCGCGCGGGCGTGACATGGGACGGGACGTTTTACCGCGACTTGAACCGCTATGCCGGCAGCGGCCCGCTGTTCTGGAGCGCGTATCTCAAACCCGGTTCGGCGCCCGGCTTGAAGAACGGTTACTGGTTCAACTTCGGTTCCGGCTGGGCGCATCTCTGCAATGATGACCCGTCACAAATCCTCGCGGGCGCGTCGTCGCGCCTCTACTTCGACGTCGGGGCAAACCAGTGGATGCTGGTCATCGAGGCGACGATGTTCGTGACCAACGCGGTCGTCAATGTCTGGACCGGCAGCAAGACGGGCGGGACAGATCCGGTGGGGACTTACACGCGCGAGTCCGGCTGTGATCCGCTGGCGACGTTGACAGTGGAAGTGGTTTAGACCGAATCGGACTTGAAAACGGCTTGGCAAGGCGGGCGAATGAGTTTAAACCACCCGCATCCAATGACTATGATGTTCACTCTCCTCCGGCCGATCCGCTTCGTCGTCCTTCTGGGTTGGTTGTTTCTGGCCGCTGATCAGACCGCCGGTGTCTCACAGCAATTTGCCGGTGCCCCGGCTACGGGCGGTTTCCGATGGCCGTCGGCGGTGCCGACGAATTGTCCATTCATGGCTTCCGGCACCCTGACGGGCATCGAATTCACGGGGCGGCACGCCGAATACACCGAGGCCGACACCTGGTATCCGTCGTGGGCTGCGGACGATAATCTGTATTCGCCGTGGACGGATGGCAGCGTCAATGGCCTTCGTTCGGGTTCCGGCGGCAAGAATTCCGCCACGGGCTACGCGACGATTCTCGGCAGCGACCCGCTGAAACTCGAGTTCGCCAATCAGGGCGTTTTCAAATCCAGCCCGTCGCCTTATGGCGGACGCTATCCGTGCGGCAGTCTTGTCTTCAATGGCGTCTGGTATTACGGCACCTATTGTTTGCATCCGGGGGACGTGAAGTATGAAGGCACCAATTACAATTGGCCGTGGCTCGGGCCGTTCGTCGGCTTCCGTTACTCAACCAATTTCGGCAAGACATGGACGCAGACGCCCTGCACGCCGGATCAGCCGTTATTCGGCGAATCCGCGCTCCACGGCGAGCCGGTGAAGATCGGGTCGCCGCATTTCGTGGACCTCGGGAAAAACCTGGAGCATTCGCCCGACGGCAAGGCCTATCTCGTGGCGCACGGCGCGCAGGACGGCACGAACCGGCGGTTCGCCTACAACAGTTGGATCACCGGTGACGAGATTTACCTGCTGCGCGTCACCCCCGGCATCACCAACATGAACGACGCGTCGAAATATGAGTTCTTTGCCGGATACGGATTTTTCGGCAAACCGCGCTGGGCCCGGAAGTTGTCCGCCGCCAAGCCCATCGCCGCCTGGCGCGACAACATGGGCTGCGTGACGATGACCTATAACGCGCCGCTGAAGAAATACCTGATGTGCGTGACCGATGGCGGCAATACCACCGGCTACTTCAACAGCTACATTCTCGAATCCGACCGCATCACCGGGCCGTTCCAGCGGGTGCAATATCTCCACCACTTTGGCGAGCAGGCCTATTTCATGAACCTCCCGTCCAAGTTCATCAGCGCGGACGGACGGACGCTGTGGCTTTGCTATGCCGCCAACTTCGCGCCAGATTGGAATGGCATGAAGATTCAGTCCAACCCGCCTGGCAGTCGCTACGGCATGTGTTTACAGGAAATCCGCCTGCTGCCGGTGAGCCGATGATAAACAGGGGTGCGATTCCCTTGGTCTAAAACCTTTTCATCCGAATCAAAATTGGCGATTTAATTCATCAACATGAAGTCCTTCCTTTTTTCCATTCTGCTGGTTGGTGCCATCATGGGGTCGGCGGCAGCGACACCCGCCAGCCCGCCCAACATCATCTTGATCCTCGCCGATGATGCGGCTTACGGTGACCTGAGCTGTTTCGGTCAGAAGAACTTCTCCACTCCTCACATTGACCGGTTGGCGCGTGAGGGATGTGTGTTTGCCAATGCCTATGCGGGCGGGGGATGGTGTGCCCCGGCCTTTCACTCCAGTTTCCAGGCGCAACTGTCGGTCAGCGTCTGGCCGGCGCGTTCGGCTTTGGCTTCGATGCGGTTTTCACCGGGCGCGAGCTTCACTGCCTTCCAGACGAAGACGGCGTTGCCATCGTTGTCGCGCGCGCCTTGGGAAGCGCCGTTGACGAACAGCTCGGCCGTCTTGGCGTTGGAATAGATTTTTACGTCGGTCACGGCGTTGGTGCGTTCGGTGAAGCGTGAGCTGTTGATATGCAGCACCGGCGCGTCCGACCAGTTGGCCTGGTAGAAATAAAACGCGTCCTTCTTGGTCTGGCGGTCGCGCGTGACGAGGCCCTTGTCATTGAGTCCCGGCTGGCCGCCCTCGTGCCGCGTGTCCACGGCGAAGTCGAACATGCACCAGACGAAACTGCCCCAGACGAACGGCCGCGCCTTGATGGCGGCCCACGCGGCTTCATGGACTTCCGCCTGCCACTCTTCGGGATGCCACTGGCCGGTGGTCTTGGGCTGCCGGGGAGGCTGCTCGTGCTGCGCGGTGTTGGCGCCCGCGCCGTATTCGCTCAGGCAAAAACCGCCGTGCCTGCTGGTGTCGCGCAGCGCGTCCAGTTGGCGGCCGTAATCCTCCTTCTTCCCACTATACCAGCCGGGATAGATGTTCCAGCCAAGCAGGTCGGGGATTTTGTTCATCGCCGGCCGGTCGGTCGTGCAAGTGGCGGCGATGACGGGCCGCGTGGGGTCTTCCCCATGGGCGAGCGCGGCCAAATCCTGCAGCTCGCGATGCGGGTCATCGCCGCCGCGGACTTCGTTGAACAGGCTCCACGCGAAAATCGCCGGGTGGTTGACGCTTTGCCGGATGAGGTCGAGCCACTGGCTGCGCGAGGTGCTGGCGAACTCCGGCGGATTATTGCGGATGAGGTTGACCTGCGGCAGTTCCGCCCAGACGAGAATGCCCGCCTGGTCGCACCGGCTGTAAAAATAATCGCTATGCTGGTAGTGGCAGCAGCGGACGACCGTCGCGCCGAGTTCCTTGAGCAGCGCAATGTCCTCGTCCATGTTGTCCTCGGTGATCGCCCAGCCTTCGTTCATGTAGTCCTGATGTCGGTTCACGCCGTGCAAGTGATACGGCTGGCCGTTCAGGAAAAATCCCCGGTCGGGATCAACCGAATAATAGCGCAGGCCCAGCGGCTGCTCGACGCGGTCCACGGCCACGTCGTTCGTCGTTCGCAACTCGACGACGGCCGAGTAAAGGTAAGGGTCCTGGCGCCCGTTCCACAAATGCGGCTGCGGCACGGTGACGCGCAGGAAATACGGCGCGGTGTCGCGCGGCGCGAGCGTGAAGGACTGTTCGGTGCGGGAAATGATTTTCCCAGCCGCATCCACGACGCTGGCGACGAGCTGGAGCGGAATCTTATTTTTTGTGCCGTTGGAAATATGCGCCGTCACGTCCAGCACCGCCTGCGTATCCGTCACGCTCGTCTGCGACCACGCGACGCCGGGCGAACCGTGATCCGTCAGCGAAATGTTTTCCGCCGCCGTCTCAATCAGGTGCACCGGACGATACAGTCCGCCATAGACGGAGAAATCGCCGGCCAGCGGCGCGATGTCGGGGAACTTCTCGTTGCTCACGCGCACGGCCAGCAGATTCTTGCCGCCCGCGGACAAGTTGGTGGTGATTTCAAAACAGAACGCGCCGAAGCCGCCGCGATGGGAGCCGAGCAGTTGGCCGTTCAAATAAACATCGGCCACGAGAGTCGCGGCCTCGAAGCGCAGGAAGAATCTTTTGCCGGCTTGCGGGGTGGCCTCAAGTTCGCGCCGATACCAGCCGGGGCCGCTATAAAATTTTTCGCCCTTCTGTGCAGCCTCCGCGCCCCAGCAATGCGGCAGGGAAACCGACGGCCAGCCGGCGGCGTTGAAATCAGATTGCTCCGCGCCGGCGACTTCGCCTTGATTGAACTGCCAACCGGAATCCAGCCGCGTGTCGGCGCGCACGGCCTCGCCGGCAAACGCGGTGAACGCACGGAACAAGGACACCGCGACGCACAGGGAGAAGATTAAGCGGCAATGCATGCTCGGAAATTATCAGACACCGAAAACCAGACCAGAGCATAATTTGGAACCGAACCACTGCTTTAGCGGCGGATGTATTTATTGGCCGCCTTCACCTTCGCGTGGACCGGCAGCAAGACCGGCAGGACGGGTCCGGTGGGGATTTACGCGCGCGAGTCCGGCTGCGATCCGCTGGCGTCCCTGACGGTGGCGGGTTGACGGGGGAAAAGCGGCGGATGGCCGCCGCAGTCCAAGACGCTGGCGCGCGGATTCACACGTCCGGTGGCCAGGGTCGCGCTGCGACCGTGGCCGATGCCGAGCGGAGCGTCAGGCGAGGGAAGTGTTTAACTCCATGTTCATCCCACAAAGTGACCGCTGCGCGCTCAGGTCCAGTCGCAGCGCGACATGACGCCTTGCGGCGGGCCACCAGGGCCACCTTGCGGAACTCCGAACGCAGATATTCTGCTCAAGGCTTGAGGCGGGGGCTGGTCCAGCGCGCTTTCAGGTAGTTGAAGCTGTCTTTCTTCTGGCGGTCGAAGGTGAGCAGGCCTTTGTTGTTGAGCAGGGGGGGATTGGCGCTTTTGGCCCAGCTGAAGTCGGCAAAGTTCCACCAGTTGTAGCCGCAGAGCCAGGGCAGGGCGTCCAGTTGATCGAGATAGGATTTCAGGAAATAGACCTGATATTCCTGGCTCATGTCAAAGGCCTTGGGCTGGGCGGCGTGCATGGCGGGATCGCAGCCGGCGCCAAATTCCGTCACGAGCATCGGCTTGTCGGGATTGCGCCGGTGCAAGTCTTCGAGCCGGGCGGTCAATTGATCCACGGTGCCGCCATACCAACCCAGGTAGAGGTTGTAGCCGATCACGTCGGGGATGGTCATCACTTTGAGGTCGGAGTAAGTGTTGGCGTCGCCGCTGACAATGCCGGTCCGGCGGCCAGGGTCTTCGGCGCGGACGAATTGGTTGAGCCGCTCGAGCAGGCCAAATTCGCGGGCGCGGCCGTCGTCGCCTTTCTTGAAGAAGATTTCGTTGCCCATGCCCCAGACGACGATGGCGGGATGGTTGAAGTGCTGGGCGATCATCTCCTGCATCTGGCCCCGGAGATTGTGTTCAAACTGGCGATCCAAGGTGGTGGCGCGGACATAGGGAACCTCCTCCCAGACGAGCACGCCGAGTTCGTCGCAGAGTTGCAGGACGTAATCGTCCTGCTGGTAATGGGCGAGCCGCAGCCAGTTGGCGCCCAGCTCTTTCATGAGGCTCACATCCTGGAAATGCTGGCGGCTGCTGACGGCGCTGCCCACGCCCTGAACGTCCTGATGCCGGCATACGCCGTGTAACTTATAGGGTTGGCCGTTCAGGAAAAAGCCCCGGTCGGCGGTGAACGCGAACGAGCGAAACCCGTGGCGCACGGTGGCGCGGTCCACTTCCCGGCCGGCGCGCAGCAGATGGACGGTGAGCGTGTAAAGCGACGGCGTCTCCGGCGTCCAGAGCGCGGGGGCGGCGACGGGGGACAATGCGAAGCAGGGGTTCGTCGACTGTCCGGTGGCGACAATCCGGCCGCGGGCATCCGCCAATTCGGCTTGCAGGGTGAAGGGCGAGGGCGCGTTGCCGCCGAAATCAATTTCGGCCCGGACCTGGACATCCGCCGTGTTGGTGGTCACTTGGTTCGACCAGACGCGGAGGCCGGGGCCGCCGAGGGTGGCGCGGCTCAAGCATACGGGCGGGGCCGGGATCAATTGCACGCGGCGATACAGGCCGCCATAGAGGTTGAACAGGGAGTCGTTGACCGGGACGATGAATTTATTGGTGCCGTTGCTGACGCGCACGTCCACCACATTCGTGCCGGGGTGAACCCGCTGGCCCAGTTCCAGAGTGAAGGCGCTGTAGGCGCCCAGATGCTGGCCGGCCAGCTGGCCGTTCACAAACACTGCGGCCTCCTGACCCGCCGCGCCGAACCGGAGAAACCAGCGCTGCTGCAATTCCCCGGCGGTGAAGATCAAGCTGCGCCGATACCAGGACGCGCCGCGCCGGTAATCCTTGCGTTCGAGCGTGTCCCGGGCGTTCCAGGTGTGGGGCAGGGAGACGGTTTCCCAGGATGCTTCCGGCGCGGCGGGTATCCCCGCGGAGTCGTCCGCCAAGTAGAGCCAGCCCTGGTCGAGAAATTCGGTGTGCGGCCAGGGGGAGGTCGGCGCCGGCATTTCCCCGGCCAGGCAGGTTGTTGCCGTCGCGATGAGAAGAGCGGCCAGCCAATGACGTGTGTTCATTTCAGTTTGAGATTAAAAACGGTGGCAATGTTGTCCGGCGGCACCGGCGGCAGGTTGGCGAGGGTGTCGCCGTTTTCGATCTTCACCGGCACCAGCCCCCGGGCCGAGCGGCGGCTGGCGGCGAGGATGTTCCAGCCGGCGAGCTTGAGCTTGTCGGTGTCCGGCCAGCGGTAGACAAAGAGAAAAACCTCATCGCCCTTGCGCGTGGCGTAACAACCGTCCGGCACGGCGAGGCCGGCGCGGGTGGTGCCGTAGATGGCGGAGCCGTTGACATCCATCCACTGGCCGATGGCGTTCAGGCGGTCGGTTTCCTCGGGGCGAATGGTGCCATCCGGGCGCGGGCCGAGGTTCACCAGGAAATTGCCGTCCATCGCCGAGCAGCGGGTGAGGAGTTCGCACAGGTAAGCGGGGGTTTTCCAGCCGTTGCCGGACCACGTGGCATGATAGCCCCAGGCATTTTCGGTCATGGTCATGCAGGCTTCCCAATCCGTTTCGGGCTGGGTCTTGGGCAGGCGGCGTTCAAAGCCGGAATCATAGTCCGCCACGGAATCATAGGCGCGCACGCGGTCGCCGAGCACCAGCCCCGGCGACAGACTGCGGCAGTAGGCTTCGAGATCCTTGCCGATTTGCGGATTGGTTTTGTAAGCCGGATCCCAGCGCCCGTCGAACCACAGCGTCATCACCGGGCCGAATCCGGTGAGCAGTTCCTTGAGCTGGTCCTTCATGTATTTCAGGTAACGTGCATAGGCCGCCCGGTCCTCATCGGTCTTCAGCGCGGCGCGGTAATCGGGATGGTGCCAGTCGATGATCGAATAGTAAAAGCCCACGTCGATGCCCTCGGCGCGCAAGGCTTCCGCGAGCGGCTTGAGCACGTCCTTTTTGTAAGGCGTGCCGCCGATGTCATAGTCGGTATATTGGGAGTCCCACAGGCAGAAGCCGTCATGGTGCTTGGTGGTGATGACGACGTATTTGGCGCCCGTGGCCTTGAACAATTTTGCCCAGGCCTGCGGATTATAGTTCGTCGGGTTGAACTGCGGCAGCAGCGCGTCGTAGTCCGCCTGCGGAATCCTGGCAAAAGCCTTGATCCATTCCGCGGCGCCGCGCACTTCCTTGCCGTTCCACCAGCCGCCGGGGATGGCATAGACGCCCCAATGGATCATGATGCCGAAGCGATCCGCGCGCCAGTGCTCCATCGTCGCATCGGTGCGACGGGTGTATTCGCGATGGTCGGTGCGGGAGATTTCACCAAGGCTTTTGGAGAGGTCGGCGGTGACATTGGTCTGGTCGCCAAAGGCCGGCGACAGCGGCGCGGCGAGCACGGCGGCAACCAGGGCGGCGCACGCCCGAACAGCGTGGCGTTTCAATAGGAGTGGCAAGCGGCGTTTCATAAAAATATCAAGGGGCGGCGATGGTCACGGCAATGCGACCGCGGGCGGGAACGGTGACCTCCATGAACGCGCGCTGGCGGGCATCCAGTCGCACAGTTTGCCAGTCACCATCACCGACCCGCACACGAGCCTGACCGTTAAGTCCGGTGTAGTAAAGCGGCAGCGTGATGGTGCGGTGAATCGCCTGTGCAAGCGGATTGTAAAGCATCGCCAGCCCGCGCGTGGCCAAGTGCGGATTCACGTGAAGCAGGCCGTCCCAATCGCGTCCGTCCGGCCGGCGCAGGTGAATGATATCCGAATCAAGAATCGCACGGTGCTGCTTGTAGAAATCGACCCAGCGCTTGACCACCGCCTTCGTCTCCTCGGTGTCAAAGAGTCGCGGCCCGCGGTAGGCCGCCATGACGCCCGCGCCGAAGAGGTCGGCCAGCCGGGTTTCGTAATGTTCCAGATGATCCTTGAGCGGTTCGATGGTGGCCGCCGCGCCGCCGCCGTGATATTCGGTCAGCGGCACAAACATCCAGCCCATGCTCGGCGTTTTATCCCAGGTGCCGTCGTAAATATTCTGCCGCTCGATGATTTCCTGCTCGGCGCGCGGCAGCGACCAGTTGTTTTCGACATAGCCCATCGCCGTCTTGCTGGAGCCGTTAAGAAAATGCCAGTCCGGCACGGTCAGATAAATGCCTTCGCCCCGGCACCAGCGATATAAGTCGCGGATGGCCTCCCACTGCCGCCATTGGGAATCGGCAAAACCGGCGTGCCCGCTATGATTGGTCGCCGCGCAACAGTCACCGGGATAGGAGCCATCATTTTCCAGAACCGTCAGTCCTGCCGACGTGAACAACGCCTCGATGCGCCGGACATGCGCCGCGCCCCAATCGGTCGCCAGACACGGCGTCGCGCCAAACCGCGCGCCATCTTTACGGCCGGCCGGCTGGCCGGTTAGCTGGCTGATCGCCTGCGCCGCAACCGGCACGCTGCGGCTGGCCAACAAATCATAACCGCCGAGCGCGACCTGGTTCGCCGCCGCGTAATCGGCAAGGGTTTTCATGCGCGCGACGTAGTCGGCATTGGTATTCTCGGCATTGAAGCCGCTCCCGAACGTCAGGATGTTCATCTCAAATCCAACTTCGGCGCACTGATCCACGGCCAGTTTCACCTCCTCCGGCTTGATGGTGCGCCCGTGCATGTAAATCGGATTCTCCTGCGTCCACGGCGCAACCGCCCGCCACATCCGACACCCGGCCAGACCGCGCCGCTCGTGCTCCGTGCTGTCATGCAACAACTCGAAGCTGCGGAAGGATTCCCAGGTGCCGCCGGGGGCGATATCCAGTTCCGGACCGAATGGCGGCGCGCATTCGAGCAGGCACGGCTTGAACTGACCGTAGTAACCGATGCCAGTGCGATAAAGCGGATCGTGAACCCAGCGCACCGCCGGATTGTCTTTCTGCGCCTCCATGTCGCCGCCCATTGCATAATCGGTAACGACGAACAACTGCGCAACGCGGTCGATGAATTCGCGCGGCACCTCGGTCTGGCCGCGCGCGGGGGGATTCGTCGCCCCGTAAATGCGCCATTCGCGGGGCGTGCCGGTATCCACCTTCGGCGCGGTTTCAACCAGCGCGAGCACCTCGGACTTGAACGAATTCAAGCGCAGCGTCGTGGCCGTGCCGTTGCTCACCTTGATCCACTTGGAAATCAGCGGCAAGCCGTCGAACAATTCGTAATGCACGGTCACCGCGACATGGCCAAGCGCCGGGGGCGCAGAATAATGAAACGTCAGCGCCACGCCCGGTGGCGGCCACGGCGCTGGGTTCGCCAGCCATTCAGGGCGCGGCCGCCAGGGAAAACGCGGCTCGGTCTGCCCCATGGCCCATCCGGTGCAACGGAAGGCGGCCGGATTGTTGGTCAATTGATCCACCCATTCCGGGAGCAGATAGTTATGGATGGGCTGGCCCTGCAAACCGCCGACGGGGAATTCCCGGCCGTTCAAAGTCAGCGTCGCTTCCGGTCGCACCGAGCGTAGTTCGCTCTCACCCGTCATGAGATTTTCCAACGCGACGGTGGCGGCATTGGGCGTCACCCGGAAAACGCGGCGGATCAATCCGTTGTCGAGGGCAACTTCGCCAGCATTGGGGGTGCGATAAACCTCCGCGTGAAAGGGGGTCGGATCTATCAGCCAATCAACACCCGGGGCGGGCGACGGGAGCAACGGGAGCGCGGCAAGATCCAGGGCGCGGCTGATGCCGGCGGCCAGAACGAACATGAAAACACAAAGGGTTGAATTTGGTCGCAGGACCTTCACGGGTTTAATTCTATTTTGAATAATTTAAACAGGGAGTCAATTCGCCGCCCGGCCAGCCAAGCGTCCGGCATCCGCATCATGATTCAGCAGCGTCATCAGGGATACACCAGTTTGAAAAATACCGACGCATTGGTTGGGGTGACGGAAACCGAGACCGAGTGCACGTTCGTGGAATTGGGCCAGGTGAACCAGTTGGTGCCCAGCCCGGTTCCCGGCGGATTCGTTTGCACCAGCAAGCGCCACCCGGTGTAATCGGCGGGCCAAGACAGGGTGAGATTGGTTCCGCTTGCGCCCACCACGACATTGGTCGGCAGCGTATTGACCGTCGTGGCGACGGCGATGGTTCCGTCCGCCGCAAGCCGATTCGTCCAATACAACGGCAAGGTGAGCGGCGGCAGGTTGGTGCTGGAAAAACTGCCATTGCGAACACCGGCGCTGAATAATTTAAACGTGTCGCCCCATTGTAACGGCTCCATCCCGAGGTTCGTCACCACGAGCGATCCGCCGTAAGTCACCGTGCCGGCCACGACCGCCTGGTCGTTCGTGGCGGCACCGTTGGTGCGGGCGATTTCCATGAGGGTCGTGCCCGCGAGCGTGAGATTATTGCTAAAGGTCAGGGTGCCGATAGCGCTACCCGGCGCCAGCGTGCCGGCGATGGTCGGGCTGCCGCGCACGGAGCCAAAGCCTTGAAGCTTTTGCGCCGCACCAATCGTAAAGCCGCTGGCGGAAGCAATATCGAACAGCGCACCGCCGGCAACCGTGATAATCGGACTGGCGGAGAGGGAACCGGCAGAGCCCAGCGCGAACGTGCCGGCGTTGATAGTCGTGGGGCCGGTGTAAGTGTTCGTCGCGGTTAAGGTGACGGAGCCCGCGCCGGATTTGGTTATCGCGCCGCCGCCGGCGATGATGGCGTTAATGGTGCCGGAGCGGGCGGCATCAATATTGAAGTCGTGCGTGCCGCCGGCGGCCGTCGCCAGCGTCAGGCCGCTCGTTATCGTAAGGTTGGTCGCTGAATCATAGTTGCGAATGGTGCCGCTGTTCCAATTGAAAGGGCGCGAGGCCGTGCCGGCGCCGGGCTGGATGGTCTGGGCGCGCAGCGTGCCGCCGCCGTTGAGATTAAACGTGCCACTGACACTCGGGCCATTATTTCCGACTTGGTCGCCCAGGGTGAGCGTGTTGGCAATCACCATGCCGCCGTTGACGGAGAAGGTGCCCGTCGCGCTGCTTCCCGTCCGACCGCCGCTGTAATTTTTTTGGCCGATCACCAGTGTCGTTACATCCAAGGTGCCGCCGCCCATCACAAAGTTGCCGGATGCGGCGCGATCATAATTCACATTCGCATAGGCGTGCTTGCCAATCGTCATCGTGCCCGCCTGCGCGTCCAGGGTGCTGGTGCCGCTGACGCCGTTGGTCAAATCAACCGTCCCGGAGGCGCTGGAATAATCTGACGTGGCTGCATATCCGACTGTGACCGTGGCGCGCCCCGTGCCGGCGGTGTTCCGGAGGGTCAGCGACGGGTTGGGCGTGCCCGAGCGAAACTTCACCGTGCCGGTCCCCGCCCAACCCCCGCCGCCGCCGATGGTGATCGTGCCGGCATTGAGCACATTGGAACGGCCAAGGTTCACGGTTCCCGTATTCGCATTGGCCGGATAAGCGCCGGCATCCGCCACGCCAAATGCCGACGCCGTGATGATGTTATTGGTGGCCAGCGTCACGGTGCCCGAAGAGGCGCCAACATTATTCGCGGTCTGGCCGCCCGCATCAAAGGCTTTGCCGCTCTGATTGAAGATGAAATTCGCTAGGCCGGACATGTCCACGGTTTGCGCTGCGCTGCTGATAACGCCGCCAATGCGAAAGTCGGCGGCTCCATTCGCCATCAAGGTCCCGCCCGCGCCAGTGACCACCGCCGTGACATTGTCATACAAGTCCACCGCCGACAGGGTCTGGCTGTTGGTTCCCACGTTGAAGGTGGCATTCGCCGAAAAAATCACGGTGGTGTTCGTCGGCAGCCGATTGTCGCCGCCGCTCAAAGCGAGGGTGCCCGCGCTGATGGTGGTGGTGCCGGAATAGGTATTGGAACCGGTCACTGTCACCGTGCCGGCACCGGATTGCACCACCGAACCGGAGCCGCTGATGACATTCGCGAACGGGAAACTATTCGTGCGGAAAAACTTTACCGCGCCGTTGTTGGTGACCGCCGCGGTACCGATGTCGCCTGAGCCGCCGCCGTTCCCGATTTGCAGCATGCCGGAATTCACGCGCACCGTCGCGGTCAGCGAGTTCGTTCCGGAGACAATGAGGTTTCCCGTTCCCTGCTTGAGGATGCTGCCGGAACCGCTCAGTGCGCCCGCAAACAGGATGTCGTCCGTGCCATCCACCGTCAGGGCCTGGCCATTCAGATTGAGCGCGCCGCCGAACAGCAGCATGCCGACGCTGCTCCAAAAAGTCTGCGGGGTCGTCAACGTGCCGGGGACGTTCCAAGTGTTGAGACCATAACTGACAATTCCGCCCGCAAGGTTCAGTGGGTTGCCACCGATGGAAAAACCGGCATTGTTCAAGCCAATCTGACCGGCGGTCGCCAGCGCATTATTGGTGTTCACCCGGCGCGCAATTCCCTGGAAAATGAGCGCCTGGGAATTCGTCGGCGCGGGCCCGTTCCAGTTGGCGGTGTTGGTCCATTGACTGTTCTCACCCGCGCCGTTCCAAACCGCCGCGCCGATTGGTATGAGCATCGTGCCCGTATTGGTTAGCCCGCCAAAATCCGTGACCCGCACGCTGAAACTGTTCAAGCCGCTGTCGTTGGTTCCCGGCGTGCCGGATAGGGTGCCGTCCGCGGCGACGGTCAGCCACGCCGGACCGGCCATTTTTGAGAACGTCAGCGTATCGCCAGCATTTGGATCCGTTGCGTCTGCCGCCAGCGAATCGGCGTAGGTCACGCCGGGGGCTGCGGACGACTTCGTGAACGGGTCGAACACAAACGCGGGGGCTTCATTGGTCTGGGCGTTGTAATGGGCTGCCACGTCAGCATCCGACCAGACGGAGTTGTAGAGCGTCACCTCATCCACCAGGCCGGGAAACCACTGGCTGCCGGCACCCTCGGTGGCACCCGCGCCGATACGGAGCGGCCGCACGGTATTGGGCGCATAAACACCATCGGCGCTGTCCACCAACGCGCCATTGACATAAAACCGCTCGGAATTGCCGTCCAGCACGGCCACCAATTGAACCCACTGATTGATCACGACCGCCGGTCCCACCAATTGCGTCCAGCTATTCGTGGTGCCGGTGCCGGACCAGAACTGCCAGTTGGTGTCGCTGCCCGCGTAAAACGCCCAACCGCGCGGCGGCACGTCATCGCGACACGTGGCGGGCGAGCGATACGCCGCCGCCAGATTCGTGGCTTTGCACCAGACTTCGATCGTCAGCGGCGTGGCGCTGAACACCGGCGCGCAGGGCACGTCCACTTTCTGATTGCTGCCGTTGAACTTCACGGCGCGATTCGTCGGCTCGATCAAAACCCCCGGCTGGTTCAGCGTGGGGGCATTGAAGTAAGTCCCGAGGTTGGTGCCGGCGGTATCATAGGCAATCGCGCCGCTCAATTCGTTCAGCCGCCATTGCGCGGCAGGAACGGTGGGGGTGAACGAGAAAAACCACACCGGCCCGGCGACCGGCTGGCCGTTGTAGACTTCATCCACGCGCCAGTAATAGGTGCCGACGCTGGCCGGCACGGCGCTGAACTGGCTCCCGGCAAACGCGCCCGCATACTCCGGCGAGCTCGTGGTCGCGTTGCGGACGGAAAAATAATTCGTGCCGATGAACAGCTGCTGCGATTGCGCGTAGCGCGGATTCTGCCAGCCCAGCATGGCGCTCGCGGCCGCCAGCGTCGCGCCTTGCGCCGGAGTGGGATTAAAGGCGGTTCCGCCGCCGGCGGCGAACTCCGCGATCTCCGCCGCATTGAGCGAGCGCCGGAAAATGTGGACGTCATCCATCACACCTCGATACAAACGCCCGCCAATCGAGTCCTGCCCGAGGTAAGTCGTGCCGGAAAAATCTTCATTCGCGTTGGCGACCACATTGGTCGCTGATTTTAGCCCGCTGCCGTCATCCATGTAGACCACCCCTTTGGCCGAGTCCACCACGAGGGCGACAAACGTCCACTGGCCATCCGGCACGACCAGGCCGGAACTCCAGTTGTAAGTGGCGGACGCGGCGTTCCAAGTGTAGCGCAGTTCGTTGGCGGTGCCGAAATTAAACCCGGAAACCGTATTGCCGGCGCGACTGAAGACCAGTCCAGCCATCGAAGCCTGGGGGCCATTGCGCTTGATCCACGCGGTGATGGTCATCGTGTTGGTATTCAGATTGAGCGCCGGCAGCGCGACTTGGGTCGTCGCTCCATCAAAATTGAGCGCACCCCCGAAAACCCCGTCCGTCCAGGCGTTGTTGGTCTGCACCGTGCCGTTGTTGCCACTGCCGGAAAGGTCGTGCGCGCTGGTACCAGCATTTTCATCGAGCGGCCAATGGCCGGCGAGATCGCTCACCGGCGGCGTGACCTGCACAAACACATTGCCCGTCATCGTCATGCCATTGGTGTCCTGGATTTGATAGGCGAACCGGTCCATGCCCAACCCGCCTTGCGGATTAGCCGTGTAAATCAGCTGGTCGCGTCCGCCCGCGCCCGTGCCGGCGGAGCGGGTGATGGTTGCGCCGTTGGCGGAAGCCGCGTCAAAGGACTTGATGGTGATGGGCGAACCGATGGCGCTGTGATCGTTATCCAGCACATCAATCGTTGCCGGCGTGGTGACGGAGGTGGTGGCGAGATCCAGCGCGGCATGCGGCGGCAGCCGGAAGGCGTAGCGGCCAAGATTTTCAAACAGATTGGTGCGGATGTTGCGATAGGCGACGATTTTGTAAAGCTCCGGCCCGGCGAACCGGCCTTCCGAGTTCCCATTCATGATTGTGCTGCCTTCGGCGTTGCCGCCCTGGTTGTCGCCGCTGCCCCAGTTGTGGCCGACTTCATGCCGCCAGACGATGTCAAATTCCAAACTGCGCACGTCGGTAACCGCCTGGGCAGACGAGGTGCCGGCAGTGCTCAAATAGGCCACACCGCCCCCATAGCCGGGACTGGGCAGCACCGAGACATCCGGCATGCCGACGCCCAGCGCGGCGGGCAAAGTATATTTCCACTGGTTGTGCTCTTCGGTCAGCAGGGAACTGCTGGTCGTCTCGTAAGGATCGCTGGCTTGATCGCTGCGGATGATCACTCGCTCCAGCCGGTGCAAGAGGCCGGCATTTTGCAGATAGTAAATATTGGCCGCCATGACGGATTGCTCCACATGGCGCAGCGCCGTGTTGAGGTCGCCGCCGCAGGCGTTGAGATAGGACCAGCGCACATCCACTCCGGCGCGCGCCGCGTAAATGTTTGTGCCCGCGCCGCCGGCACCGAGGTTCGGGGTGGTCGGCCAGACCGCGGTAAAATTCGGGCTGCCGCGGATGGAAGAAGCCGTGGTGGTGCCGTCCTGAAAATACCAGGACAAGCTGTTGCTGTTGCCTAAGACGACGCGCGCCCAGATCTGGCCGTTGGGCAGCAACGTGGCGCAGGCGAGCACATCGGAGCGGTTGGTGGCGTAGCCGAGATAGGTGCGCGACACGTCCGGCGTGAAGTTGGTAAACGTGCCGGCG
Source organism: uncultured Verrucomicrobia subdivision 3 bacterium (assembly GCA_903921455.1). The sequence continues at coordinate 1,289 of CAIXPZ010000192.1, read as the reverse complement.
CCGGTTTGCACATAGACCGTGAAGTTGGTGGTGCGATTGGGGTGCAGCTTGAAATAGAGGTTCAACGTGGTGCCGCCGCTGATAAGATTGGTGTAAAATTCAGCCGGCGGACTTTGTGCCCTAGCTGTAAAACTTAGCGCCCACGCAGCCACGAGAGCTGCAAACAGGCTTTTTATCAGCCACCCTTTCGGCGATGTGAATCCCGCAGTCATGGGTCAAGGGTTCAACCGGGTGGGAAAACGGCTGGAAAGCCAGTTCAGGTCGGCGGCGGCGTTGGCATTGGCGGCGTTCCTGACGGCTGAACCGGCGGAATATTTGCCGGTATCCATGCTTAAGGCATAGGCGACCACCGCCGGCGACACCCAACGCCGCGCCTCGGCATGGCCGTCGGCAAAATTGAAGGTGCTGGAACTTCCGTGGAAACTGGCCGGGGAATCCAAAAACACCCAGGTCAGGTTATCGCCGCTGGGATTGCTCATCGCCCAGGAATTGACGTTGTCGCCGCGGGAATCGCACTCTTCCACGAACAGAAACCGCTCCGAGGCATGGAGGATCTGGGAAGACTTGGTGATGCCCAGAGCCGTTCCCGCTGCCGCCGCATTGACATATTGCACGCCCGCATAGCTGGCCCAGGAAAATCCCGCATTGACCGGCAGTGAGCCGCGCAGATCGCCCGGACAATGAACGATATCCTGATTCGGAGCATATTGATACAGCGGTCCGTTGATGACCGCGCCAAACAGGGTTGAAGGCTGCCGGTAGCCTTGCTCCGTGGCTTGCAGATAGCCCGCCTGCGTCGTGAGGTTACCGGCGGGCTGGATATATTGCGGACTCGTGCGCCAGTTGGAGGCGCTCAGCGTGGTGGTTTCAAAACCGACCACCTTGTCGCCATTGTCATCCGCATACATGCGCCAGGCTAGGGCTAGCTGTTTCTCGAGGCTCAAGCAATTTGCCTGGTAAGCTTTCTTTTTGGCCTGCGACAAGGCTGGCAGCAGCATGGCCGCGAGAATGGCGATGATGGCGATGACCACCAGCAGTTCTATGAGGGTGAAACCGCTCGCGGTTTTTTGACGGTGTGAAGTGGTTGTTGCCAACATAGACAAATATCTTGGGTCACTGCTGTCCCGTTTAGTTTTTGATGACAGCGATTTCACTATTTTAAAAACTGGATAAAACTGCTGTCCGGTCATTTTTCGATTTCAATTCAGCGACGACTTTCCGAGGGAGTTCCACCGCCAACCGGCGGTATTTCACCTTATGAACGAAGGACGCACCGTCTTCGCCCAACT
>CAIXPZ010000191.1 GCA_903921455.1 uncultured Verrucomicrobia subdivision 3 bacterium | reverse complement strand
CGAAGCTCCCCCTCCTGCTGCTTCTACCTCGAAGCGGAATCAACAGCTTGACGGAGACCTGAAAATCCAGTTCCCTTTGCTCGGAAGGTGAGGCACTTTTCGAGCGCCACCCGCCGCACTTTTCAACCGCCGTTTACACTTTTCCCCAAGAATGTCTGGCGCCGGAGGAGTTATGGGCAGACGCCTCAGAAAAAGCCAACAGCATTTCGCGTGATCGGCGGACAAACACGCTCTGCCTGACGCTGGATGTGCAGGAGCGGGGTCAGATCCTATGTAATTATCACATCCGAGAAGACAGTCCGGCCCTGCTGAAATCCGAGTTTTATCAAACCGTGAACCAGGCCTTGGAGAACCATCTGCAAGGAAAGCCAACTGCGCCAGCCACAGGGCCGTGAAGCTGCCGACGCAATAAGCCGTCTAGTTCGCGACTAAGTGACACAGGCATTTACACAAGGGAAGTCGCGGGGGGCATTGGTGAACCGGTCATCTGCCCAAGATTCAGCTAACAGGTTTAGGAGGATAGGTTGGGCGAAGGAACAGGGAGTTTTGATGCACCGGGGTATCGGCCTTGATTGGCTGCGGATATGGGCGGCTAACCGATTTGGCCGCCTGCTTGATACCAGGTTCATCGGCTTGGAACTCCATGGGCACCACCCAAGCTGGGGCATAGAAGGGTTCTGCCATGAATGCATGGCGGTCGTGATCAGGCGTTGGTGGCATCTGGCGGAGAGAATAAAGACCACCTCCAACCAAACCTAGCAGTAGTGTCACGTTCAAGAAATTCTGCCGGATCATATTCCTCTACGAGCATGGACAGACCGGAGGCTGAATTGTTCAATATGGGCGAGCCAGGGTCGATGCCATCGAATTCATGCGGGTTGGTTCTAAGGAAAATCAATGGAGCCCCAGGAGGATGGCCGCGAATAGTTTGCCGACGCCTGAAATGACATCGCTGTCGCTGAGAGAAGCTGGCCTGGTTCGGCAAACACAGTGACCTTTAAGCTCACAATAGGCCAAGTTGTCATCTCAAACACCAATAGTATATTCCGTGCATCACTACTCTCCGGACTTCGTCCTTCGGAATGGTGGGAAACTCCGCTGAATAATCCTCAGCCATCCTGTCCGTGTCAAAATCTTTGAAGTCGGCATACTGTCTGTGAGGGTGATTGTAATACTTCGGCTTCTGTCTGTCGTGCCCGGCTATCGCCGCCTGCTTGACAAGTTTCTCAAGCTGCTGAATCAGCGGATGATCGTTTTGGCTCACGGCGTAGAGTGGTCTAACTAACAATGGACTTCGGCCGGTGTAGCCTATCCGGTTTCATGATTTTGACTTTAGGTCGGCGTCGGCAGTTTGTCGAGATGAGGTTTAAGCGGTTGGCCGGCGATTGAGACGGGGCGAGTTTGCTCATGAGTGCAGCTGCTTCACCAAGTTTGTGTGGCTGTTTCGATGGTGACGGCCAAGGTGGCTCGCAGCCAACTGAACTTGGCTTTCATGAAATCATAATCCGGACCGGACATCACGAACTGCGCCTTGCCGTTGATCAAGAAACCGGCCCCCGATCCATGCAACCCCTCCACCTTGCTGCTCCCCAAGGTTATCAAAACGTTTGGATTGTGGGCAATATTAGCTTCCGTCTTGTGCATGTAGCCGGCAGGGATAAACAGCCGGCCATCTTCTGATATTTTCAGGTAGCTATTCCAGGTATTGACCATGTGCGGTCCATCCGGCCCCAAGGTGGCAATGGCAACCACCCCGTCCTGCTTCATGATTTGCTGTAGTTTCTCTGGGAGCATCGTGTTTTTGTAATGTGAATGCCGCCGTATAAAATGGTGACCATCGCAATTATGATTTAGGACCATGACGCTGGCGACACAAAATCGAGTGGATTCCAAAGGGCCACATCCTTTGGCGTCGGGATTCGGGAATCGTGCCGGTAATGGGCAATTTCACCTGCGGCTCGTCGTTCAAGCCGGGCAGTTTCCAGCGCAGCAACGCAACTGCAACGGGACGCGCTTCATGGTCGTGGATAGCGACACGCTGCCGAAGGATGAAGTGGGCGCCATCTTCGCATTTCTGAACCAGCGGCTGCATTTCAACCTGCACGCCTTTATTGATACCGCCGGCAAAAGTCTGCACGGATGGTTTGACGCGCCGCGCACGCCACGCATGGAAGAGCAGTTGAAGGCCGTGCTCACGACGTTCGGCTGCGATCCAAAACTGTTCACCTATTCCCAGCCGGTGCGGTTGCCCGGCGCGTATCGGGAGGGAAAACTGCAACGCATCGTCTGGCTCAAGTCCTAGGTCCTTGCGGACTGCCACCACGAGACACGAATGAACACGAATTATTTAACGCAGAGGCGCGGGGTTGGCAATCGACTCGGGGGCGATATTCAGCAAGGTGTTGGTGACCAGGTTGCGAATTTTTTCGTCAGGATCCGCAGTCATTTGGAGCAGGATCGGCACAGCCGCGCGCGCCTGAACACCATATTCGTAGAGGCCGAGGATAGCCGAAATTCGCGGCACACCCCGCGAACCTGTGCGCAGGCATTGGATCAGGACCGGGACCACGATGGCGGGTTGAGGTTGAAATCGCTGGGCAATCTGGGACAGCGATTGGCCCGCTCGCAAGCGAATCCACGGATCATGGTCATCCAGACAACGGATAAGCTGCGGCAGAATGAAATCAACATTGGTGGCAAGCTCCGGATACAAAGCGCACTGTCTGATCACCAAACGACGGTTCGGGGCGTTGGTTTTGGCAAGTTGAGCCGCCAAGACCGGAATGGCATCACGCCCGATCGAGGTCAGGGCAACGACGGCGTTTCTCGATGCCACCGGGTATCGCCGGTCGTTCATCAAAGCGTCCAAACGCGGAATGACGGGTTGAGCCTGATCTTTAAAAAGCTCAAAAGACCTGGCAGCGAGATTGGCACGTTTCCCTTTTTGGCTCGGTTCAATCCAATTCTGGACGGCAAGCGGAAGAATTTCATCGGGCCTTATGCGCCAAATGAAGATGTGGTCGCGATGGATTCCATAATGGGGTGGTTCGTAACTCGTCCACCGCAAGAGGAACGGCAGTGAGTTGGTGCCGATATGGCGGATGGCGGCGCCCCCTTTCTGAACATCCTGGGCGTTATCCATTTCCGCGCCGTAGGTTTCAAGCCAGCTACTCAGCGACCGGCCCTGATAAGATGGTTCAGGTTTGCTAGTCAGAATCGCACCCAGCACGACTACCGCAATTACGCTGCCGGAGAGAAATGCCCGATTTCGCCACTGTGCCATGATTCCGTCATGATGGCGGTTTTGTCGCCGAGGGCAAGCCGGCTAGCTCAAGCCGAGGTCTTTGACGAAACTGGCGTCCAGGCTGAAGTCGGGTTTGCAGCCGAGTTGTTCCACGATGATTTCCCGAACGCGCGCCTCGACTTGATCGGGCGTCCATTTGGGGATGTTGGTGTTGGCCAGGTCCGGCTTGTGCGTCATGACCCAGCGGGCAAGGGTGCCGACGGTTTGCAATTCCGTGGGAAACTCGGTGCACTGCGACTGGGTGAGCTTTGCGCCGATGACACCAATCCCGATAGCGACAACCGCAAAAATCAGGAAAGCCAGCGTGGTGAGAGACGGAAGTGCCAGCGCTACGGCCCACACGCCCGCCAAAACCGCCGCCACAAACAAAACAATCGTCAGCCATTTCGGCCGGACCAAGGCCGGTGGTTTTTTTATGGCCAGCTCGGCAGTGATTTTATCGAGCCATTCGCGACGGTGCACTTTGCCGATCAACTGCGAGAGACGGGCATCCGGGGTGATCTGTGCCCGCTTCAAACCGCATTTTTGGACGAGCGATTTGCGCAGCAGATTGAAGGCGCGCTGCGTGAGGCAGACGGTAGCGGTGGTGGTGGTGATTTTGCCGAGGACGTAGTCGATCAAGAGACGCGGCGTGACCATCTTCGCAGCCGCGGCATCTTCGATCTGAATATCGAAGGCATCCTCGACCGCCATTATGATTTCAACACCGTCGAGTCCCATGCCGGAATAGTGCTGCTGGACCGTCAAACTTTCAACTGCGAACCTTTAATGGCGGCGGTCTGCCGACGCGCCGTCGCCCAAAAATCATGCGGCTCAAGACCCCGACACGAATTACACGAATGAACACGAAGGGCGAGCAGCACAGGCATTTAGCACTGAGGAGTGGAGGCGCAAAGCTGGGGTGCCGGCGAATTGAGGCTTCCACGGTGTGAAATTCTTTCAACCCGTTGGTGGCGGCAGTGTGGACATGCACATCCGCATTGGTAAGCAACTGGTCAAGGAGCGGCAATAGCCGACTTGCTGGATGTTGTGGTCTACGCTGCTCTACAACACGGCATAGAGCCGCGCTGATTCTTTCTCCGCCTGCGTGATGTCTGACAGCTCCGACTTCAGCGTGACGCTGAACTGGTGGCTGCTGTAGCCGGGCAGGTCGATCTTTCTATTGTAATTGGCTTCCAGGGGTGATCATGTATTTTATCATTTATTTTGGTTATGGTGTGAGTTGTTTCGGAGTTTCGTTGGTGAACATCTGATATGAATGGCTAGGTTGAACATAAAGTTGCATGCCGGCGGTGGGAAATTAGGCGCCTGACCTTTGACAATGAGCGGGCAATTGCCAACCCGAACAGAGGAATTTGAGGTGGATTTGCCGCCGGATTTTGCGAAACTGGCCGTCCGATGAAGCCGATTATCAAACTTTTGCTCGAAGGCGGCAGCCTGAACACCGCGCAGATGGCGCAGGTGCTTAACCTGTCCGAAGCCGAAGTCAACCGCCAGCTCGACGCGCTGAAAAAAGACGGCGTCCTGCTGGGCGTTCGACCGGTGCTGAACCTTGCCGCTGAAGAATCCGGCGTCGTTCGCGCCGTCATCGAGGTGCGCATCACGCCCGAGCGCGGCGGCGGCTTCAACCGCCTGGCTGAGCGCATCAGCAAGTTCGACGAGGTGGAATCCTGCTACCTCATGTCCGGCGGCTACGACCTGCTGGTGTTCGTCAACGGCGCGAGCCTGCAAAAAGTCGCGGCGTTCGTCTCGGAAAAGCTTTCCACCATCGAGGGCGTGCTCTCCACAGCCACGCATTTCATGCTGCGCTCCTACAAGGAACACGGCTTCCTGCTCGGCGGCAAAGTCGAGGAAACGGAACGGCTCAAGGTCGCGCCGTAATTCAAATTTAATTTCTAAGATCTCGGTTTCACGTTTTCAAAAATGGACCAATCCCGTTTCATCGCCAAGCACGTCGTCAACCTGCCCAAGTCAGGCATCCGTGACTTTTTTGACATCGTCGCCAAGATGAAGGACGCCATCTCGCTCGGCGTCGGCGAACCGGATTTCGACACGCCCTGGCACATCCGCGAGGCCGGCATTTACGCACTTGAAAAGGGCAAGACGCATTACACGTCCAACCTCGGCCTCATCGAACTGCGCCGCGCCATCAACAAATACGTCGAGCAGAATTTCAACGTCAGTTACGCTCCGGAGAACGAAATCATCATCACCGTCGGCGTCAGCGAAGGGCTCGACCTCGCCTGCCGCGCACTCATCAATCCCGGCGACAAGGTCATGTTTCACCAGCCGTGCTACGTCAGCTATTCGCCGAGCATCACGCTCGCCCACGGCATTCCCGTGCCCGTGCCGACATTCGCCAAGGACGGCTTCGCGCTCACTGTGGACGCGCTCCGTGCCGCGTGGCAACCCGGCTGCAAGATTTTAATGCTCAACCTGCCGTGCAATCCCACCGGCGGCACGTGCGACCGCGCGCAGGTCGAAGCCATCGCGAAGTTCGCGGTGGAAAAAGACCTGATTGTGTTGAGCGACGAAATTTATTCCGAGCTGACGTTCGAGGGCGTTCACACGAGCATTGCGAGTTTGCCTGGCATGAAGGAGCGCACGATTTTTCTGCACGGATTTTCCAAGGCGTTCTCGATGACCGGCTGGCGCATCGGCTACGCCTGCGGCCCGGCGACGCTCATCGAGGCGATGATGAAGGTGCATCAATACTCGATGCTCTGCGCATCCATCATCGCGCAGGAAGCCGCCATCGAGGCGCTCGTGCGCGGCGAGGACGCGATGAAAAAGATGCGCGATCAATATCATCGCCGCCGCGATTTCATCGTGCGCCGGTTCAATGAAATCGGTTTGAAATGCCATCTGCCGCGCGGCTCGTTCTACGCGTTCCCGGACATCAGCAAGACCGGCATGAACGAAAAAGATTTCGCCATTGGTTTGTTGCAGACGGAGAAAGTGGCCATCGTTCCCGGCTCGGCCTTCGGCGAGAACGGGAAGGGCTTCTGCCGCGCATGCTTCGCGACGAGCTATGAGCAGCTCATCGAAGCGAGCAACCGCATTGAGCGTCATGTGCAGAATCTGGCGGCGAAGAAATAAAATTCTTTTGGTTGTCGGGGGCAGTTCGGGCAGAATTAAACCATTGAAAACAGTGCCTTTAGCCAGTCCTGATACCGCCGCCGCGAGGCTCAAGAAAACTTCCACGCTGCGACCGAAGTTCGCCATCGTCCTTGGCAGCGGGTTTCACCATGTTCTTGCCGAACTGCGCGTGGAGAAGAAGATCGCTTACGCCAAAATCCCCGGCTTTCCCATGCCCACCGTCAGCGGCCACGCGGGTGAATTGTATTTCGGCCATCTCGGCAAGACGCCGGTCATCGTGTTGAGCGGACGCGCGCATTTTTACGAGGGCCATGCCATGGAACGCGTGACGTTTGCCGTGCGAACGCTGGCCGCTTTTGGCATCACGACTTTGCTGTTGACCAACGCGGCCGGCGGCATCAACCCAAAATTCCGCGCGGGCGATTTTATGGTGCTGACTGACCACATCAATTTAATGGGAACCAATCCGTTGCGGGGCGCGGCCATGCCGGGGTTGCCGCGTTTTGTGGATTTGACCGAGACTTACGATCAGAAGTTGCGCGAGCTTTTGTTTCGCGCCGGAAAAATTGCCAGGCTGAAATTGCAGCGCGGTATTTATCTGGCCGTGAGCGGCCCGAGTTACGAAACCCCGGCGGAGATTCGTGCGTTTGCCACACTGGGCGCGGATGCGGTGGGCATGAGCACGGTGCCAGAAGCGATTGCGGCGCGGCAATGGGGATTGAACGTGGCAGCCATTTCCTGCGTCACAAATCAGGCGGCGGGCATCAGCAAAAAAAACCTGTCGCACGCAGAGGTTCTGGAAACGGCGGAGCGAGTAAAAAAAACCGGCGCGGCGCTAATCAAAATTTTTGCCGAACTTTATGCCAATCAATAAAAATAAACTGATTCAAGCCGCGGCGAAGGCGCGCGAAGGGTCTGTGTCGCCGTATTCCAATTTCAAAGTTGGCGCTGCGCTGCTGACGAAATCCGGCGAAATCATCGGCGGCGCCAACGTGGAGAGTGCGAGCTATGGTTTGACCTGCTGCGCGGAGCGCATCGCCTTATTCAAGGCGTTGACGGAGGGGAAGAAAAATTTTATGGCGGTCGCGGTGGTGGCGCGTTGTGACGGCGGGCCGATGCCGTGCGGTGCGTGTCGGCAACTGCTGGCAGAATATGCCCCGACCGCGAAGGTATTTGTGGCGGACGTGGGTGACTTGAAGAAGATTCGGGCTTTCACCGTGCAAAAGCTATTGCCGGCGGCATTTACCATCATCCGTTGATGCACCTTGATATTTGGCGGATTCGTCGTAGCTTTTGAGGCTCGTATCTTTGATGAAACCTGAAGTCGTTTTTGGTCTGGAGAATGCGGCGTGGCCAGCAGTGCTGGTGGACGCCAGCGGTCTTGTGCTCGTGACCAATGCGGCGGCAAGAAATGTTTTTGGACCGGTTTTGGGCGGCGATGCGGCCAACCTGGCAGCGGTCTGGCCGCCGGAGAATGGCGGGGCGGCAACTGAGTTTTTGGCGCGATGGGAGCAATCACCATCGCCAAGCGGCGTTCTAAAATTTAAGACTGCCCGGGGCGCGGCAACCCCGTTTTTCACCAGTATCTGTCAGTTTCAAAGCGACGGGAAAAAATGGTTTGTTCTGCAATTATTACCCGCTGATACCGCGCCGGCGTCACCGCCGGCGCTGGTCGCGGAAAATACCGCCGCGCCTTCCGGCGATGCGGCGCTTAAGCAGAAGCTGGATTGCGTGTTGCAACTGGCGCGGACGGTTTCGCTGGATTTCAACAACGCCCTGACGGGAGTGCTGGCGCACACGTCGCTGTTGTTGACCAAGGCGGAGCCGGAACATCCATGGCGGCGCTCGCTGCTTGAGGTGGAAAAGTCGGCCCAGCGGGCGGCGGAAATTGCGGCGGAACTGGCGCAGTTCAGCCGGCAGGAAAAAGAAACCCGGCGCGCGCCGCCGGGCAATTTGAATGCGGTGGTGACCCGGTGCGTGGAGTTTTTTCAAAATGCCCACGGGGCGCGGTTCACCTGGAAGCTGGCGCCCGAAAAGTCGTTGTTTGCCGCGCGCTTTGACGAGGCGAAGGTGCAGCAAGCCATCACGAAAATCTTTGAGAACGCGGTGGAATCGTTTGGCGTCAGCGGCATGGGCCAGATCTCTGTGCAGACGCGGAACGTGGAACTGACCGAGGCGACGCAGGATCGTAATGTGCGGCTGGCGGCAGGGACGTATGCGTGCGTCGAAATTTCTGACAGCGGTTCGGGGATTGACGCGGAATCTTTGCCGCGCATTTTTGAACCATTTTTCACCACCAAGCGTCCGCCGCATCGCGGGCTGGGGCTGGCGCTGGTCTATGGCATCATCACCAATCACGGCGGCGGTGTGGCGATTTCCAGCCAGCCGGGCATGGGCACATCGGCGCGGGTTTATCTGCCGGCGGACAAATCGCTGGTGCGTGAAGTCATCGGCGCCGGCAAGGAATTGCGCGGGTCGGAAACCGTGCTGGTGGTGGATGATGAAAGCCTGGTGCTCACGATGGCGGAAACAATCCTGGCGGATTTTGGCTACAAGGTTTTGACAGCGAGCAACGGACAGAAGGCATTGAATCTGTTGAATCAACCCGGCACCGCGGTAGATTTGATTATCACCGATTTGGTAATGCCAGGCATGGGTGGGCGCGAGTTGATGGAACGCATCCGGCAATTAGATCCGAATCTGCCGGTGATTCCGACCAGCGGGTATGTGATGCCGGAAGACAAAAAGAACGCCGCGGGTTATCTGCAAAAGCCTTTCACCAGCACGGAGCTTTTGCTGAAGGTCAAGGCGGCGCTGCAATTGGCAAAGGCTGTTGACTGATGCTTGCAGTTCTGTTTAATTCTCCTTATGCAAATCGAAAGCCTAAAAGTCTTCTGTGATTTGGCCGAAACTGAGAGCTTCACCAAGGCGGCGCAAATCAACAGCGTCACCCAGTCTGCGGTCAGCCAGCAGATCAGTTCCTTGGAGCGCACCTTCAAGTCACTGCTGATTGAGCGCAGCAAGAAGAAATTCCGCCTCACCCGCGAGGGACAGGTGCTCTACGATTACAGCAAGCAGATCATCCAGACCTACGAGTCGCTGCACAGTAAATTGCAGGAATTGAAGGACATCATCTCCGGCACCATCCGTGTGGCGACGATTTATTCCATCGGCCTGCACGACCTGCCGCCGTATGTCAAAAAGTTCATGAAGAGTTACCCGACCGTGAATGTTCACGTCGAGTATCGCCGCGCGAATCAAGTTTACGAGGACGTGTTCAGCAACGTCGTCGATCTTGGCCTCGTCGCCTATCCGGTCAAGGACGCCAAGCTGGAGATCATTCCGCTGCGCAAGGAACCGCTCGTGCTGATCTGCCATCCGCAGCACCCCTTTGCCAAGCAGAAAACCATCAAGCTTAAGACGCTTGCTGGTCAGAAGGTAATCGGCTTTGAGCCCGACATCCCCACGCGCAAGGCGCTGGATAAAATCCTTCGCGAATACGGCGTCGAGATCAAGCATGTCATGGAGTTTGATAACGTCGAGACTGTGAAGCGCGCCGTCGAAATTGACGCGGGTATTTCCATCGTGCCCATCGGCACCGTCACGCAGGAGATCAACAAGAGCACCTTGGCGGCCGTGCAGATCGAGGATGGGGAATTTTATCGTCCGCTGGCTGCCATCTACAAAAAGAACAAGGTGCTGTCGCCCGCGATGAAGCAATTCCTGACAATTCTCAAAGACACGATCTAAGCGTCTTTTTTAAGAACGGGCGACGCCGAGCGTCGCCCGTTTTTTATTTCAGATTTTCCGGATTCAAGCCGCGCAATTCTTTCGGCAGGAATTTCCCGTCCTTGCGGATGAGCTGGCCGTCGAACCAGATTTCCCCGCCGCCCCATTCCGGACGCTGGATCAGCACCATGTCCCAGTGAACGGCGCTCGTGTTGCCATTACCGCAATCTTCGTAAGCGTTCCCGGGCGTGAAGTGCAGCGAGCCGGCAATCTTCTCATCGAACAGGATGTCGCACATTGGATTCTGAATATAGGGATTGAAGCCGATGGCAAATTCACCGATGAACCGCGCCCCCGCGTCCGTATCGAGGATTTCGTTGAGGCGTTTGGTGTTGTTGGAGGTGGCGTTGACCACCTTGCCATTTTTCAATTCGAGGCGCACATTCTCAAACTTCGTGCCCGAGTAAAGCGTTGGCGTATTAAATTGGATCACCCCATTCGCCGACGTCTTGGTCGGGCAGGAAAATACTTCGCCGTCCGGAATGTTCCGCGTGCCCTCGCATTTTTTTGCGCCGATACCTTTGATGCTGAAGTTCAGGTCCGTGCCCGGCCCTTTGATCTGAACCTGATCGGTCTTGCTCATCAACTTTTCTAGCGGGATCATGGCCTTCGCCATCTTGGCGTAATCCATGGTGCACACGTCGAAATACAAATTCTCAAACGCCTCCGTGCTCATCGCTGCGGCCTGCGCCATACTGGGGGTGGGCCAGCGCAGCACGCACCAGCGCGTCTGATTCACGCGATAGTCCAACACAGGACGATTGATCTTGGAGAACATCTGCAGTAACCCACTCGGCACATCGGAGTTTTCCGTGATGTTGGCGCTGCCGCGGATGGCGATGTAGGCCTGCATCTTCTTCATGCGGTGGAGTTCCAGGTCGCGGACATCGGCGGCGTGTTTGGCGTTGGTGCCCAGCAGTAATTCGCGCCCGACGCGCGTGTGGCGCGTCTCCACGAACGGCGTGGCGCCCGCCGCACGCACGGCACGAATGAGTTCCACGGTGAACTCATCCGGCACATCAATCATGTCCAGTAGGATGCGCTCACCCGGCTTGAGCGCGGTGGAGTAGTTTACGAGCAATGTTGCGAGTTTTGGATAGCGTGGGTCGGTCATAATGAAAAAATTATAGACTAGGAACGCGGAAAAGCGCCATCACTCAAATGTGGGAGTGGGTTGAGCGGTGTCGCCTGCAGGACGCGAAGAATTCAAGCGGCTTCACCATTTTAACGTCATGGGCGCGGTGTTTTTCTTCTAACTGTGCGATTGCCAAACCGGTGGGCACAGTTCATTTTTTGCGCAATGGTTTACACTCGGAAGAATCTGGATTGGTGGTGCGAGCGCGGCATTTTATTTCTCGTGCTGGGGATGCTGGTGTTCGCGCCGATGGCCTTTGGCGCGGTGGACCCGTGGGCGTTTCTCGTCGTGCAGGCGGCCGCCGCCGTGGGGTTTCTGCTGTGGGGCCTGCGGCTTTGGCTGAATCCGCGACCCAAACTGCTCTGGCCGCCGCTGGCTTGGTTGGTGCTGGCGTTCATGGCCTACGCCGTGGCGCGCTATTTCACGGCGGACATTGAATATGTCGCGCGGGCGGAGACGATTCAGGTTTTGTTGTTTGGCTGCTTGTTTTTTGTCGCGCTGAACAATTTTCGCGGGCAGGAGGAGATTTCCGCCATCAGCGGCACGCTCATTGCCACGGGCACCGTCATCGCGTGCTACGCCGTGGCGCAGCTGACGCACAATACGAACCAGGTCTGGAATCAAATATCGCCTTACATCGGTCGGGCTTCGGGCACCTACATTTCGCCGAACAACCTGGCGTGTTTGCTGGCGATGCTGTTGCCGCTGGCCTTGGCGTATCTGCTGGTCGGCAAGGTGCATATCGTCACGCGAATCCTCCTGATTTACGCGGCGCTGGCGCTGGCGGCGGGGCTGGCGGTGACGTTTTCGCGGGCCGGCTACCTCGCGGCGGCCGCAGGCGTCGTTTTGCTGCTGGGAATTTTATTGGGCCACGGCAATCACCGGCTGAAGGCCGTGTTGCTGCTGGCGGTGATGCTCCTGGTCGGCGGGTATTTATCCTCCCATTATTTGTCGAGAACCATGGGCTATATGCGGCGCGTCGCCACGCCGGAGGGCGACGCGGGCTTGGGCATGGTGGATGCCACGGCGAAAACCCGGTTGGCGCTGTGGCAATCGGCGGTGCGGATGTGGGCGGATTATCCGTGGTGCGGTGTGGGGCCGGCGCACTTTGATTATCGCTACCGCGAATACCGGCCGGAAGGGTTGCAGGGCCGGCCCGACCGGGTGCACAACGATTACCTGAATCTGCTGGCCGACTGGGGGGCCGTGGGAGGCGTGATCGTTTTAGCGGGCGCGGGTATTTTTATTTTCTGGCTGAAAAGAACCTGGCCGCATGTGCGGCGCGAGGAAAATGATTTCGGCAGCGGCCAGAGCAACCGCTTCGCTTTTTTCCTCGGGGCCGTGTGCGGACTGGCGGCGCTGGCGGTGCATTCGGCAATGGATTTTAATTTGCACATCCCGGCCAATGCCCTGGTGGGCGTCCTCTTGCTGGCGTTGGTGGCGAGTAATGCGCGGTATGCGACGGAACGCTTTTGGTTCCGCCCGCGCCGGTCGCTGAAGCTGGTTATTTCCACCGCCTTGGGCGTGGTCGCTCTCTATTTTGGCGTGCAGGCTTGGCAATTGGGAGGGGAGGCGCATTGGCTGGCGCAGGCGGAGACGCTGCCGATTTATTCGCCGGAGCGCGCGGCGGCCCTGGAAAAAGCCTACGCCTGCGAGCCTATCAATTTTCAGACGGCTTACGCGATCGGTGAATGTTTTCGGATGCAAAGCTTGAACGGTGGCCATGATTACGTCGAGCGCGGACAAAAGGCCTTGGACTGGTATGGTTTGGCCATTGGCGGCAATCCCCATGATGCTTACAGTTATTTGCGTAAAGGGATGTGCCTGGACTGGCTGGGCCGGCCGCGGGAGGCGGCACCTGTTTATGGGCAGGCCGAGGCCTGCGATCCCAACGGTTACTTCTTGCTGGCGAATATCGGCTGGCATTACGTCCAAATCGGCGATTATGCCGCCGCCCAGGAATGGTTTGCCCGGTCGCTGAAATTACTGGGTAATAATCCCATTGCCTTGAATTATCAGGCAATCTGTGAAGCCAGGCTGGCCGCCCAAGCGTCGGGCCGCCCGCAACTACCGCCTAATTATTGAGGGAAAAGTCAATTGACAACTCTGGCCGCCGGCCGCTATATTTTGGACAGTCTAAAATCTGCGTAAAAGAATTATGAAAAACTTTCAAGCTCTGCTCGCCGCCCTGATGGGTGGTTTGATTTTCAGTGTCGCCGTCAGTGCCTCGGCGCAAGCCACGGACAACGGCTTTGTTACGGTGGTTCGGGTGGATGGCATTGCCAGCTACTCGCTGGGCGATGATAAATGGCAGCCACTCGTAGCGGGTAAAATCCTGCCCGTCGGCTCCAGTATCCGCACGGATTACAATGGCGTGGTGGATGTCGTGCTCGGTAAAGATATCAATTTGCCGCATTCTGCCGCGC
The DNA here is from genome assembly GCA_903921455.1 of uncultured Verrucomicrobia subdivision 3 bacterium. The sequence continues at coordinate 17,736 of CAIXPZ010000191.1, read as the reverse complement.
AGGGTAAATGGAATCCCTCTAATCCTGCCCCGCATCCAGGTTCCAAAGTCATGGGCATGAGTAGCTACCAGCCCGCTGCTGAACAGAATGTGGTTCGCCTCACGCCCGACACCACCTTGAGCGTTGATAAGCTCACGGTGATTGACACGGGTGCGGACACCGTCAGTGATACTGAACTTGATTTGAAAAAGGGCAAAATTTTTGCCAGTGTCAAAAAACTTAACGGTGCCTCACAATACCTGATCAAGTTACCCAGCGGCATTGCGGGTGTCCGCGGCACCCAGTTCAGTATCAGCGTGGATGGCACCACGGCGGTCTTTGAAAGCACCGGTGGCGGCGTAGTGCTCTCGCTGGTATTGCCCGATGGCACGGCTAAAACGTTCATCGTGAGTCCCGATAATTGGTTTAATCCCGCCACGGGCCAGATAGCGCCGCTTAATTCTGATGCGGTGTCCTTTTTGAAAAGTTTATTTCATGCCCTACAGACCACTTATTCACCGGTAGCGTTTGTTCAGACCATTGATAACACTCAAATTTATATTTCCCCGTGTCACGGTGGCGGCAAAGGCAAGGGGAAGGGTGGTGGTGGAAATGGCGGCGGTGGACAAGGCGGCGGTGGACAAGGTGACAGCCAGCCGCTTTGATACTTCAGTTAATTCTTTTCAACCAGCGCAGCCTTGAGTTGCGCTGGTTTTTTGTTTAATCCCTCGGTGTGAAGTTCAAGCGACCCAAGCTAAAGCCACTCCTCATTGCGCTTTCTGTCCTCGCGCTTGTTTGTGGTGTCAGCGTCCTTCGCTTGGATTTTCTTGAACGTCTGGAGCGCATGACCTACGACCTGCGCGTTCGCGCTGCCCGCCATTTTCCCATGCCGGTGGCAACCAATCTCGCCTTTGTTTCAATTGAAGAATCCAGTGTCAAAGCCGTTCAAATTGGAAAGGTTCAAGGCTTGAAACTTGGCTACCGTTTTGGACTGCTCTGGCCCCGCCAAGTTTATGGCCGCGTAGTAGACGAACTTACCGCGCAAGGTTCCGAAGCTGTCGGCTTTGATGTGCTCTTTGGCGAACTACGCCCCGACCATGCGTCGGTGCGGATGGGTGATGGTGTCCGCTTTGAAGAATCCGACGAATTCTTTGCCGAACAGATCCGCCGTGCTGGCAACATCATCCTCGCCACCACCCCTGAAATCATCCCGCCCCGTCTCTTTGCCACTAACGCGCTCGCCCTCGGCGACATCACGACCGACAAGGATAGCGACGGCATTCTTCGCCGCGTCAAAGCTTTTCGCGAATACCGGAGCTGGCATCCGCTTTTTGAACAAGCCGCGATAAATTTCGACCTGGACTTGTCCGGTGCAAGATTTGCCCCCGGCAAAATTATTCTGCCGCAATCCGGCACCACCAACTGCGTTGTCGTTCCGCTGGATGCGGACTATAATTTTCAGGTTTCCGATTTCGTGGGTGACCCGTTGCCGCCCGGCGTTGCGCCCACGGCCAAAGCCTTCACCACCGAACGTATCTGGCACATGGGAATTCTGCTGGCCGCGCAGCAGCTCCGGCTCGACCTCAAACAGTCCAGCGTGGATCTGGCGGCCGGGAAGATTATTTTGCGCGGAACGAATGGGGTCCAGCGGGTGATTCCGGTGGATGCCCATGGCTATTTTCTCGTGGATTGGCGGCTAACCCCCGAAGACCGCCGCCTGCTGCGCGTGCCGGTGGAAAATCTGCTCTGGCAGGATCATCAGCGCTTGCTCGGCAAAACGAATGGCCTGCGCAACGATTTGCGAGGAAAGCTTGTCGTGGTCGGCTCCGCCGTGCAGGGCAACGACCTGACCGACCGCGGTGCCACGCCGCTCGAACACGACACGCTGCTGGTCAGCAAGCATTGGAACATCGCCAACTCCGTCATTACCGGCCATTTCATCCGCCGCACAACGCAGGCGGAGGATTTTGCGCTGATTGTGTTTCTCGGTGCGCTGACGGCGTTGCTGACCTGGCAGCTGCGGGCCTTTGCGGCGGCGGGCGCGACCATTTTGCTCATGCTGGCCTACACCATTATGGCCTTTGCCGTGTTTGTGAAATTCCGCCTCTGGCTGCCGCTGCTGTTCCCGGTCATGGGGGCCATGCTCATGGAACACTTGAGTCTGATCATTCACCGCGTCGTATTTGAAGAGGATGAAAAACGCCGTGTGAAATCAGTGTTTTCCAAAATCGTCTCGCCGGACGTGGTGAACGAATTGCTTGGCGCGGAAAAACTGTCGCTCGGCGGCGAGCGGCGCGAAGTCACGGTCTTGTTCGCGGACGTGCGCGGTTTCACCACGTTCACGGACCAGCTGCAGGAAGAGGTCGCGGAATATGTCCGCACGCACCAGGTGGATCTGCCGACGGCGGAAAAATATTACGAGGAATCCGCGCGCGAAACGCTGGAGATCGTCAACCTGTATCTCGCCGCCGTCGCCGACGCGGTGAAAAATCACAACGGCACGCTGGACAAATACATCGGCGATTGCGTGATGGCCTTCTGGAACGCGCCGGTCACGAACGAGCAGCATGCGTTGGCCGCCGTCGAGGCCGCCATCGAGGCGCAGCGTGCCATCCATGAATTAAACGTAAAACGGCTGGCGGAAAATACGGTTCGCGAGGCGGACAACCGGATGCGTATCGCCGCGGGCCAGCCGGCCAAGCCGTTGCACATCGCGCTCCAGCTTGGCACCGGCATCAACACGGGCACAGTGACCGTCGGCTTGATGGGGTCAAATCAACACATCCTGAATTACACCGTGTTCGGCCGGGAAGTGAATCTGGCCAGCCGGCTGGAAGGCGTTTCCGGCAGCGGCCGCATTATTATCAGCGATACGACTTACAATCATTTGCTGCGCCATTCGCCGGCGGTGGCGACCACCTGCATGGAAATGTTCCCCGTGCAGGTCAAAGGCATCAAGAATGCCGTCCGCATCTACGAGGTGGCTTGGAAATAGCGGAAAAAGTTTTTATTTTTGAGTTTTTAGCCTTAAGTTAGGGCATTCGCGCGGCATTCTCGCTCAACTAAATACACTGAATCAAAAAGGAATAACCCATGAAGCGCACCGCGATTTATCCCGGGAGTTTTGACCCGCTGACCAATGGTCATCTGGATGTCATCCAGCGGGCGGCCAAGCTGTTCGACTGCGTGGTCGTGGCGGTGGCGGTGAACGAGAGCAAGCATCCGCTCTTTACCCTGGCCGAACGCGTGGCGCTGGTGAAAAAAGCCGTGGCCCACCTGCCGAATGTCGCGACCGACTCGTTTGATGGCCTGCTGGTGGAATATGCAGCGGCGCAGAAGGCGGGGACCATCGTGCGCGGTCTGCGCGCCGTGTCCGACTTTGAATTTGAGTTTCAGCTTGCCTTGATGAATCGCAAGCTGGACGAGAACATCGAGACGATTTTCATGATGCCAAAAGACACCTACACCTTCTTGAGTTCGCGCATCGTGAAGGAAATCGCCAGATTAGGCGGCGATGTGCGGGCCTTTGTGCCGCCTAATGTGCAGATCGCGCTGAAGAAAAAATTAAAACAGGCGAAATAGCCTGCCCATAACATGTCACTCAAAATCAATCTTCGCCACCTGGAGGAGGACGGCCTTCACCTCAAAGGCGAATTGTCGCCCGCCGAGCTGGATTTGGGGGTGAGCGACGAGCTGATCCATGCGGAAAGGCCGTTGCGCTACAATTTAACGGTGGAATTGCTCCATGACGCGGTGTTGGCGACCGGTTCGCTGACCCTGCCGCTGGATTGCGAGTGCAGCCGCTGCCTGAAAAAGTTCAAAACCGAGCTGAAACTCACCGGCTGGGCGGTGCATTTGCCCCTCGAAGGCGAGGACAAGGTGTCCGTAGAGAACGATTGTGTGGACTTGACGCCCTGCGTGCGGGAAGATATGCTGCTCAACTTTCCGCAACATCCGTTGTGCAAACCGGATTGTGCGGGATTGAAGAAAAAGACCAGCGCCTCCAAGGCCGAAGCCGGTGACAAGCCGGTGGCGGCCGTGTGGGCCGAACTTGATAAACTGAAAATTAAATAGAATTTATGGGCGTTCCAAAAAGAAAACCGTCAACGAGCCGGCAGCGTATGCGCCGCGCTTACAACAGCGTGCTCAAACTCCCGCAATTGGGCAAATGCCCGCAATGCGACGCGCCGGCGATGCCGCACCGCGTATGCCCGGCGTGCGGCTTTTACAAGGGTCGCCAGGTGCTGACTGTCACGGCGGGCGCGTGATAAGTTTTTAGTTTTAAGTTTTGAATTTTAAGCTGGACCGTTCGGCCGCCGGCGGCGCAGCTTGAAACTAAAAATTAAAAAGTAAAAACTTTTTCATCATGCGCATTGCTGTTGATGTCATGGGGGGTGACCACGGTTGCGGTGTCATCATCGCCGGCGTGAAGGGCGCGCTGGAGGAAAACAAGGACATCACCGCCATCTACCTCGTCGGCAACAAGGCCGATATCCATGCCGCGCTGCCGCCGCGCGGTTTTCGTGACCACCGGGTCCGCATCATCCATACGACTGAAGTCGTGGAGATGGAGGACAAGCCGGTGGTAGCGTTGCGTAAGAAAAAAGATTCTTCGATCGCCCGCGCCGCCGAACTGGTCAGCGAAGGCAAGGCGGACGCGCTCATTTCCCTCGGCAACACCGGCGGGATTTTCGCGGCGGGCACTTTCAAGGTGGGCCGGATTCCCGGGGTGGATCGCGGCTGTATTGCCACGGTCATTCCCCGGCAGAACAACGAGTTTGTGCTGCTGGACGCCGGCGCGAATGTGGAGTGCAAGCCGCTGCACCTCGCGCAATTCGCCGTGATGGGAAGTGTTTATTCCCGCGAAATCCTCAAGCGCCAGAATCCACGCGTTGGCATTTTGAGCATTGGCACCGAGGCCACCAAGGGCAACGACCTGACGCTCGAGGCGTTCAAGCTCTGCCAAAAACTCGACCTGAATTTCATCGGCAATATCGAGGGCCACGACCTGTTCAAGGATCACGTGGACGTGGTCGTTTGCGACGGCTTCGTGGGCAACATTGTCTTGAAGACCATCGAAAGCCTTGCGGTCGGTATGTTCTCGATGCTCAAGCGCGAGTTGATGCACACCACGCAGCGCAAACTGGGCGCGTATCTGGCCAAGGGCGCGTTTCATTCCATCCGCCGGCGCATGGATCCGGAAGTTTATGGCGGGGCGCCGTTGCTCGGCTTCAACGGCCTTGTGTTTAAGGCGCACGCGTCCGCCCGTGAGCGCGCCGTGACCAGCGCCATCCGCATCACCGCGAATGCGGTCAAAACCCAGATCAATCAGATGATTGCCCGCGACATCGCGGCGGCGAATAAAATTCTTAACGCCGAAACCGGACCCGCTAATCCATGAAAAACCCGCGTGCCAAACATAATTTTGTCGGTCGCACCTGCTCCATCACCGGCGTTGGTTCGTATGTGCCGGAACGGATTCTGACCAACGCCGATCTCGAAAAAATGATCGAGACTTCGGATGAATGGATCACTACGCGCACCGGCATCAAGGAGCGCCGGATCGCGGCGGCGGATGAATTTACTTCCGACCTCGCCGCCAAGGCGGCGTTGCGCGCGATGGCCATGGCCGGAGTCACCGCCGACCAGATTGACCTCATCATCGTAGCCAGCATTACGCCCGACATGCCTTTTCCGAACACGGCGTGCCTCGTGCAGCAGAAGATCGGCGCGCGCCGCATCCCGTCCTTTGATATTGAAGCCGCGTGTTCGGGCTTTATTTATGCGCTGGAGATCGGCCATCAGTTCATCATGTCGCGCACTTACGAAACAGTGCTCGTCATCGGTGCGGAAAAACTGTCCTCCATCACCAACTGGAAGGACCGCAACACCTGCGTGCTCTTTGGGGACGGTGCGGGCGCGGCAATTCTGCAGAACCGGCCTTTTTCCCACGGCTTGCTCACCACGGCGCTGGGCGCGGACGGAGGCAAGGCTGAATTGCTTTCCATGCCCGGCGGCGGGAGCCGTTGCCCGGCTTCAGCGCAGACCGTCACGGATGGATTGCATTTCCTCCGCATGGACGGCAAGGAGACTTTCAAGAATGCGGTGCAGGCGATGTGCAGCGCGGCGAACGAGGTTCTGACCCGCTGCGAGATTGACATCACCAAAATCAAGTGCGTCATTCCGCATCAGGCCAACCGCCGCATCATTGACGCGGTCGGTGAACGGCTGGGGGCCACGCCGGAACAGCTTTTCGTCAACCTGCACAAATACGGCAACACCTCCGCCGCCTCCGTGGCGATTGCGTTGGACGAGGCGGTGCATTCGGGAAAAATCCAGCGGGGTGATTTGATTTTGATTGTCGCGTTTGGTGCCGGCTTGACCTGGGGCGCGGCGGTGATCGAATGGTAAAACTTAAATTTGACGTCGAAAATTGGCGTGCTAGGTTGGATTATCTTATGAGTGCAAAGAAAATTGGAAGTCTGGGTTCCCCGGGAAATTCTGTGAGTGTTGTGGGGCGTGAATCAACGCTGGCGCTTTGCTCTGACAAGGTTTCCGTCCACAAGAGCGGCATCGAATTTTGCAGTCCCACCCCGTTCAACGAATGGTCCGAGATGACCGTGTCGCTTCAGTCGCCATTTGATGGCAGCCGAGTATCCTGCCACGGCGTCGTTGTGGGGTGCGCCGGCAGCAAACATTCCGGCTACCATGTTTCCATGTTGTTCACCAGCCTCACGCCGCAGGCCGAGAAACAGCTGGGCGCGATGGCGCGCTCCGAATTCGGCACCGGCAGATAATCAACGGTTTCAACGGTCCCAAAGCCAATCTTACCCCGAACAAGCGTTCGGGGTTATTTTTTTGACCGCGAGGGAAAACTTTCCTAGACTTAAACTGTTCAATTTTTCACCTCAAACATAACCTTGTTATAAAATGAAATACGGCTTCACTCTCAAATCCGACGGCAATCTGGACTTCCTCTCGCTCGGTGCGCTCGTGCATCGTCTCGATCCCGGCATCATCCCCTTCCGCAAGGCGACGCACTGCGACATCCACGTCAGCGGCGGCGAGTTTAACGTCTCCGCCAATCTCGCCGACTGCTTTCGCCTCAAGACCGGAATTGCCTCAGCGATGGTGGATTATCCGATTGGTGATTTGATCGGCGAACGCGTCCGCGCGATGGGCGTGAAGCCGTTCTACCAAAAATTCAAGCATGACGGCGTGCGTGGGCCGAACATGGCCACCGTTTATTCCGACCGCGGCCAGGGCGTGCGCGCGCCCGTCGTGTTTTACAACCGCAGCAACGAAGCCGCCGCCCAGCTTAAGCCCGGCGATTTCAACTGGCAGGAAATTTTCGGGAACGGCGTCCGCTGGTTCCACAGCGGCGGCATTTTCGCCGCGCTGTCCGAGACAACCGGCGAACTCATCGTCGAAGCGATGAAAGCCGCCAAAGCCAGCGGCGCGGTCACCTCGTTTGATTTGAATTACCGCCAGAAGCTCTGGGACATCTGGGGCGGACAAGACAAGGCTGTGAAAGTGCTGGCTCGCATCGTTGAAAATGTGGACGTGCTGGTTGGCAACGAGGAAGATTTGCAGAAAGGCCTCGGTATCGAAGGTCAGGACGTGGAAAGCAAATCCAAGCTCGACCCGTCGGCATTTTACGCCGTTATTGACAAAGCCGTGAAAAAGTTCCCAAACGTCAAATCGGTCGCCACCACATTGCGCGAAGTTCATTCAACGAACCGCCACACTTGGGGCGCGGTCGCGTGGGTGAACGGCAAAACGTATCAGTCGCCGATGTGCGAACTCGATGTTGTGGACCGCGTCGGCGGCGGCGACGGCTACGCGGCGGGATTTTTCTATGGCCTGCTGTCCGGCGCTTCCGAGCAGGAAGCCGTCAACCTCGGCTGGGCGCACGGTGCGCTCCTGACCACGTTCCCCGGCGACACCACCATGGCGACGGTCGAACAGGTCAAGGCGTTCGCCAAAGGTGGCTCGGCTCGCATTCAACGCTGATTTTATGCTGTATTTTGCGCGTGGCTCCGTCTCCGACCAATTGTCCGACGCCGATTTGCGCGCCGGACTTTTTGCCGCTCTGGAAAAACTCGGCGCGCGCAAAAAAGTCCTCGCCGTGCCGCCGGATTTCACGCGCTTCCATTCGCAGGCCGGCAAGCTGACCCGGCTCGCGTTTGATTTTTACGGGGATAAAATGACGGACATTCTGCCCGCGCTTGGCACCCATACCGCGATGACCAGCGAGCAGATTCACGAAATGTTTCCCGGCGTGCCGGAAAAACTTTTCCGCGTGCACAACTGGCGCACCGGCATCACCACCGTCGGCGAGGTGCCGGCGGCGTTCGTCAAGGAAGTTTCGGAAGGCGCCGTGGAATTCCCCTGGCCGGCGCAGGTCGCCAACCTCATCGCCAGCGGCGGACACGACCTGATTCTCTCCCTCGGCCAGGTCGTGCCACACGAAGTCATCGGCATGGCGAACTACAATAAGAATATTTTTGTCGGCACGGGCGGCGTCGAGGGCATCAACAAGAGCCATTACGTCGGCGCGGCGTATGGTATGGAACGCATGATGGGCCGGGCGAATACGCCGGTTCGCAAGATTCTCAACTACGCCTCGGAACATTTCACCCAGCACCTGCCGATCGTTTACGTGCATACCGTCGTCGGGCGGGGCGAAGACGGCAAGCTCGTCGTGCGCGGTCTGTTTGTGAGCGACGACGCGTCCGGTTTTGAACTGGCGGCCAAGCTTTCGCTCGAAGTGAATTTCGAGATGCTCGCCGAGCCTTTGAAAAAAGTCGTGGTCTATCTCGACCCGTCGGAGTTCAAGAGCACCTGGCTTGGCAATAAGGCCGTCTATCGCACCCGCATGGCGATGGCGGACGGCGGCGAACTCATCATTCTCGCCCCCGGCCTCAAGGAATTTGGCGAAGACCACGAGATTGACCGGCTCATCCGCAAATACGGCTATCACGGCACGCCCGCCACGCTCGCGGCGGCCAAGGCCAATCCCGAACTGCAAAATAATTTGAGCGCGGCGGCGCACCTGATTCACGGCTCCAGCGAGGGACGCTTTGGCATCACCTATTGCCCCGGCCATTTGACGCGGCAGGAAATCGAAAGCGCGAATTTCAAATACGCCGACCTCAACACGATGACGCAGCGTTACGACCCCAAGAAATTGAAGGACGGCTGGAACACGCTCGCCGACGGCGAAAAGATTTTTTACATTTCCAATCCGGCGCTGGGCCTTTGGGCTTGCCGCAGCCGGTTTACTAATTAATTTCCGAACATGAGCTTGAATCTCCGACCGAAGAACGAGTGTCAGTATGACCAGATTTCCCTGGGCGAAGTCATGCTCCGCCTCGATCCCGGCGAAGGCCGCATCCGCACGGCGCGGCGGTTTCAGGCGTGGGAGGGCGGCGGCGAATACAACACTTCGCGCGGCCTCCGCAAATGTTTTGGCTGCAAAACCGCCATCTGCACGGCGTTCGTGGACAATGAAGTCGGCCATCTCATCGAAGATTTTATCATGCAGGGAGGCGTCGCCACCGACTTCATCCAGTGGCGCGATGATGACGGCATCGGCCGCACCATCCGCAACGGCCTGAATTTCACCGAGCGCGGCTTTGGCATTCGCGGCGCGGTCGGGGTTTCGGATCGCGGTAATTCGGCGGCGTCACAGCTCAAGCTGGGAGACTTTGATTGGAACCACGTCTTCGGCAAGATCGGCACGCGCTGGCTGCACACCGGCGGCATTTTTGCGGCGCTGTCCGCCACGACGGCGGAGTTGACGATTGAAGCGGTGAAAGCAGCGAAGCAGCACGGCGTCATCGTCAGCTACGATTTGAATTATCGTCCGTCGCTCTGGAAATCCATCGGTGGCCTCAAAAAGGCGCAGGAGGTGAACCGGGAGATCGCCAAATACGTGGATGTGATGATCGGCAACGAGGAGGATTTCACCGCGTCGCTCGGCTTCGAAGTGAAAGGTGCCGACCACAACTTGAGCCACATTGAGACGGACGCCTTCAAGGCGATGATCGAAACCGCCGTGAAGGCGTATCCCAATTTCAAGGTGGCCGCGACCACCTTGCGCCGCGTCATCACCGCGACGAAGAATGACTGGAGCGCGATTCTCTGGCACGACGGCAAGTTTTTCGAGAGCCGCAAGTATCCGGAGCTCGAAATTCTCGACAGGGTCGGCGGCGGCGATAGTTTCGCCAGCGGCTTGCAATTTGGTTTCCTTGAATTCAACGACGCCCAGAAGGCCGTGGAATACGGCGCGGCGCACGGCGCGCTCGCCTCGACCACGCCTGGCGACACGAGCATGGCTACGCGCAAGGAAGTTGAGAAGACGTTCGGCGGCGGCAGTGCGCGCGTCCAGCGTTAAAACAACCAATTTATGAAAACACCAGCAGAACTGTTCTCACTCAAAGGCAAAGTAGCGGTTGTCATCGGCGGCACGGGCGTGCTGTGCGGCGAGATGGCCGAAGGTCTGGCCATCGCCGGCGCCACCGTGGCCATCGTTGGCCGCGATGCGGCCAAGGCGCAGGCCCGACTCGAAAAAATCGCCCACGGCGGCGGGCGGGCGGAGTTTTTCCCGTGCGAAGCCACTTCCAAGGCCGCGTTGCAGCAATTACTTGCGGATGTTTTGAAGAAATTCGGCCGCGTGGATATTCTGGTGAACGGCGCGGGCATCAATTCGCCGACGCCGTTCTTCGACATTCCCGAAGATGAATTCGACCGTATTCTCACCGTCAATTTGAAGGGGGTTGTGCTCGCCTGTCAGGTTTTCGGCAAGCATCTCGTCGACCAGAAGTCCGGCAGTATCATCAATCTGGGTTCGGCATCAGGCCTCACGCCCTTGTCGCGCGTGTTCACTTATTCGGCGTCGAAAGCGGCGGTGCACAACCTGTCCAAGAATCTCGCGCGCGAGTGGGCGACGAGCGGTGTGCGGGTGAACATTCTCGTGCCCGGCTTTTTTCCGGCGGAACAGAACCGCAAGGTGCTTAATCCTGAACGCATCGCGCAAATCATGGGCAAGACGCCGATGAAGCGTTTCGGCGACGCCCATGAGCTGGTGGGGGCGACGCTGTTGCTGGCTTCGGACGCGGGCAGTTTCATCACCGGCGCGGAACTGGTCGTGGACGGCGGCTTTGATGCGATGGCGATTTAATTAAGTTGCCACCCGGAAATAATTCAGCCCGTTGAAGGATGCTTCAACGGGCTTTATTGTTGGCTCAAATCGCTTACAGATCCGTGATGGGCTTATGCCGTGGGACCAGGGCTTTCATGACGCCCCACGCGATCAGGTAGCTCACCGCGCAGATGACGAACATGATGAGATAGGCGGTTTGCGGATTGGCCTTGTAGGCATCGGTGAGTCCGCCGGCGACTTTCTGGATGATCACGCCGCCCAAACCGCCCGCCATGGCGCCGATGCCGGTGACGGAGCCGACCGCCTTCTTGGGGAACATGTCGGAGACGGTTGTAAACAGGTTCGCCGACCACGCCTGATGCGCGGCGGCGCCGATGCAGATGAGGCCGACGGCGTAGATGGAAGCCATGTTGCCGAAGTGGCTGACGTCGCCGAAATATTGCGTGGCGAGCACGGTGAGGGGGAACAGGGCGATGATGAGCATGGCGGTCATGCGCGCCTTGTAGACTTGCATGCCGCGCTTCATGAACGTCATCGGGATGCTGCCGCCATAGACGCTGCCGATGATGGCGATGCCGTAGACGATGAACGTCGGCAGCATGACCTGGTGCTTGTCCATGCCGAACTGTTTCTTCAAGTAATCCGGCAGCCAGAACAGGTAAAACCACCAGACGCCGTCCGTCAGAAATTTGCCGGCGAAGAAGGACCAGGTCTGCCGGTGGCCAAGCAGACCGGGGCCGGCTTCGTCGCCAAACTGGTTGGCTCCGGGCTTACTGGGGCGGGAGCCGAGGATGAAGAGCGAAATCAAGGTGCCGACGATCGGGATGAAATTGATCAGCACGAGCCAGCCGGATTGGCCGAGGTCATGCCAGCGCTTGGCTTGCAACGCCAGCGTCGTCCAGAGCGCAATGGCCGCCACCACGCCGAAAAATATGAGCGTGGGCTGGTTGTGGATCGCGTCGGGCACAATTTTGACGGTGATGAAATAAATGAAGAGGCACAGGATGCTGGTCATGATGGTCATGCCCCAGAAGGCGTCGCGCGGGATGCGGCCGCTGAAGGTGAAGAAACTGGCGGACGGTTTTTTGGCCGGCTTATCGTCGGCCTGGGCGGCCGGCTTGGCTTCATCCTTGTCACTGTGGATCAGGTCATATTCGGCCTGGGACAGCCGTTTACTTCTGGCGGGGGAGTCGTAAAGCCAGAACCAGAAAATCAGCCAGAGAAAGCCGATGGCGCCGGTGAGGATGTAGGCCATCTTCCAGCCGCTTTGATCGCCGAAATGGATCATGCACCACGGCACAAACAGCGCGCTGATCATCGCGCCGACGTTCGAACCGCTGTTAAAAATGCCGGTGGCCAGGGCGCGTTCGCGCTTCGGGAACCACTCGGCCACCGTCTTGATCGACGCGGGGAAGTTGCCCGCTTCGCCGATGCCGAACAAACTTCGGATGATCATGTGCATCCACGAGAGGCTGCCGACGAAGGCGTTGAGAATGCCAAACACCGACCAGACAATCAGCGACAATGCCAGGCCGAGCTTGGTGCCGATTTTATCAATGACATAGCCCGCGAGAATCGTCATGCCGGCGTAAAAGCCGGTGAAGGCGGAGGTCACGTTGGCGAAGTCCGAATTGCTCCAGCCAAAGCCGCCTTGATCCGTCGCGGTGCAGAAAAATTCCTTGAGGTAGCTGATGACCTGGCGGTCCATGTAATTGACCGTCGTGGAGAAAAAGAGTAGGGCGCAGATGATCCAGCGGAAGTTGCTCGTCGCCGGCCGGGACGGAGTCGGGGAATTCATGCCCGCGAGGATTGCGTAAACCAGACGGGCGTTCAAGCGTGGAAATCAACTTTACAAAACCGCGTTTTTTCGGCATTTTCCATGCATGAATTTGAAAAAGTTTCTGCCGTTACTGCCAGTTTTGCTGCTCGCGGGTTGCAGCACCACCTCGACGTTCACTCGGATGACTCCCAGTCAGCAGCCGCGCAATGCCGACAACCTATATCCCGTCGAAGTCGCCTTTAATTCCACGCAGCAATCGCTCCGCTGGGACAGCGTGCATCCGTTTGTTATCGTGCATGGCCAGCCGTTTCCCCTGCGGCCCGTGCCGGTCGTGAAAAACCGCTGGGAAGGACTCGTGCCTGTGCCTCCGGCCGCCAACTCAGTGACCTATCGCTTCAAGTTTGATTATCTTTACAACAGCTTCGGCGCGGATCCGCAGCCGGATAGTTCTTGGTCCCCGACCTACACCTTGAAGGTGATTGACTAAAATATTAAAAACCAAAGCGCGAACATCACTGTTCGCGCTTTTTTGTTTTCGGTGTCGGGAAAAACTTTAGTGTTTTTTTGGCCGGAGAATCAGGGCCTTCTTTTCCGTCCCGTCCACTTCCACGCTCTGCGTTTCCACGTCCGGATCATCGCGCAAGGCATGATGCACGATGCGGCGGTCGAAGGCGTTCAGCGGTTCGAGCTCCACCGCGTCGCCCCAGCGCCGCACTTTTTCGGCGGCCTCCTTGGCCTTTTTCACCAGCGCCTCGCGCGCTTGCGAGCGGTAGCCGCCCACGTCGAGCATGACCTTGGGCGTGCTTTGGTCCTGCTGGAACAGGATGCGGTTCACGAGGTATTGCAAGTCCGCCAGCGTCTGGCCTTGGCGGCCGATCAGCCGGCCGGATTCCTCCGTTTTCACATCGAGCATCAGGTCGTCGCCGAGCTGGTGTGCCTCCACGGTCGCCGGGAAACCGAGCGTGCCGAGGATTTTTTCCGTGATTTCTTTCGGTTGGGCTGACATGGAATTATTTTTTCTTTTTCGGCGCCGGAGTCAATGCCGGATTCGTCATGACCGCCGGGGTCGTGGCAACGGGAACATTGGCCTTCGTCATCTTGGTTTGCACGATGGTGAGCACGTTGTTGACCGTCCAGTAAAGCGCGAGGCCGGACGAGTAGTTGTAAAGGAACAGGATGAACATCGCCGGCAGCCAGCGCATCATTTTTTGCTGCGCCGGATCCATGCCCGGCGAAGCCGGCGTCAAATGCGACTGCCAGAGCATCGCCCCGCCCATGAGCAGCGGCAGCAGATTGAAGGGCAACCCTTCCGGCGTGCTGATGAACGGAATGAACGTCACTCCCGGAATCATGAACAGCGTGTCCGGTTTGGACAGGTCCGTCGCCCACAGAAAATGCGCGCCGCGCAATTCAATCGCGCTGCGGATCATCGTGAAAAAGCCGATGAATACCGGCATCTGGATGAGCATGGGCAGGCAGCCGCTCATCGGGTTCACCTTGTTTTTCTTATAAAGCTCCCACTGTTTGGACGTCAGCTTCTGCACGTCGTCCTTGTATTTCTCCTTGAGCGCGGCCAGTTCCGGCGCGAGCGCCTGCATCCGCTTCATCGAGCGCGTGCTGGCCGCCGTCAGCGGCCAGAACAGCAGCTTGATCAGCACCGTGATCAGCACGATCGTCCAGCCGTAGCCCAGCGTCGTCAAATCATGCACCGCGTTCATCGCCGACAGCAGCAGCTTCGCAAAAAATGTGCCCACGCCCCAGAAACTCGCGAACCCGCTGCCGAAATTCATCACCTGGTCGGCGTGGTTGTTGAGCTCCTCGCCTACCCGCGCCAGCGTCCGGTATTCCTTCGGCCCGGCAAAGATGACGATCTCGCGGTCCACTGCGGAATTGGCCGACAACGTCATCGCCGGATAAACTAGGGCCGTTTGGATGCCCTGCGGGGCCGGCAGATTCGTCACCACGCCGATATTTTGAAAACGCGGCAAGGTGACCGGCCGCGCGACAATCTGTTGCGCCGGCTCGTTGGTCCGGGTCATGGCGACCAGCGCGAAAAATTGATTGTGCGCCGCCGCCCAGAGGACATTGCCGCCGCCCGCGCGATATTCCGTCTTCGGCGCGCCTTTGGAACAGCCCATGCCGCCGCCCGCAAACCACGCCAGCGGCTGATCCACCGCCGTGCTGCCGTCAAACCACATCGCGCCTTCAACCTGGCCGTTGTCGTCCACGTCCATCGGGGTCGCCGTACCGACCACCAGTTCCTGCGCCGGCAACACCAGCGGTTTGTCCGAGGTGTTTTCTATGCGCACCGTGGCGTTCACCAGAAAGTTGGAGCTCAGCCGGAAGTTTTTCACCAGCCGCAGGCCGTCGGGAAACGCTTTCTCCATCCGCACGCCCGTCGGCGTTTTCGTCAGCGAAAAATTTCCGTCGCCGATCCAGCTTTCGCCCCCGAGGATGGCGAGCGCCGGCACCGTGGTCCGGCCATTGAGCGAGGTGACGCTGGCCGCCGCATTGGTGACCTGTCCTTTCCACCGCGCCGAAATCGTCTGCGGATAATCCAGCAGTTCCACCAGTTTCAAGCCTCCGCCGCGCGACGTGAAGGTGTAGCGCGCCCGGCCGTTGGTCAGCACCAGCGTCTGCTCCGGCGCGTTGGTGTCGAAAACCACCGTGGTCACCGGGGTGGTGATCGCCGTGGCGGCCGCCGTGGTTGTGCCCGCCGCCGTCGCGGTGGCGACGGGATGGGTCTTGGCATATTCCGCCTGCTGTTGCTGGATTTTGTTCTGCTCCCAAAACCACCAGCCTAGCAGCGCCACGCACAGTGAGATAACGATGATGCCTGTTTTATCCATGAAAATATTAATGAGTGTCTGCCGCTGTAATTGCCCCATCTGCCGTCTGCCATCTACCAACTACTTTCGGCACCGGGTCGTGACCGCAGGCGCCCCACGGGTGGCAGCGACAAATCCGCTTGGCCGCCATCACGGTCCCCGCCAGAGCGCCGTGTGCGCGCACAGCCTCTAGGGAGTAAACCGAACACGTGGGCGTGAAGCGACAGCCGCCGGCCCCGAACAAAAATATCTGCGCCGGTGACAGCGTCAGGCGATAGGCGCGCACCGCGAAGATCAGAATGTGCTGGAGTGGATTCACGGTTCAGTGCTTGAGCAGGCTCGCGCGGCGGAGGGCGGCGAGCAAATCCTTTTCTACTCCGGCAAAATCCTTTTGGGCGATCGAGTTGCGCGCGACCAAAACCAGCTCCACCGGCGACGCAAATTCATGCTGATGCAGCCGGAAACTTTCGCGGAGGAGTCGCCGGGCGCGGCTGCGGGCCGGTGCGTTGCCGATTTTTTTGCTGGTGACAACCCCCAGCTTGGGGGCGGAGCCGTCGGGTAGCTTGTTCCAGTTCGCAATCAGGCAGCCGAGCACGAGCCGTTCTCCCCGTTGCCGGACGCGTGCGAAATCGCGATTTTGCGCGAGCCGCGACGGACGGCCGAGGCGCAGGCGTTTCGGCGGCGCGGGATTCACGAGATCAAACCGGCGTCAGGCGCTTGCGACCGTTGCGGCGGCGGTTGGCGAGGGTGGCCTTGCCGCTCTTGGTGGAGTTGCGGTTGAGGAACCCGTGCTGGCGTTTCCGGCGGATTTTCGACGGTTGATACTGGCGTTTCATAAAATTAAATCAATTGGTGACCGGCGCAAAAACCGGAGCGTGGGAGAATAGCAGTGAACGAACTTGTGTCAAGAAGGGCTTCGCCGGTTCATTTCACGTTCAATTCCCGCTGGATGCCAAATTTCTCGATGCGTTTGCGCAGGGTCGCGCGCGTGATGCCGAGCATCTTGGCGGCGTGCACCTGGTTGTCGTTCGTTTCGATCAGCGCCTGGATCACCAGTTCGCGCTCGACGGCGGGGATGATTTTCAGCTTCGGATCGCGCTTGGCGATCTGGAAGAGCTGGCGGGCGAGGGTGGCGGCATCGCCGGTGGTGCCGTCGCTCGTGCCGATGGCCGCGGGCGGGGCGGCCACGCCGGTGGCGGCCCCGGAAATCTCGGGCGGCAAATCGCCGGGCAGGATTGCGTCGCTCTTGGCCAGCACGTGCGCGCGGCGGATGGCGTTCTCCAGTTCGCGCACGTTGCCGGGCCAGTGATATTTCTCAAAGAGTTTCACGGCGGCGGTGGCGATGGACTTCGGCCGGCGCGACAGTTCGCGCGCGATCTTTTCCAGGAAATAATTCACCAGCAGCGGAATGTCGTCGCGGCGGTCGCGCAGGGGCGGCAGGTGGATGCGCACCACGTTCAGCCGGTAGAACAGGTCTTCGCGGAACTGTTTCGCGGCCACGGCGGCCTCCAGCGGCTTGTTCGTCGCGGCGATCACGCGCACGTCCACCTGCAGCGGCGTGTTCCCGCCCACGCGCTCGAAGGTGCCGGATTGCAGCACGCGCAAAATCTTCGTCTGCGTGGCGGGCGTCATGTCGCCGATTTCATCCAGGAAAATCGTGCCTTTGTTGCATTGCTCGAATTTGCCGATGCGCTGCACCGTCGCGCCGGTGAAGGCGCCTTTTTCATGGCCGAACAATTCGCTTTCCAGCAGCTGTTCGGGGATCGCCGCGCAGTTGACGGCGAGAAAGGGCTGCGTGGCGCGGTCGCTGTGGTGGTAGATGGCGCGGGCGACGAGTTCCTTGCCGGTGCCGCTTTCGCCAGTGATGAGCGCGGTGGTGTCCGTCGCGGCGATCTGGCCGATGAGTTTGAAAACGCCCTGCATCGGCCCGCTGCGGCCGATGATGCCGAGCTCGTAATCCTCCGATTCCAGCAGCGGCGCGT
>CAIXPZ010000190.1 GCA_903921455.1 uncultured Verrucomicrobia subdivision 3 bacterium | reverse complement strand
GGGAACTAATCCGAGATATTCCTGAGCTTGAAACCGAAGCCTCACACCTCACCAGCACCAAAAACTTGCCCACATCGCGGGAGTGGTTCACGGGCGAACTTGACGCCATGCGCCAGAATACGAGCGGGGATGATCGGGCATTGAAGGCCGTGAGCATCGATCGAGTGAGCCAAGTGGTGCAAGACTTTCTCATCTTCCTCAAAGGCCAAACGGTGGACTTGGCCGCCGCGCCACTGAATCGCATCGGACCTGATGATGTGAAGGGTTTCCTTGCCGACTTGAAAACAAAAGGCTACAGCGGCAAGAGCCGCCTCTTTGCCCGTGATCGCATTCGCGCCATGCTCGGCCACGCAACCGATAAAGGCTTGCTGACAGTGAATCCCGCCAGTGTAAAACAAGTGGGCCGCCTCAAATTCGATACCGCCAGCATCCGCCAGGCGTTCACCGAAGCGCAAACCGCCGCAGTGATCGAAGCTGCCGCGAAATCGTCTGAGAAGTGGCTTCACCTCTCCGCCATGCTCGCCTTGTTCACTGGCCAACGAGCCGGCGATATTGTCGCCATGCGGTGGGAAGACGTGAAGGACTTTGACGGCAGCTTGCCGACAATCGCCGTGCGCCAACAGAAAACCGGCAACGCCGTTACCATTCCGATTGCCGAACCATTGCGCCGCGCACTCGCCGCCGTACCGAAAGCCAAGCGCGTCGGCTGTCTGCTGGGCGACGATATCGCCGGCGCCTACGCCGGCCGCTACCGCAACCTGTTTCACCGCCCGTGGCGTGAGTTACTGAACGCTGTGGACTTACCCAGCATGGTGGACGTGCCGACGCTGGCGAAGGTGGACGGTACCGGCACGCATGGCCGCACCCGCTACGCTTGGAGCTTCCATAGTTTTAGGCATACTACGGCCAGCCATCTGTCCGGGCCGGATGCTCACTACCTGCTTGGCCATCGGAGCGCCGACGAAAAGCGGCTTGGCATCACCGCGCAGTACCGTCACGAAGACTTGCGCCGCCTTAAAAAGCAACTTGAGGAAATCCCGTATACCGTGCCCACCAACGTAGAGAAGTTGATAGCGCAATAGGGTTACACGGTTTTGCAGTGTGAATCATACACTTGCCGTAGCTTGTGGTATTTCACCGATGGCAGGACGGCGTTTATTTCGGATTGATGTCTCAGCAGGTGTCCACGCGACAGCGATTGGTTGGCGTCTATCAGGATGAGCCAAAAAGTCTTTCAAATCTGAAAAACGATAAAAAGCACGCTTGCCAATGCGTAGCCGTGGGAGGCGACCATCCTTGTCGGCACGCCACAAAGTAGTTTCAGGGAGCGACCAATCACGACGGACAACCTCCGCCGGAACCAGGCGGAGTTCATCTGGAAGTGTGTGGACTAATTGGGGGGTTCCAGTGGTTGTCATCGCCGTTCACGCTTCATTTTAGTAAAGACGATCCTAGATATCCTTGGGTTGTCATCGTAATCAGACTGGTTGTGGTTCGTTAGTTGAATTGTCGAAAAGGGTTGAGACCTTGCTCACGCATACGTTCCAAGGTTTCCTGACAGCGGGTTTTGATCACATCGCAATTCTTCGGGTACAACTCGACGGCGCTAACGGACCGGCCCATTTTGAGCGCGACTTCGCAGGTGGTTCCGGTTCCTGCGAATGGGTCCAACACTAGACCCGGCCGCCAGGATTCATCCAAGTCAGTCCAACCCTTGGTGACCGGTTTCCGCGGGATGTATGGTCGGCCGGTATCACGCCGTCCCGACTTCAGTAGTAATTCTTCAGGAGTCAAGTTCCCGATAAACTTCCCCTTTCCAATGGTACATTTCCCGTGGCCGTCGTCATACTTCACCATTTCAACAATGCGACTGCGTGGATTCCCGTTCTGGTCGACAAACATCGGGCATGTCATCGCAATTGGACGTTCGACAAGCGTCGGTGGATAGACGGCATAATGATCATAGGCAGACTGGCCAGCATTTGATACCTGCCACACGTCCGATAGACCACGGCCCTCAACGGAGGTGGTTGTGTGCATGAGTTCTGACGGCAAATAACGTACTTGTCGAACATCGCCCTTCAGACGCGGGATGCCGACGGCGCAAAGATCGGTCCAGGCATCATGGCGTTTGGCAAAACGATAGAGAAACTCATGACTATTCCCACTGAGCCGGTGACGCGGCGGGTCGGGCATGCAGTTTCCAATCGTCGTGCCGTCATCTCGAACGACTCGCTTTGCCCAGATGACTCGATCCACCAGCAACCAGCCCTGGCGAATCATCTCAAGTGCGAATCGCTCCGGCACCATTAATAATCGACCTCGGTCCCGCGAATCGCCAAGATTGACCCAAATACTGCCCGTTTGGTGAAGTGGGACGGCGTTGAAGATCGAGACGAGGTTTTGGATGTATGCTTCCACGGATTTCTCACGACCCAGTTCTTCACCGGAATCGCCGTATTGGCGTTTTTGATAATAAGGCGGCGAAGTCACGACGCAATTAACGGGCACCTTAATTGATCCGACGGCCGCGCCCGCATCTCCACAGCGGACATCGTAGGTCAGCCGGTCCAACCCGAAGGTGTCATTGGCGATGGGAATGGTGACGTCCTTTGCCCGGGCGGTGTTTGCCGACTCTGTTTTGGGCGACAATGGCTGGGCGATCTCGAAGAGCCCATCATCCGAGTGCAGGCTCTGGCGCGGTTTGGCGAGCCGGATAGGAGTGCTGCTGCGGGTGACTTGATAGCTGGTGTTTCTGATAATATAAGCGTTATCGATGTTCATATATTGGTTTCCTGGTTGTTATTCGATGGCTCGCGATCACAAGGTTTGGCCTGGCATCTCGTCCCACGTGCGTCCGTCGAGAATTCGTCCCGCCAGTTTCTTCCGAACGCCGCCCCACTGCTTGAAGAAGAATGGGACTGCCGCGGCCATGCATTGGTCGCGGAGATCACGCACCCAATCGGGATGCATCGGACGAGCCCCGGGGCCGGACTCGCCGCCAACGATGACCCAGTTGATGCCGTCGAGTTTCAGATTCGGAAGGGGACCGAGCAATGGTTCGAGCGACAAGAACTTGAGACGGGCCCCGGTCTTGCGCAGATAGTCGATGCGGGATGTGTAATCCGCATTCTCGACGCTGACGCCCATCCAGATGTTCGGCGACCAATTCAGGTCTAGGCTGAGTTCAAGCAGGCGCTCTGAACGCTTTGTCAGCACTTGAAACGTATGCTGTGGGCAGCGCCGCATGACATCGAAAGCCTGCTGGATGAACTCAAGGGGAACATCCTTGTGAATCAGATCGGACATCGAGTCCACGAAGATGTAGCTCGGCTTCCGCCAATGCAGCGGGATGTCCAGGGCGTCATGATGCAGGGTCAACTTGAACTCGTTGATGTAATGCGGTTGCCCCATTGCCTTCAGTCGCTTCGCCATGCGGCACGCGTAGCACCCCTTACACCCGGGGCTGATTTTTGTGCAACCCGTTGTTGGATTCCACGTTTTGCCGGTCCACTCGATTTTGGTTGTTGCCATATTATTTATTCCGGACTTTAACGACCTCGGTCTGGTCGGTTGCTGTGGTTGGTTTTCCTGCGGTGTTGCTGAAATTGATTTGCTCTGGGGCGTCGTTGCTCTTCATCTACAGAGAGGTGCGCCGTACTACAAAAGTGGTGAAACCAACCTGCGGGCTGAGCATTTGTTGAAAAAACGGTACTATTGACGGGCCTGCATTCCAATCGATTGGAGAATGGAATTCAACAGTCCGCGATTGGCGGTGCAAGGCTTTGACGAGCTGGTTGGTGTTCATATTATTGTTCCTGGACTTGCCCGGCCCCGGACTAGTCGGCTGCTGCGGTTGGATTTTTAACAATGTTCGGTTGCTGCGGGTGCAACGGTGCAATAGGATCCGCCTCATGCCGTGCGACCG
>CAIXPZ010000189.1 GCA_903921455.1 uncultured Verrucomicrobia subdivision 3 bacterium | reverse complement strand
GATTTAATCGGCGTTCGTAATTTTGCCTGAATTTCGACTCACCAGGATGGTGCAGGAACAATTTTGATTTCAGGGGAAGGTGTTTTAACCCTCCGTAGGTAGTTGAAGCTTTCGCATGTTGATTAAATCAGCGCTTCCCTAGCAGTCCAGCCATTTCCCCAAAGCATTCCACCACTCACTTGCCGGCACCCGCCACGAGCACCAGGCCGGAACCTTGTTCCCTTCAGCATTGAGCCAGCCGATGCTGGCTTTTTTTTATCAATTCACGCGCCCCAGCCGTTTGCCGGTAAAAGGTAAGGCGGAACCCGCTGGCGCGGGGTATTCCACCAAACCAAACACCAACCAAACTCGATGGTCCTATGAACATTTCCAAACTGCCACTCGCCGCCGGCGCGGTCGCCCTGGCGTTCCTCGGTTCCGCGGCGAGCCTGCACGCGCAGCGAGGCGGCTTCGTCTCCCAGACTCTGACAACGGATTGTCCGGCGCCCGGCCTGATCCTGCTCGCGGCCGCCGCCAGCAGCCCGCCGGCGAACCATGACTATTATGCGGACCTCGACCGCGAGGTGTATCTGGCGTTCGACGGCGGCGCGGCGAAGCAGCAGGGCATCACCTTGAGCGACTTGCAGGGCGACCGGGAGAAGATCCACTTCGACACCGGGGTGCGGATGGATTTGGCGCTCGGCCACAACATCACGAAAAACTGGGCGATGGAACTGGAAATGGGCCTGATGGCCAACACGGTGAACTATTCCTACACGCTGGGCACCGATTACGGATCCCAGTCGCTCGTGCAAATGCCGCTGCTGCTGAACGTGGTCTTCACGCAGCCGCTGGGCAGCCGCTGCGCGGTGTATGTCGGCGCGGGCGGCGGCGGCATCTTCAGCCAATACGCGGATGCCTACGGCGACAGCACGCCGAGCGCGGCAGCCTGGGCGTATCAGGCGCAGGCGGGCCTCCGAGTCCAGCTCAGCGAACACTGGACGATGGGGCTGGGTTACAAGCTGCTGGGCACGTCGAGCTATTCGATCGGGTCGGGCGTCAGCTACGATTATTCGTCCCCGACGGAATGGCGTTCGAGCGGCAACCTCTCGCAGGCGGTGCTGCTGACGTTCACGTGCACCTTTTAGCGCGGACGCCGGAGCGGCGGGGATGGCGGGACGCGGGGACTGATTTATTTAACCGCGAGGAAACCGACCAGCGTGCAGGCGATGGCGATGAAGGCGGCCACCAACGATTCCCCGGCGACGAGGCCGGACGCGATCGGGATGGCATAGGTGTCCGAGTTTTTGCGATGCCATTTCTGCCAGACGGCGACGATCACCGCGCCGATGAGGAACGACAGCGCATTCTGGAACGGCACCACCCAGGCCAGGCCCAGGCCCATCGCCGAGGGCAGATAGGGTTGCGCCTTCGGCCAGAGCTTTTCAATCACGGGCAGCGCGAGGCCCACGAACGCGCCGATGACGATCGCCCACAGGGCGGTGGGCGGCAGGTGATTGACACCCTGCGTCAGGAGGTCGGCCACGGCGCGCCACATGTTGGTAGCGGGCGGGTTGAAAGCTTCGAGGGCTTTTTTGTCCGGCACCATGAGATACCACGCGGGCACGACGGCGATGACGCCGAAGAACACGCCGTAGAACTGGGCGAGGAACTGGCGCCGGGGATTCGCGCCGAGCAGGTAGCCGCTCTTGAGGTCGGTCAGGAGGTCGCCCGCCGCGCCCGCCGCCGCGGCAGTGGTGCCGGCGGCCATGAGGTTGATGGCCGCGATGCCTTTCGCGCCGGGCAGGACGGCGTAGAGCAGCTGCGTCACCTTGCCCATCGCGCCGATGGGATTGGTGTCGGTCTCGCCCGTGGCGCGGCAGGCGACGAGGGAGACGACGAAGGAAAACGCCACGGAGAGCAGCCCGAGCCAGACGTTGATGTGGAACGCGAAATATTGCACGACGATGAGGCCGAGCGTGATGGGGATGAGGCCGATGATGAGCCAGGAGTTCGGCACTTCCACGGCGTCCACGGCGGCCTGATGCGCGGTGCGCTCCTCCTTTTTGAAAATGAAGAAGGCGCGGACAATGGTCCGCCAATTCAGCGCCACCTGCGTGAGGCTGGAGAACACCATCACCGCCGTGCCACCCCACAAGGCCCAGCGGACGGGATTGAAGTTGCCGTCGGCATCGATCTTGAACGAGGGGATGTAGCCCGCCGCGCCCGCCGCCAGCGTGTCGTTCATGGCGAGCCACGGGGCGATGCCGTAATAGAGCAGCACGGAGCCGGCGAACATGGAGAGCGACACGCGCAGGCCGGTGATCATGCCCGCGCCGATGAGCATCACGCTCGGCTCGAACGCCAGCCCCTGCATCTGGCCGCGCGCCAGGGGACTGAGGATGCCGGTGAAGTCCCACGTGTCGGGCAGGTAGCAGACGCTGGAGGCTTTTTCCAGCCAGTGCGGCAGGCGGTTTTTGATTTTCAGCTGTTCCACCAGTTCCGCGTAGGTGTGCAGCAGGCCGATGACCGCGCCGGCGCCGAGCGCGATGAGCAGCGAGTAGGCCTGCTTCAAGGATTCCCCGCTCCGCGAGTAAAGGCTGCGCAGGGTCTCCGCCGTCGCGATGCCGGACGGGAAGCGGAGCTGCTCGTGGTTGATCATCTGCCGCTTCATCGGGATGGCGAGGAAGACGCCGAGCGCCGCCGTGAGCAGCACGAAGGCGGTGGCCACCGGCCAGGGTTGATGCACGCCGGTGATGAGCAGCAGCGCGCCCAGCGCGGTGGCGAGCGTCGAGCCGGTCGAGGAACCGGCGGCGGTGGCGGTGGACTGCATGCAGTTGTTTTCGAGCACGCTCATGCGGGAGACGCGTTCGCCCAGCAGCCGGCAGATGGTGTTCCACACGACGAATGAGATGACGCAGGCGGTGATGGAAACGCCGAAGCTCCAGCCGATCTTCAGCGTGGTATAGAGGTTCGAGACCGCGGTGAACATGCCGAGGATGCCGCCCATGATGACGGCGCGGACGGTGAGCTGGCGCTGCGTGTCGCCGCGGTAACACTGCTCATACCACTGGCGGTCTTTCTCCTCCGGCGTGCCGGTGAAGCCCGCGAGCGGCAATTCATACTCGGCATCCGACTTTTGGGCCGGGGACTTGGGAGCGGGATTCATGCGCGCGGCGTCAGGCGTGGGGTCGGGAGTCAGGGCTTGGTGAAGATTTTGGTGTCCCACGAGATGCCGAGCGGATTGGCGCGGACCGCCTCGGCCAGCTCGACGAAGGGCACCTGCGCGTTGAGCCAGCGAGGATTCCTGGCGATGGCTTCCATGGATTCGCGGGTGTTGTTGCAGATGAGATAGAGGCCGGCGCCGAGCACGAGAAACGCCTCGAAGCTGGTGCCGACGCCGTGACGGGAAAACTCGAAGTCGCCCGCGCCGTATTTGCCGTCGAGCAGGGCCGTGCGCAGGGAGCCGAGGTCGGCCACGAAATTTTTGAGGAACTCGTCGTTGCGCGGCCCGGTGTAATGCAGGATGCGCGCGCGATTCTGTTCCAGCGACACCACCACCCACTCGTCGAACACGACGGCGCCGTAGCGGGAATTCATCGATTCCGCGCCGGCTTTGATCTTTTCGCGAATCTCGTCAAGCGTCATGCTGCGAGCAGAACAAATCCCGCGCCCGCGCTCAAGGCAATTCCGGCGGGGAACGGATTTTTACCGGCGGTCCGGCGGACTCTGCTTCACGGCCCAGATGGCAATCGTCGCGCCCCGCCCCGCCAGCGCCAGCAGCAACGTCGCCGGCAGGCTGAGCACGCCGAGCAGCGGCGCGAGCAACACGGTGGCGAGGATGGAACCGTAAGTTTTCCGGCCGTCGAACACCTTGGCGCGCTGGCCGCGCAGCCAGTTGTAAAGCAGGTTGGGCCGGACGCCGAGCCAGTTGAGGAGCGACTGCACGAAGCTGAACGTGTCGTATTCCGGCGCCAGCGAGCTGACCCAGCCCGGCGACATGCCCGCCGCCTCCAAGATCCGCGCCAGCGAGGCGGGCGTGTGGTGCGACAGGTGGCGCGGGACATCGAGATGAAACCAGCCGGCCCGGGTGAGCCGCGCCTCCGGGCTGCCAAAGTCAGGCACGGCGACCAGAAACATGCCGCCGGGCCGCAAGATTCTGGCCACCTCCGCCAGCGTGGGACGCGGGTCGGACATATGCTCCAGCACGTGCCACATCACCACGATGTCGAAGCTGTTGGCGGGGAAATTCAATTCATGGAGCAAGCCCACGCGCACGGGGATCTTCAAAACGTCCCGCGCAAAGCGGCAGGCGTCGTCGGAATATTCGGTGCCGGTCACGGCGCAGCCGTTCTGCTGAAAAGCCCGCAACAGCAGGCCGCGCCCGCAGCCGATATCCAGCACCCGGGGATTTTTTTGCTTCAGCCGGCGCAACACCTGCCGCGCCCGCCAGGCATACAGTTGCTCCTGCAACCACTCCATCACGGCCGGAAAGCGGCGCCCCTGCTTGTCGCCATAATAGCCCGCGGGATAATAGCGGCCGAGGTCCGCCGGCACGGGCAGCGTGACCACTTGCGCGCAGCGGCGGCAGCGCGCCACCTGAAAGGCTTCGCCGCTGATGTAGTCCACGGCAGGCAAAAGCAATTCGACTTCGGCGGCGGGATGGGAGCAACTCTGCATCCCAAAAGCTAGGCTGCAAACCGGCCGGCAAACAAGCAGAAATCGCCAATCGGGAAAAATTAAGGCTGTGCGAACGCCGATTAATTTATATCGTCTGCCCATCAGAAATGCCGCCCAGCCCGGAACCCATCCCGAATCCGCCCGGCCCGACGACCTTGACCAAGAAGGCCTGGCCGCACCATTTGATTTTGACGCTCACGCTGGCGGCGGGCGTGGCGACGCTCTTTAATCCCCCCGGCACGACCAGCAACCTCGACGCCCTGCTGCTCCTGTTCGCCACCACCGCCTCCATCAGCGCCCTCGCCCGCCAGCTGCCGCTGCAAAGCGTGCTGTTCGCCGCCTTCATCACCGCGCTCATCGGCGGCGCGGCGCACGGCTTGAGCGCGCGGACCGGCCTGCCATTCGGCCCGCTGTCCTTCGGCGAAACCAGCGGGCCGCAACTGTTCAACATCGTGCCGCCGACCGTGCTGCTGCTGTGGATCGTCGCCATCTTCAATTCGCGCGGCATCGCGCGGCTGATGCTGCGGCCGTGGCGCCGGGTGAAGAACTACGGGTTCCTGCTGATGGGCCTGACGGCGCTGCTGGCGCTGGTGTTTGATTTTGCGCTGGAGCCGTTCGCCCGCGTGAAACACCTCTGGCTCTGGCATCCGACCAAGATTGCCGTGACCTGGTATGGCGCGTCGCCGTTGAGTTTTTTAGGGTGGACGTCCGCGTCCGCACTGATCCTGGCGATCATCATGCCGTATCTCATACGCAAACAACCGGGCAATCCCAGCGCACCGGACTTCGCGCCGCTGGCCTTGTGGCTCGGCGCGATGGCGCTGTTCGGGGTGAATTCGGCGCAGGCGGGCCAGTGGCCGGCGGTGATTTTGGATGCCGCCGCCGCGGGCCTCGTCCTGCTGTTCGCGTGGCGGGGCGCGAAGTGGTGAATCAACTTTTCCGCGACACCTTCAACTTGGCCACGCGGGGGCCGTCCATCTCCTCGACGCGCAATTCAAAATTGCCGACGCTCACAGAATCGCCGGGCTTGGGAAAGCCGCCGAGCTGCTCCGTGACCCAACCGCTCGCCGTCGTGGTGTTTTCGCCGTGCGGCACGGTGCCAATGATTTTTTCCAGATCATGCAACGCCAGCGTGCCGGCGGCCTCCCAGACCGTTTCACCCAGGCGCACCAGCTCGGATTTTTCCGAGTCGAACTCGTCCTGAATCTGGCCGACCAGCGCCTCGATGGCGTTCTCCAGCGTGACCACGCCGACCGTGCCACCAAATTCGTCCACGACAATGGCGAAGTGGGATTTCCGGTCGAGGAACCGCCGCAACAACCGGTCGAGCGAGGCCGTTTCAGGGATGTAAAACAAGGGCCGCGCCAGCGGCAGGAGCTCCGCCGCGGTCTTGGCCCGGTCGCGCAGGGCATACAAATCCTTGATGTGGATCACGCCCAGCATTTTCTCCAAATCGCCATCCTCGCAAATGGGAAAACGCGAGTAGCGGGTTTTTTCGGCCAGCACCAGGCATTCCGCCAGCGAGGCCGACGTGTCGAACACCGTGATTTCGCTGCGCGGACGCATCACCTCGCGCGCCGTGCGATGCCGCAGGTCGAGCGCGTTCAGAATCAAGTCGCGCCGGTCGCCCGCCCCCTGCGCGGCCGACAAAACGACGCGCAATTCCTCCTCCGAGTGCCGGTCATGCAGTTCGCCGCCCGCGAAACCAAGCCAGCGCAACACCACCTGCGACGAGCGGTGCAGCACCCAGATGAACGGATACGAGATCCGGTAAAACCAATTGAGCGGCGAGGCCACCCAGAGCGACGTCGCCAGCGTGCGGCGGATGGCGATGGCCTTCGGCACCAGTTCGCCCGCGATGATGAGCAGGTAGCAGTTCACGAAGAACCCCACGACGATGGCGAGGGTGCCTTGGGTGTGTTCGTTGGTGATTTGGAACAGCGGAAACACCGGCTCCAGCAGCGCGCGAAACACCGGCTCCACCAAAACGCCCAGCGCCATACTCGCCAGCGTGATGCCGAACTGCGTCGCGCCGATGTAGGAATCAATGTGCGCGACAATATGCCGGGCGGTGCGGGCGCGGCGGTTCCCCTTCTCCGCCAGGGGGGCCAGCTGGGTGTCGCGGATCCGGACGAACGCCAGCTCCGCCGCCACAAAGAAGGCGTTGGCCAGCACGAGCCCGGCCACGGCCAGCAGCTTGAATCCGACCTGGATGAAGTCGTTCCAGTTCACAGTTTCACCTCGCCGAACATGAGCTTCAGAATATCCTCCAGCGACACGACGCCGGCCTCGCTGCCGTCGCGCGCCAGCACAATCGCGAGCCGCTGGCCCGCGCGCTGCATCCGCCGCAGCGCGATTTCCAGGCGCGTGCTATCATCCAGAAACAGCGCGGGCGACATGAATTCGCCGGCGGTTTTATTCAAATCCAGCTGCTCGGTGAACAGCAACGTGCTCACGTCCAGCATGCCGGCGATGCGCCGTTTGCCGTCGCGGGTTTCGCAGACCGGCAGGCGCGAAAGGTTTTTATCCCGCGCCAAGGTCACCGCGACGGACAACGGCGATGACACCTCGACCAAAAAGGTTTTTGCCAGCGGAATCGTCATTTGCGCGACGGTGAAATGCTGCAAATCCAGAACCCGGTTGACCATCGCGTATTCCTCGCTGGTGAGCGCCTGCGCGGCCTCGGCCATCACGGCGCGCATCTCCTCGCGATTGCCGAAGAGCCGGCCGGTGAATGCCCGCGAACCGCGCCAGCGCAGCACGAATTGCGAAACGCCCTCAACCAGAAACACCAGCGGCGCCAGCGCCAGATACACCAGCCGGATCGCCGTAGCCGAGGAAAGGCACAGCCGGTTGGGATAGGCGCGGAACAGCATCTTCGGCAGCAGGTCCGAAAAGGAATAGAACACGAACACGAAGCCCGCAAACAGGCTGATGATCACGGCTGTTTGGCCATCGAACCATTCGTGCAGCTTGGTAATCACCCAGCCGAGGATGAAAAAATTCACCAGGGTGTTGCCGACGAGAATCGTCCACAGAAACTTCTCCGGCTTTTCCAGGAAGCCGTGGAGAATCTGCGCCTGCGCGTTGCCCAAACGCGCCAGCCGCCGCACGCGCAGCCGGTTCATCGCGAAGACGCCCGACTCCATGCCGGACAGCAAAAACGACAGCAGCAGGCACAACGTCAGCCCGAAGAAGGTGGTGAAGCAGGCGGTCATTTGATTTGCTGCACCAGCAGTTCGCGCACCCGCCGCTCGTCGGCGACTTGCGCGGTCAGTTTCAAGCCGGCCAAGGACGCGGATTCGCCGGCCGCCGGGACCACGCCGAGCAGATGCGTCAGCAAGCCGCCCATCGTTTCGACCTCGGTCACGTCGGGCAGCAGCGGAAATTCGCGGCGAAAATCCTCCAGCCGCATCGTCCCGTTCACGCGCCAGTGGCCGGGCGATAGTTTCTCCAGCACGAAGCCCTGCGGCTCGGTCGCCACCCGGATTTTCCCGACGATGCCGCCCAGAATGTCCTCCATCGTCACCAGACCGGCGGCGCTGCCGAATTCATCGAGCACGATGGCGAGGCCGCGCTGCTGCTTTTGCAAGGCGCGGAACAACTGGAGCAGATTCATGGACTCCGGCACGAACGACGGAAACTCAATCACCTCGGCCAAATCGGCCTTGGGATCGAGCAACAGGGCGCGCGTATTCAAAATGCCGACGATGGTGTCCGGCGTCTCATCGTAAATCGGCAGGCGGCGATGCTTGTGTTTCCGCGCCATCGCAAGCATCTCCGCCACCGTCGCGTCATCGGATATCGCCGCCATGCCCGCGCGCGGACGCATCACGTCGCGCGCCGTGCGGCGGTCGAGGCTGATGATCTGCAGGATGATTTCGCGCTCGGATTCCTCCAGCGTGCCCTGCTGCCAGGCGAGTTCGAGCAGTTCCTGATATTCCGCCTCCGTGACGGCGGCGGGCGGCGTGGCCGAGGCGGCGGCCTGCTTGAGAATCGCCGCGTTCGTCCATTGCGCGGCGCGGTAAAACGGCTTGGTGACCCGGCGAAAAACCAGCAACGGCCACGCCACGCGCACCGCCCAGCGTTCCGGCTGCCGCACGGCCAGCGTTTTGGGCAGCACCTCGCCGATGAGCAGCACCACTGCCGCCAGCGCGAACATCGTCAGGCTAAAGCCCCACTGCGCATCGAAGACCATGCGGAGCGCGACCGCGAGAATGGCGGCGTTGGCGAAGGTATTGCCGAGGGCGAGGGTGGCCTGCAAATCCTGCGGCCGGGCGAGCAGTTGCGCAACGATCTGGCCGGCCCGGGATTTTTTTTCAGCCAGTTGGGCCACCTGCCATTTGCTCAGGGAAAACAGCGCCGTCTCCGCCAGCGCGAAGAAGAAACTCGCGCCGGCGAACACCATAACCGCTAGAACCATCGCCGTTGCCACGCGCACACCTTAAGCGCAAACCCCGCAGCGGAAAAGGCGAATTGCGCCGCCGGCCATTATTTTCTGGTGCGTTGGGCGGGTTTACGCGCCGCCGGACGGGAGCTTTTAGCGGGCTTTTGCTTGCGGCGAAACCGCGCAATCTCTAAACACGCCAGCGCCAGTTCCTGTTTTAACTGTTTAATTTCGTCCCGGCCGCGAACCTGTTCGCGCGACTGGCGGCGCAGTTCGAGCTGGGTCATCACGTGCCGGCCCAAGAGGCGCAGCGCCTTTTTCTGGTCGTCCGTCAGCTCGCGCGCGACGGTATCAATCACACAGAGCGTGCCCAGCGCGTAGCCACCCGGGGCAAACAGCGGCATGCCCGCATAAAATCGGATTTTGGGATTGGAGACCACGAGCGGATTGTCTTTGAACCGTGCGTCCCGGGTCGCGTCGGAAACGATGAACAAGTCGCCCTGCAAAATCGCATGCGCACACATCGAGATGTCCCGGCTGGTTTCGCTGATGCTCACGCCGACCTTGGATTTGAACCACTGGCGCTTTTCATCCACGAGCGTGATCAAGGCGATGGGGGCGCCGCAAATCAGGGCGGCCAGGCTGGTCAACTCATCAAAGACCTCCTCAGGCACCGTATCGAGCAGGTTATATTGCCAAAGGACTTTGATGCGCTGAACTTCGTTTTTGGGCTGGGGAGGTTTCATTGGCTCGAGTGAGTTGACACGGTCGCCGCGTTATCGGCTACGAATATCCTACAAGTATTCTGGCCCGTGGCGATACAAAACCAGTTACCCGCCATTAGATAAACCGCCTTAACCCTCCAAAACTGCCGTGGCGGCGGCGTAATTTTCGGTGTGGGTCAAGCTGAGGTGCAATTGCCGCGCGCCGCGCGCTGCGAACAGTTCCGCGCCCTTGCCGTGCAGCACCACAAACGGCTCGCCGGATTCCTTGCGGCGGACCTCGATATCCTGCCAGCCCAATTGCGCGCCGATGCCCGTGCCGAAGGCTTTGGACACCGCTTCTTTCGCCGCGAACCGCGCCGCCAGAAACGGCGCGGGATTTTTATGCGCCAGACAATAGGCGATCTCGTCCGGCAGCAACACGCGGTTGACGAAGCGGTCGCCAAACTTCGCGAACGACGCCGCGATGCGCGCCACTTCAATGAGGTCAATGCCGGTGCCCAGGATCATTTATGATTTACAATTTACGATTTACGATTGGGGTGCAAGCAAACTCGCTGAGCGGGTAGAACATCTTCGATTGGAAAATAGATTATATGCGGATGAAGCCGGATACCCTGCGTTCAATGCATAATATCCTGCGCCGGTTGAAATTGGTTCGAACTTTGCCCTAGTGTCAGATATTCTGAATCAGTGGAACAACAACAAAGATTTTTGCCAGAAGCCAATGGTGCCATGGCGGGATCCGTCTTTTTTCCCAGTTACGACTCGCCCCTGCGTCAGCCCAATACCCGCCAATGGAATTGGCCGAAAGGCACGATCGGCTTTGTCGCAAGCCTGGGGCTGACCGCTGGTGGCATGGCCTTGCTCGAAGCCGCCAGCCTTCGGGAAAACCCGATGTTTTGGCGGAACGCAGGCGGTTATCCAGTCGAATTGCGCGAACTGATTCTGGCCTTCTATTATCCCGGTCTGTTGGCTTACGTATTTTTGACCTTCGCCAACTGCTACGCCGGCTGGAAATTGTTGCGCGTCGGTTGGCTGGACGGACTGGCCCTGATGCTGGGCTGCGCCTTGAACGGACTGCTTTTCGCCATCATCGCCACGGTGACCGTTTGGAACAACGTGGAAAACCTGCTGGACGGCCTGCCGCTGCATTTCCATCCGCTTTAAAAGCCTAAGCCCTCACTCCCCGCGATAAACGGCGCGCGCCGTGCAGGTCTCGGCCACGACGACTTCCGAGAGCAGCGGCAGCTTGGGCTTCAACTTTTTCCAGATCCACATGGCCACGACTTCGCTCGTGGGATTGGCGAGGCCGGGAATCTCGTTCAAGTAATAGTGATCGAGCTTTTCCCAGATGGGTTTGAACGCCGCCGAGATCTCCGCGTAATCCATCAGCCAGCCCAGCTTGGGATCGCACTCGCCGGCCACGACGATTTCCACGCTGAAGCTGTGGCCGTGCAGCCGCCGGCATTTGTGATGCTTTGGGAGCAGGGGCAGCAAGTGTGCCGCCTCAAACTGAAAGGTTTTTCGCAATTCCATTTTCATAATTCAAATTCAGGCACGAGGCAGTGGGCTTTGGGCGCGAGGTAAAGAGTTGTTGCGCGCGCGAATCAAGGCGCCAAGCAGCTTGGCCAATTCTTCGCATTGGGCAATCAACGGCTCGACTTGCGAGGCGGTGAAATAACCAACGTCACGAGCAATCTCCAATTGGGTGGACAGTTCAGCCAGCGAGCCTTTCGCAATGTGAAAGAAACGAACAGAATCCTTGTCAGATTTTTGCTCGTCGCCTTCGGCAATATTGCTCGGCACACTGACAGCACTTCGGCGCATTTGATCCACCAGCGAGAAATCACGCTGGATACTCTCGCGGTTGGTCAATCGATAAACATCCGTCGCCAGAGCCCTGCCCTTTTGCCAGACAACCAGACTTCGATAACCATATTCATTCATAATGCTGTTCTTTGTTTTCCTCGCGCCCACCGCCCCGCACCTCACGCCTCGACATCCGTCCAGAGGACGATGTCGCCGAGCGCCGGCCGGCCGTCGTGCCGCCAGGCCAGCGGCGGGTTTTGCATCTGGCCCAGCGGACAAATCCGGGTGACGCCCCAGCGCGCAAATTGCCGCGCCAGTTCCGGCTGCTGCTCCGGCGGCGCCGCGACGCCCACCGTGGAAACTTTCCCGCCAAGTTCGTCCACGCCCGGCAGCACCGCCGCCACGTCCGGCACCGGCTTGACGTAAACAAACCGGTTCAGCGGCGAGAAGCGGAAGCGCACGTCATGTTCGAACACCACGGTCCACGCGGTGGAATCCTGGCTCGCCCAGAGCTTCAGGTCGCCGCGATGCACGGCGAGCGTCTCATATACCGCGCGGCGCGCGGCGATGTCGGCGGCTTCCTCCACGGAAATTTTCCCGCGCGGCTCCGCCGCCTCGCGCCGGGCCAGTTCAACCGCGAGCAGCGCGGCAAACCGGTCCGATTCCACCGCACCGCGCTCCTCCACGTAGATGACGTGCGGCGAGAGGCAGCCGTTTTGATCCCATGCGATCACGTCGTCTGCCGTGCGGGCAACGACGTTGGCAATCTCCTCGTCGCGCAACACCCCGCGCGCCACGAACCCGAAACTGACGCGTTGGCCGTAGCCGAGGAAGCGGGTCTTCGCCGGCAGCCGCAAGCGGATCGCCAGCAGCGTCTCGTCGCTGCCGGTGGCCGTGACGCACTCGGCCTCGGCGAAGAGCGCGGTTTCCAAAGCCACATGGCCGCCGCGCCATTCGGCCAGCTCCAGACACGCGCCCAGCTTGGGATCGTGTTCGTAAATCGAGTGGGCGAACAGCCGCGGCAGCAGAGCCGCGCCGCTGGCGCACTTCATGAACTGCGCCGAACGCGTGAGCAGGCCGAGCGTCAGGCTCATCAGGGCCGGATTTGGCAGATTGCCCGCCGCGATGTGGACGAGCAAATCCGGCCCGCGCCAGAAATGCCGGTCCGTATCCGCGCCGAGGTCCTGAGTCAGCAGGGCTTGAAAATGCTCCGGCGTGAACCGGCGGAAGAATTCGTCGAGCCCGCGCGCCAGGGTGGCGGCGGAAAACCCGGTCTGCTCCGGCCCCAGCGCCAGCGCGAGCCGGCGGAATTTGTTGTCCGGCTCCCGCCAGGCCGCCGCGACTTCGCAGAGGACGTTCACGAGGTCGCCCGTGTTGCGCGACCGCAGATACTTCTCGCGGTTGCGCTTCAGGGTGTCGCACGCCGCCGCAATCATCGTGGGCGACAGCGTCGCTTCCGGCGGCAGGTCGGCGAGAAAGAAGTTAGGCAGGTTCATGGGATTGATCATTTATGCGGCCATCAGCGAGCAGCCGCGCGGCTCGGACCGCTGCGCGCGGCCAACCAGTTCAAAGCCGTCGCCGCGCCGGATGCCCAGATCTTCCGTCTGGACCGCGGCGACGGAAAAGATATTCGCCAGGTCGCAGAGGCGAATCAACCCGGTTTCGCCCTCGGCCACGGCGCGCCCGGTTTCCGGCGAGAGGAGTTGCACGCGCGCCCATGGGGGGAAGTGGAAAACGCGAGGATGGTGGATGGAAGATGGAGGATGGATTTCGGAGTCGTAGGCTTGGGAGCTCAATTCACTCATGCCGTATTCGCAAATGATGTTGGCGCGCGGCACGCCGAGGCGTTCCGTGATGAGCGCGTGCAATTCAGCTTTCGGCAGCATGCGGGAACGGTTTTTGTAGCCGCCGGTTTCCATCACGCGCGAGCCCGCGGGCAGCGCGACCCGCAGGTCTCGCTCCACCAGGTAGTCGAGCAGATACACGAAGGAGAAGGCCGTGCCGAGCAGAAGCGAGGCACGGGGCGCGGGGCGGTGGGCGCGAGGCGACAGCGCCGCCAGCATTGCCTCAAAATCCAAAGTCCAAGCGCCGTCTTCAGACAGCCGGCCGAGAAACGCCGCGCGGCTGGCGGGGACGCTCGCCCCGCCGAGTTTTTGCCGCACGATCTCGAACATGTGGACGAGGGACGAATGCGGCGCCTGCGCCGGCGGCGGCGTCAAAATCACTAAGCCCAAAGCCTCGCGCCCCGCGCCCAAAACCTCGCGCGCGAACCCCGCCCAGAGCGACGCCTCATAAACGGCCAGCGATTCGGCGCTGTGAAAATGACGGCTGGGCCGCTGCTTTGTCGTGCCGCTGGAATGGAAGACGGCGACGCGTTCGGCCGGCGGAAGGCTCGTCAGCTCCAGTTCCTTGAACGCGCCGGTCGGCACGGCGGGGATCCGGGTCCAATGCGTGACCACGTCCGGCGTCAGCTGGCGCGCTTCGCACAGCTTACGGTAGGCGGCATTGTGTTTGAATTGTAGGGCGAACAGTTCCAGCGCCAGCCCGGAGAAGTGGCCGTCGGCCAGGGGCGCTGAGCCAGCGGCGATGAGCGCGCGCAGGCGCGCGGCGTAGGATGAAAGCTCGGTTTGCATGCGGTGTTTGTTTGCCGGCTGGTTTTCCGCGACAGCCGACGCGCAGGATAACACGAAGCCTTTGCGCTGCAAGGCGAGATTGCCTTTGTCCCGTTTGTCCGCCAGACTGTCCGTTCAATAATGAGCAAACGGTTTTACATCACCACCGCGATCGATTACGTCAACGGCCAGCCGCACCTCGGCCATGCCTACGAGAAGATCATCGCCGACGTCATCGCCCGCGCCCGGCGCAGCCTCGGGCAGGAAGTGTTCTTTCTCACCGGCCTCGACGAGCACGGCCAGAAAGTCCAGCAGGCCGCCCAGGCCGAGAAAAAGAATCCGCAGGAATATTGCGACGCGCTCGCCGCGGACTGGCAGGCCTTCGCCCGGAAGCTCGAGCTGACCAACGACGATTTCGTCCGCACCACGCAGCCGCGCCACAAGGCCTTCGTGCAGGCCACGCTCACCCAGCTCCACGCCGCCGGCCAGTTTTACAAGGCCGGCTACACCGGCTTTTATTCCGCGAAGGAGGAGACCTTCCTCACCGAGAAAGACCGGCTGCCCGACGGCACCTTCGACGCCAGCTACGGCGACGTGGTCGAGCTCAAGGAGGACAATTACTATTTCAAGCTCGGCGCCCACCAGCAATGGCTCATTGATTACATCGAGGCGAACCCCGACTTCATCGCGCCGTCGTATCGGCGCAATGAAGTCCTCGGCTTTCTCAAGAACAACACCCTCGAAGACCTCTGCATCTCGCGGCCGCTCGCGCGCCTGAACTGGGGCATCCCCCTGCCCTTCGACCCGGAGTTCGTCACCTACGTCTGGTTCGACGCCCTCGTGAATTACGCCAGCATCGCCGAGGCGCATCCCGGGCTCGGCCTCTGGCCCGCCGACATCCACGTCATCGGCAAGGACATCGTCAAGTTCCACGCCGTCTACTGGCCCATCATGCTCAAAGCCATGGGCCGCCCCCTGCCGAAACAAATCCTCGTCCACGGCTGGTGGCAGAAGGACGGCGCCAAAATAAGCAAGAGCACCGGCAACGTCGTAGATCCGATCGCGGTCATCAACGAATGGGGCCTCGACGCCTTCCGTTTCTACGTCCTGCGCGAACTCGACATCGGCCCGGACGGCAACTGGACCGACGCCGGCTTCCGCTCGCGCTACCAGGCCGAGCTGGCCAACGGCCTCGGCAACCTCGTCAACCGCTCCCTCTCCATGCTCAAGCGCTACCGACTGGGCGTGGTGCCCGCGCGCTCGAACGAGCTCGCCGCCGACGCCGCCAAGGCCGCCGACGAGACCCGCGCCCTGCTCAAGCAAAGCCAGCTCCAGTCCGCCCTCCAAAGCATCTGGGGCCTGGTCAACCGCGCCAACAAATTCGTGGATGAGACCGCGCCGTTCAAGCTGGCCAAGGACCCTGCGCAGGCGCAGCGGCTGGACGAAGTGCTCTACAACCTCTGCGAATCCTGCCGCGTGCTGGCCGTGCTGCTGAATCCTTTCCTGCCCGGCACCTCCGCCAAGATCTACGCGCAACTCGGTTTGACCGGCGCGCCCGATCAACTGGCCGACGCCGCCTGGGGCGGCCTGACGCCCGGCACCACCATCGGCGAACCCGCCGCCCTCTTCCCGCGCAAAGACGTCTGAGCGGTGGCGGCGCACAGGGAGCGCCACGTCCGGCAGGCATGGGATGACGCTAAACCGGCGGTGCGGCTTGCCGCCCCGGACGGCGGCGGGGGATTAAGAATTAAAAACTGCTGCAAGCTCTTTTTGCGCAGTTCCCATGCGAAACGCAACAGCACAGTCATCCAATTGAATATGAAAAAAACACCCTTAATAAGAGCTCCAGAAACTTAAATATCATCTTGATAATCCAAACGGCTAATCGTTGTGATTCCACTCGAATAAACAATAATAAACAAATCGAACCAAGCAGCCCGGTGCCTGCGCCAATATAAACTTCGGGATGTTTGCTTAACCACAACCGAGCTCGGGCACCGAATGCTAAATTTGGCGGAGTTGGCTTGGGTTCCATATCAATGTGGCAATGCCACTAATTTATTTATTTATGGGAATCTTTGCAGCCAACGGTTGTTCACGGTTTTGACCATATTTCCCGCCGTCAGGGTTGTCGAGGCTTAAACGGCGGTCACCGGGTCCGGCGACCGCATGATTCATTGGTTGGGCAGCGCTGCCCCAGATTTTGGCTGACCAGCCGGTCAGACCTACCGCCGGTCCGGCTCACATCGCGGCCCATGGCCCCATTTTACCCAACAAAAAAGCCCGCTTAAGGATAAGCGGGCTTTGGTTTTGATTGATGGTGCCGGGTCAGAGTTTGCCGAAGGTTTCCTCGACGACCTGCTTGAAGTTGTTTTCACCGGGCTTGACGATGCCGAATTCGCGCTTGGCGTTGTCCACGGAATCGCTGGCGTGCGCGGCGTTGACCATGATGGTGGAGCCGAATTCGCGGCGGATGGAGCCGGGGGGCGCCTTGGAGGGGTCCGTCGGCCCGAGGACGTCGCGGATCTTGTTCACGGCGCCGACGCCTTCATAGATGAGGGCGATGCATTTCTCGGTGCCGGGCTTGGTCCAGTCGGCTTCGGGGATTTCCCCGGGGGCGTGGCCGGACATGAAGCGGACGATGTTGTCGAACTGGGAATCGCCCTGGATGGGGCCGAGGATTTCGCCGAGGGCCTTCTGGTCGGCGGCGGAAATCTTGAAGCCGAATTCCTTTTCCAGCACGTCCTTGGCCTTGGCGCTGACGCCGTCTTTGAGCTTGGCGCGGAGGAATTCGCGGACGGGCCCGTAAAATTCCATCGCCTGCGCGGTGCTCATGCGGAGGACCTTGGCGCCGACGATGTAAAGGCCGGTGCGGGAGAAGAAGTCGATGACGTTGCCGGGGCGGCCGGTGGCGAACTTGAAGTTGTCCGGCTTGATGAGGACGAGGGTGCGCTCGGGGGAGTCGCTGGGCGGATAGTTGATGACGTTGTCCAGGATGCCGCCGTCGGCATCGGAGTAACGGGCCCAGAGCTTCAATTTCTTTTCGGCTTCCTCGACATTGGGCGCGGCGAGCACGGCGGGCTCGAAGTAGCGGACGTTGCCGCTGTCGTCGAGGATGAGGTCGCTGTAGGTGTCGCGGATGGTCTCGCCGCCGCGGCGGTCGGGACTGAGGTTGCCGACGACGGAACGGACTTTGCGGACGGCTTCATCGCCCTTGAAGAGCAGGACCATCACGCGGCGGCGGCGGCCGGTCTTGGGGTCGGGCGCGAGGTTGGTGCTGACGTAATCGCGGAGCAATTCCTGGATCTTGCGGTCCTGGGTGTCGTGCGCGGAGACGATGGTGGCGGCGTATTCCTTGACCAGCTCGGGGCTGGGCGCAAACATCCGCAGGCCGACGAGATCCAGACCCGTGCGGGTGATCAGGCGGCTCAGGATGCCGCCGGTGCGGGATTTGTAGAGCGAGTAAGGGGTGACAATGACGTAAGCGAGCTGTTGCGACATAAATTAGGCGGTCGGGGGGGGATTAGGATTGGTGGGCGCGGGCGCGGCCGCGGCCTTGCCCAAGATTTTGAACATCACGGTGCCGCAGACGGGGCACTTGCCCTTGATCGCTTTGCGGCCGTTTTTCATGGTTTCTTCAACGCCATTGGCGATGAGCTGTTTGGCCTTGCACTTGACGCAGTATCCTTCAGACATAAAGAAATTTCCGCCAACGCTTCATGCGGTGAACGGAGTGCAGAGGCTAGCCACAAAGCGGTTCCACGTCAATTCTAAAGGGAATCTAATGATGGCCAACGACTTGGGGCGGGCCGCGCAGCCGCCGGGGAGGCCCGGGCGCGCTCAGGCGGCCGGCGCGGCGACGGTTTGCAATCGGGCCAGCCGGAAGAATTGGCCGCCGGCCGCGAGCAGTTCCGCATGGGTGCCCTGCTCCACCATCCGGCCCCCGTGCAGAACCACGATGCGATGGGCGTGGCGGATGGTGGAGAAGCGATGCGCCACGATGAGGGTGGTGCGGCCGGTGGTGAGCCGCACAAGCGCCTCTTGCACGAGCCGCTCGGATTCCGTATCGAGCGCGGAGGTGGCCTCGTCGAGGATGACCAGGCGCGGATCGCGCACCAGCGCGCGGGCAATGGCCAGCCGCTGGCGCTGGCCGCCGGAGAGCAGCGTGCCGCTTTCGCCCAGCGGCGTGTCGAGCCCCTGCGGCAGGGCGCGGACGAAGTCGGCGAGGTTCGCGTCGGCGAGAATCTGCCAGAGGACGTCGTCGGCAACGTGCTCGAGGCCGTAGGTCACGTTTTCGCGCAGCGTGCCGTTGAAGAGCAACGTGGTCTGCGGCACGACGCCGATCTGCCGGCGGTAAGTGCGCAGGTCGAGGGCGCGCAAGTCGTGGCCGTCGAGCAAGACGCGGCCGACGGTCGGCTGGCGGAAGCCGATGGCGAGGTTGACGAGCGTGGATTTGCCCGCGCCGGAGGCCCCGACAAAGGCGATGGTTTCGCCGGGCGCGATGCGCAGGGAGACATCCGCCAGCGCCACCTCGCGGCCGCGCGGATAGCTGAAGCCGACGTGGTCAAAGACGATTTCGCCGCGCAGCGGCACCGGCGCGGAGGGTTTGCCGGCGTTGCCCTCGAGCGGTTCGGCCTCGAGCACTTCGCCGAGCGAGCGGACGGCATCCGCGCCCTGCGCCAGCGCGGGGAAGACGCTGAGAAATTGCTGCACCGCGCCGATGAGCATCCCGAAATAGGTGTGATACATCACGGCGTCGCCCACGCTGATGCGGTGCTGCACGACCAGCCACGCGGAGAAGACAAGGCACGCGAGCTGGAAGAGCATGAAGGTGAACCACGAGCTGCTCGCGAAGAACTCGGTGAGCGTGTCCACCTGCAAACCGCGCTCGCGGATGCGCTCAAAGACGCCGCGGACGCTGCGCGTCTCGATGGATTCGAGGCCGTGCGCGCGGGTGACGGGCAGCATCTGCAACATTTCCCCGACGCGGGCGTTCATCTGCTCCGTCTCGATGCGCAGGGCGCGGTATTGTTCCTTGAACCGTCGGTCGAAGAGCTTCAGCAGCGCCACGCCGGCGGGGACGGTGACGAGAAAATACACGGCGAGCAGCGGCTGTTTCACCAGCGCGATGACGGTGACGTAGGTGATGACCAGCAGGCCGTTCAGCCCGGTGTGCAGGAGATGGCGGCAGAGGCCGTCGATGGCGTCCACGTCGCGCAGCAGCTTGGTCTGGAGCGCGCTGGCCTGCTTCTCCTCGTAGAACGTGATGGAAAGCTGCTGAAGCCGCTCGACGAGCGCGCTGCGGAGATTGAATTGCATGTGCCGCAGGGCGCCGCTCATCAGCCGGACGAACGAGGTGTGGACCAAGGGATTTTGCAGCAGCAGGAGAAAATAGGCGCCGGCGATCCAGAGAATCCGCCGGAACGCGCCGGGGCCGCCGGTGGTCAGCGCGTCCACGATCATGCCCACGGCGAGCGGCAGCAGCGAGGCGGGAGTCTGCTTGATGACGTAAAGCGTCACCGCGCCGGCCACGCGGCCGCGCTGGTCGGCGAACAAATTCCAGAGCGTGCGGCGGGGATGCCGGGAGTCGAAACGGCCGGCGAGCAGTTTCTCCCACGCGGCGGCTGGCGGCAGGTTCGGCACGGGATGAGGAATACAGCAGCGGCGGCGGCGCGCAAGCGGCAAAGAAAAAGGCGAGGCACGGAGCCTCGCCTGGAAAGTTGCCGGCGCGGATTATTTCGCGGCCGCGGGGGTCTTGGCTTCGAGTTCCTTGACCAGCGTGGCGCCCTTGCCGAGGCGCTTGCGGAGGTAGGTGAGCTTGGCGCGGCGGACGTCGCCCTGACGCTCGACTTCAATCTTGTCCACGCGGGGCGAATGGAAGGGGAAAATGCGTTCCACGCCTTCGCCGTAGCTGATGCGGCGGACGGTGAACGTCTCGTTCAAGCCGGTGCCGCGCTTGCCGATGACGACGCCCGCAAAAATCTGGATGCGTTCCTTGTCGCCCTCGACGACCTTGGTGTGGACGCGGACGCTGTCGCCCACGTTGAACTTCGCGTCGTCTTTGCGAAACTGTGCCGATTCAATTTTCTTTTGTA
Organism: uncultured Verrucomicrobia subdivision 3 bacterium; assembly: GCA_903921455.1. The sequence continues at coordinate 35,546 of CAIXPZ010000189.1, read as the reverse complement.
ATGCCTGGTTCATAACTTTATAAATTTATTTCAACAAATCTGGTCTCTGTTCACTGGTCCGTAACTTGGCCTGCTCGCGCCGCCACTTCTCGATCTCCGCATGGTTGCCGTTCAGCAACACCTCCGGGACTTTCATCCCGCGAAACTCGGCCGGCCGCGTGTATTGCGGATATTCCAGCAACCCGTGGCTGAACGATTCGTCCGTCGCGCTGGCGTCGTCGCCCAGAACTCCGGGCAGCAACCGCGCCACCGCATCGATCACCACCATCGCGGGCAGGGCGCCGTTCGTCAGCACATAATCGCCGATGGACAATTCGTCGTCCGCCAGCGCCGCCCGAATCCGCTCGTCAAAGCCCTCGTAATGGCCGGTGACGAGCAGCAAATCTTTTTCCTGCGCCAAGTCGCGCGCGATGGCCTGGCTGAACTTCCGCCCGCCGGGCGAAAGCAAAATCACTTTCGTCCCCTCGTGCCGCAAACTTTCCACCGCCGCAAAAATCGGTTCCGGCTTGAGCAGCATCCCCGGTCCGCCGCCGAACGGATTGTCGTCCACCGTCTTGTGCCGGTCATGCGTCCAGTCGCGCAACTGGTGGATCTGCAACTCCAGCAACCCCTTCTTGCGCGCCCGCATGATGATGCTTTCATCGAGCGGCCCGGCGAACATCGCCGGAAACAGGGTCAGCACGTCAATCTTCATGCGTGCCCCCATCCAAAATCACTTCGCCGGCTGGTCTTCCACAATCTCCACCGAGCAACGGATGCCTTTTTTCGCGCTGCCGGCGAGCAGCAGCGAACGGATCGCATTGATCGTCACGCCCTGTCGCCCGATGATCTTGCCGACATCGGACGGATCGAGGCGCAATTCGTAAACGGTCGCCCCGCCGCGCTCCACCGGCGTGACGCTGACAGCGTCCGGGTGTTGCACGAGTCCTTTGACCACGTATTCGAGGAACTCCTGCATGGCGCGGGGAAAGAATCAGGCCGCCGGAGCCGCCTTGACCGCCTTCTTGATGAAGCTGGCCACGGTGTCGCTGGGCTGCGCGCCCTTGCTGACCCAGTATTGGGCGCGATCCAGCTTGATCGTGAAATTTTCGCCCTGCTTGAGCGGTTGGTAGGTGCCGATTTCCTCGATGCACTTGCCATCGCGCGGGCTGCGGCTGTCGGCGACGACAATACGAAACACCGGCGTGTTTTTCGTGCCGATGCGTTTCATGCGAATTTTTACAGACATAAATTTTTCAAAAGAGCATGAAAACTACCGGCGCAGGGTTGGCTTTGCAAGCCTTGATTTCAGGAAAATTGGTTGCTTGCGATGTCCGGCAATCACTGGTTTGATTTACTGCATGAGCCGGCCTTACGAGGAAATCCTGAACGGCGCGACGCTGCCGCGCTCCGCGCCAGCCGACCGGCATGAGGAAATCTGCGCCCGGCTCCACCGCGAGATGGCCGTGAGTCTGGCCGGGCTCGCCAGCACGCAACTGCTGGCCCCGCGCACGTGCATCGCGCTTTCCCGCACGACCGCCGTCTGCCCCGACCTCGCCGTCGTCACCGCCGCGAGCGGCAAACTTTTTCTCGCCGTGGAGGTCATCAGCCGCGACGACCACCACGCGGACACCGTCATCAAAAAGGAGATTTACGAGCAGCACCGCGTGCCGCGCCTGTGGCTGGTGGATCCGCGCTACGACAATGTCGAGATCTACCACAGCTTTGATTTCGGGCTGAAGCTGAGCGGCATCCTCGCCGGCCGGGAAGTGCTGACCGAAAAACTGCTGCCGCAATTTCAATTCGTCATCGCCGAACTGTTTGCCACCGCGCCAAAGTTGGGCTAGTCGATTTCCAACTCCGCCCCCATTTTCCATCACCCCGATTCCGCCGTTCACCATGAAAAACATTTTTCCCTCACTGTGCTTGCTTGTATTCGGCCTCAGTTTACTGGAGGCCCGCGCCAGCTCCCAGTTGCCGGTGACGCTGGAACAACACCTGACCTCGGCCCAGGCAGTCTGCCGCGGAACCGTTCTGGAAACGACCTCCTACCAAAATGCGGCCGGCTTGATCTTCACCCGCACGCGGCTGCGCGTGGCCGAGGCGTTCAAGGGCAGATGTCCCGCCGTCATTCAAATCGTGGAACGTGGCGGCGAGGCGAATGGCGTCGGCTTGATGGATGATGGGTCGCCCCAATTCAAGACCGGCGAGGAGTGCGTCCTGTATCTGGCGCGGCGCGGCGACGGCACCCTGTTTGCCGATCTCGGCGGCGCCGGCGTGGTCCGCTTGCATCACGGAAAAGATGGCGCGCTCGTTTCCGAGCATCTAACGCTCCTGGCAAAAATCCGCAACGCCCTCACTGACGCCAAACTTACTGGCGCCGACGTGACCGATCAGGCCGCGCCGGATACATCCCGTGGTTTTACCGCGGCACCCAGCGGGGATAACAGCGGCAACGCCACCAACGGCTTGCTGGCCGACACCTATGGCGTGCCGGCACGTTTTCCCACGCCGGACCGGGGCGAGCCGATCCCGTATCTTGTGGACGCCAGTTTTTTGCCGACCGGCATCACGCTGACCAACGCCTTGACCGCGGTGAGCAATGCCTTCTCCGCGTGGGCGGCGGCCAGCAGTTTCAAGTTTGTCTTTGCCGGGACCAACAACTTTGGTCTCGCCGCCGGCAACATCAACACGAACGACGGCGTGTTCCGCATCCAATTGCATGACGCCTATAATTTCATTCCCGCCGGCAACATTCTGGGCGAAGGCGGCAGTTACTACAGCACCGGTCTGCTGGCCAATGCCGGCTGGGGCGCCGGCGGCAATGTGGCCGGCATGGAGTTTAACCGGAGCCAATGCGGCTTCGTCGTGCTTAAACACACGAACACCGTCATGCAAACGTTGTCCACTTTCACGGAAGTGTTGACGCATGAAATCGGCCACGTCATCGGCCTGGCCCATTCCAGCAATGTCACCACCAATGATACCGTGCTGAACAATTCCATCATGTATTACCTCGCCCATGCCGACGGGCGCGGCGCGCAGTTGAACAGCTACGACACCAATGTCGTGCGCGAGGTGCATCCGTTCAATACGCCGCCCTATACATATCCGCGCGTGATGGACATTACTACGGCACCGACTGCGCCAAATGTTGCCGGCATTAATTCAATTGAGATCCGCGGTTATGATTTGCAAGGAACCAGCCTGACTTTTGCAATTACCAACATCGACCTATTTGCCGGCGGCAGCTTTTCCGTGACCGGCAATTTACTAAAATTCGCCCAGCCGGGTTACACCAGCGGTCCTAGGACCGATCCTGCCGGCAATGGATTTTACGACCTGCTTTACACTCGTTTTTCCGATGGGACAAACGCTTCGCCTTATGTATCGATTCGAACCATTTCATTTAATCCCGATTCCGATTCCCCCACGTCCGACGGCATTCCCGATACCTGGATGACGACTTACTTTGGCCACACCGCACCGTCCGCCGGTGACAAATCCCGCGCCGGCGACGACGCCGACGGGGACCGGCTCACGAACCTGCAGGAATACATCGCCGGCATGAATCCCCAAAACGCCACGTCCGCCCAGTTCATCACCCAATACAATACCAACGTCCTGCAATGGCAGGCCAAGGCGTATGAGCTTTACGAACTGCAAAGTTCCACCAACCTCGCCGCGACCAACTGGACGAGGTTCGGCAACCCCATCCTGCCGACCACCAGCACCGGCGCCGTGGCGAATCCCTACAACCCCGCCCTGCCCAACCAATTCTTCCGCATCCAGAAGGTTCCCTGACCGCGCGGCCAGCCTTGCATGATTCGGAAGATAATTTGACTGAACGAATATCCGTGCCTAGTGTCTGAATGAACGCAGCCATTAAACCAACCAACCAAAATAGACCAATGAAAAACATCAAACTAACCATCGCATTGCTGGCCGGCCTGGCCGTGACCAGCCTCACCACTACCGCGTTTGCCGACGACAAGGAAGTCACCATCACCGGCGACGCCTCCTGCGCCAAGTGCGCGCTGCACACGGCGGACAAATGCCAGACGGTCGTGAAAGCCACCGTGGACGGCAAGGAAGTCAGCTATTACCTGACCGGCAAGGAAGCCAAGACCTTTCATGAAAAGATCTGCAGCGGCTCCACTGAAAAAGTCACCGTCACCGGCAAAGTGACGGAAAAGGACGGCAAGGAAATGCTCCATGCCACCAAGATTGAAGAAGTGAAGTAATTCGTTTCGTCCCCCCGCCCCCCGACCGCCGCTGGAATTTATTTCCGGCGGCGGTTTTAATTTTATCCGCTCAAGATTCAAGCCGGGAAATAAGGCATCTGGCGATCCTGTCGCCGCGCCAGTTCGCTGGCGTAATTCCGCCCCAGCAAATCCGCATTGGCCCGCATCCACTCGGTCAACTGGGTATTCCCGGTCGGCGGGGTGTCCACGCACAGCAAGCCATCCATCAGCCCTTTGATTTCTTCGCGCGTGATGAAGGTGTCGCGCACAAACCAGCCGATCACCCGGCTTGCGGCATAGCCAACGCCGGGTGAAACTTGGACGATGCGTCGCTTCTGTCCAATGGCGGCACCGACGGCTTCAACCAATTCGCGATAGGTGAACGTTTCCGGCCCGATGGCATTGATGACGCTGTTCTCCTGTTTATCGCCTTCGGCCACAGCCAATGCCGCCAAATCCTCGACATAAATCGGCTGCAAGCGATACGAGCCATCGCCAAACACCATGAAGAACGGAAACCGCCGCAACGCCCAGGCGATGTTATTGATCAAAATATCTTCGCGGCCAAACAGCACCGTCGGGCGCAGGATGGAATAAGCCAGCCCGTTCTCCCGCAGCGCGCGTTCCAGCCGAGCCTTGCCGGCGAAATATTCCAGCGGTGAATCCTCGTCCGGATTGGTGATGCTGACGTGGACGATTTTCCGGACCCCCGCCCGCTTCGCCGCCGCAAACAATACCAACGTGTTTTTCACAGCCTGTTCATGCGTGAACGTCGCATGGTTGAACCGCACCCAATAGGTGTTGTAAAGCACATCCACGCCGGCGAGCGATTCCGCCAGTTTGTCCGGCTGGTCGAAAGCCAGCGGCTGCGTCTTGACCCGGCCGCCGAAGGGATTGGTTCGCGCCGGCGAGTTGGTCAGCGTGACCACTTGGCGGCCTTCAGCCAGCAGGCGCGTGGCGATGTAGCGACCGGAATAGCCAAAAGCTCCGGTGACGGCATGAACGGCATCTTTTCTCATATTATTGTCTTTTCTGTATTTTGTGAAACCACAGTCCAAAAAAATTTATTTCAGCCACTTCGCAATATGGCCGCCGACTTTGACCAGCTTGACGCGGGAAGCCAGCGGCAGCCGGCGGACGTCACCAAACCAGCCGTCCATCAACTCGAAAAATTCCAGCATCTCCGCCAGCCGCTGTTGGGTGTGCGGGTCAACCGGCGGGCCGTCTTTCAACTGGGCCGAGGTTTCCCGAAGCGTCTTGAGCGTGGGATCCATTTCGCGCCGCTTGCGCTCGTCCAGCAGGATTTCAAACATCTGCCACACGTCCTTGATGGATTCAAAGTGCTCCCGCCGGTCACCCATGATATGCACGCCTTTGACCACGCCCCAGGTCTGCAATTCCTTGAGACTATTGCTGACGTGCGACCGCGCCACGCCCAGCGCCTCGACAATCTCATCCGCCGTCAGCGGCTTGGGAGAAAAATAGAGCAGCGCGTGGATTTGAGCCACCGTGCGGCTGATGCCCCAGCGCGCGCCCATCTCGCCCCAGTGGAGAACCATTTTCTGGATGACCGGATTTAATGACATTTCTGTTTAGACAGGAATTTAAGGAATTTAGCGGCGCAAGGCAAGAACTCAATTGCCCAAATCAGTCAGAAACTCTGTCTCCGATTAAACTTCACACAGTCCTCGTATTTCACGCCGGCGCCGCCGAAGATGTCCAGCGCCGAGCCGATCGTCAGGTCCACCTTCCCCTGCCCCAGTTGGGTGACGGCTTCCAGGTCCGCCAGCGAATTGGCGCCGCCCGCATACGTCATCGGGAGGGGCGACCACTGCCCGAGTTTCGCGACGAGTCCGCCGTCGATGCCGCGACACAAGCCTTCGACATCCACGGCGTGGACCAGAAACTCCACGCAATACGCCGAAAACTGTCGCAGCGTCTCCGCGTTCACAACCAGCTCGGTGAATTTCTGCCAGCGGTCGGTGACGACATAATATTCCCCGTCGCGCAGACGGCAGCTCAGGTCCAGCACCAGCCGTTCCTTGCCGATGGTTTTGACGAGTTCGTCGAGCCGTGCCCAATCCACGCGGCCGGCGCGGAACACCCAGCTGGTGACGATGACCTGCGCGGCGCCGGCGTCCAGCCAGCCGCGCGCGTTCGCCGCCGTCACGCCGCCGCCGAGCTGCAGCCCGCCGGGATACGCCGCCAGCGCGGCGCGGGCCGCGGCTTCATTGCCGGCGCCGAGCTGGATCACGTGACCGCCGCGCAACCCGTCGCGCCGGTATAGATCGGCGAACCACGCGGCGGATTTATCGGAGACAAAGTTGGTGCGCGCGCCGGCGTCGCTGAGCGTGCCACCGACGATTTGCTTCACTTTGCCTTCATGCAGGTCAATGCACGGACGAAACATGGCTGCAAGCTAGATTCCCACCGCGAAAGTTCCAAGCGCCAAGTTGTCCCCGCCCGGGAAAAATGCTTTGGGAATTTGCGCTTCCCCGTCCCGCCGCTAGAATCCGCCGATGATTGAATGGTGGCAGATCGCCTTGTTGTTCCTGACCGGCCTGACGGCGGGCTTGGTGGACACGATCGCGGGCGGCGGCGGACTCCTCACGCTGCCCGTGCTGCTGAACCTGTGTCCCAATCCGGTCATGGCGCTCGGCACGAACAAGCTGCAATCCACCTTCGGCTCCACCAGCGCCACCTTTCATTTTGCGCGGGCCGGGGCGTTGAGCTACCGGGAAATCCGCCGCGCCTGGCTGCTCGCGTTTCTCGGCGCCCTCACCGGCACACTGCTCGTGCAGCAACTCGATCCGGCGTTCCTGAAACGCGCCCTTCCCGTGCTGCTGCTCGCCGTGGCGATCTATGTCTGGCTCCGGCCGCAGCTGGGCGCGAACGACCTCCACCCCCGCCTGTCGCGGGTGAAGTTCGATTTCATCATCGCGTTCGGCATCGGGGTTTACGACGGATTCCTCGGCCCCGGCACCGGCACCTTCCTCGCGCTGGCCTTCATGCTGGGCCTGGGATTCAACCTTACCAAAGCCACGGCCAACACCAAGGCGCTCAACTGGGCCAGCAATGTCGCCTCGCTCAGCCTCTTTCTGCTCGCGCAAAAGGTCTGGTTCGCCGCCGGCCTGATCATGGGCGCCGGGCAATGGCTCGGCGCGCGGGCGGGCAGCCACCTGGTCCTCACGCGCGGCACCAAATTCATCCGGCCCGTTTTTCTCACGATGGTGGTCCTCCTCACGCTCAAGATGATTTACGACAACTATCTCAAGGCCGCCGGCTGAAAGCATTTGACGCCGCGGCCGCATCGGCGAAACTGGACGGCGTTTCGCGGTGAAAAGGTTGTCTCGCATTCTTCACGCGCATCGCCAAGGGCTTCTGCTTCTCGCTGTGCTGGGCTATTGCTTTGTTTCGGCCCGGGCCAAACCCGCCCTCAATGGCCAGCCCGCCGGCCCCGCCTACGGCCTCACCAACCGCCCGGCTTGCGGCGCGTTCCTCAACGGCGTGATGCCCGAGGTCGCGCCCGGCATCTCCGGCAACTGGTCCGCCGTCGTCGCGTTCACCAACCTCGCTTTCACCAACAGCGTCGGCCTCACGGCCATTCCCGGCACGGAGCAGCTCTGCGTCTGGGAACGCGAGGGCCGCGTCTGGTCGTTCCAGAATGCTCCGGGCGCGAGTGATAAGAAACTGGTCCTCGATCTCAGCAACCAATGCCAGGGCTGGGACGATTCCGGCCTGCTCGGCCTCGCGTTTCATCCCGGCTTCGCGACGAATCATTTCCTGTTCGTCTATTACACCTGGGTCAAGCCCGGCACCGTCGCCGGCTCGCCGACGACGCGGCCGGTGCCCAATCTGCCGGACACTTATCACGACCGGCTGGAGCGCTACACGCTTGACGCGAACGGCGTCGCCCTGCCCGACTCCGTGAAAGTCTTCGTGGACCTCACGAACCAGACCGTCTGGCACCACGGCGGCGGCATGTTCTTCCATCCCGCCAACGGGTTCCTCTACTGGACGGACGGCGACAATTCCGTGGACGAGAACAACCAGACGCTCACGCGCAGCCTTTACTCCGGCGTCTTCCGCATCGACGTGGATGCCCGCGGCGGCAACGTCAGCCACGCGCCGCCGCGCCAGCCGGCCGCCGGCCTCACCGCGAATTATTTCATCCCCAACGACAACCCCTTCGTCGGCCAATCGAATGTGCTCGAGGAATTCTTCTGCCTCGGCCTGCGCAGCCCGCATCGCATGACGCTGGACCCGGAGTCGGGCCGGATTTTCATCGGCGATGTCGGCCAAAGCTCCCGCGAGGAGATCGATGTCATCGAACCCGGCGAGGCCGCCCTGAATTTCCAGTGGAACCGCTGCGAAGGTACTCTCGGCAAGCTCGACGCGCCCTACGCCGGCGTCAGCCGCGGGCCGGTGCTCGACTATCCGCACACGGATGGCCGCGCGGTCATCGGCGGCTACGCGTATCGCGGCCGGGAATTCGCCCACGATCTCGGCGGCAAATATATTTTCGGCGACAACGTCATGCGCACCGTCTGGGCGCTCGACGAGACGGCCACGCCCGTCAAAAAGACGCTGCTCTGCGTCATGCCCAAGGGCGGCGGGCCCAACGCCGGCACCGATTACACCGGCCTCTCCTCCTTCGGCACCGATGCCGCCGGCGAACTTTACTTCTGCCAGATGAGCAGCATCGGCGGACAGATCTACAAACTCCAGCGCGGCGGGCCGCCGCCGCCCCGGCGGTTCCTGCCGAAATTGCTTTCCGAGACCGGCGTCTTCGCCAATCTCACCCACCTCACCCCCGCGCCGTTCCTGATCCCCTACGCCGTCAATTCCCCGCTGTGGTCCGACGGCGCCGTCAAGACGCGCTGGTTCGCCCTGCCCACGGCGCCGACCAATACCGTCATCGGCTTCACGGCGAACGGCGAATGGACTTTCCCCGCCGGCGCCGTCTTCGTGAAGCATTTTGACCTGCCGGTGGACGACGCGAATCCGCCTGCGCTCCGCCGTCTGGAAACCCGCCTCCTCGTGCGCGACACGAACGGTTTCGTCTATGGCGCCAGCTATAAATGGCGCGCCGACAATGCCGACGCCGACCTCGTCACCGCCGGGTTCACGGAGGACATCGCCCTCGCCGGCACCAACGGCCCGCGCACGCAGAAATGGTTTTATCCCGGCCGACAGGATTGCCTCACCTGCCACACCATCGCCTCCGGCGGCGTGCTGGGCCTCAACACCCGCCAGCTCAACGGCAGCTTCAAATATCCCGACGGCGTCACCGGCAACCAGCTCCACACCCTCGGCCATCTCGGCCTCTTCGACGCCGCGTTCGACGACCGCAAGATCTATCGCTATCCCAAACTCGCGGGCCTCCTCAGCGACGCCGCCCCGCAGCTGCGCGTCCGCTCCTACCTCGACGCGAATTGCGCCATGTGCCACCGGCCCGGCGGCGCGGGCGCGTTCTTCGACGCCCGGTTCGCGACCCCGTTCAAGCAGCAGAACCTGCTCAACGGCCCGGTCGGCAACCAGCTCGGCATCGCCGGCGCGAAAGTCATCGTCCCCGGCGACACGAATAAATCCATCCTCTTCCGCCGCGTCAGCAGCGTGGGCGACAACCAGATGCCGCCCCTCGGCAAGAATGTGGTGGATGAAAAAGCCGTCGGCGTCCTCGGCAAATGGATCAGTTCCCTGCGCGCCGCCGTGGCGTCCCTGCCGAAAGGCTGGACGGACGCGGACATCGGCAACGTCGGCGTGGCCGGCGACGCCAGTTACATCAACGGCACCTTCAACCTCCTCGCCTCCGGCAGCGACCTCTGGGAAACCGCCGATGCCTGCCACTTCGCCAGCCGCGCCCTCGGCGGCGACGGCAGCGTGGTCGCCCGCGTCGTCTCCGTGCAATACACCGATCCCTGGGCGAAAGCCGGCGTGATGCTGCGCGAGAGCGAGGCCCCCGGCGCCCGCTACGTCTTCCTGGGCGTGACCGGCCAGGGCGGCACCGTGCTCCAATCCCGCGCCGCCACGGACGGCGCCAGCGCCAGCGCGGACGGGCCGGCGACCCCGTGGCCGCAGTGGCTCAAGCTCACGCGCCGCCAGAACATCTTCACCGGCTACCTCTCCGCCGACGGCACCAACTGGCTGGCCGCCGGGAGCGTGACGAATGCCTTGAACAAGACCCTCGCCGCCGGCCTGGCCGTGACGGCGCATAACAATTCCGTGCTGAACTCCACCGTGTTCGACCACGTCACCGTGAAGGGCAACTAGGCAACGAGCGTGGCGGCCACCGGGCCGGGTTGAACCCACCGCCCGGGAGAAGGACCCAGACGGGCCCTTTATGAAAAGCCCGTTTGCGCGCAGCGCACGGAAACTGCTAAGGCGCGTAGCCTATCCTCTGATTAGACGACTCAATCTCCATAAAGTAAAAAGCTCCAATGCAACAAAGCAATGACAAGATATACCGGCAACACCAAGACTCCGACGGCTAAAAACCGGTGCAGTGCATGACCTCGAATAACTACCGGAAAGGCGGCGACAAAAGCAATGGCAAGAAACAGAAATGTAAAACAGTCAGCTCTCATGTCGTGCCAGAAATACCCATACCAAGGATTGGTCATCGTTGCGCGAGACCCAAAAATAGTCGGAAGAAGAAGTCCCACAATGGCGATGTTTGCAACCAAGGCAAGCGAAAGTCGCCAGCTAAAAGATGATACATCTGGTCTCGTGGTGTGCATAGTCGCCTAACTAACGATGGACGTCGCCCTATGTAGCCTATCCTGATTCATGAAGCGACACTAGGCGCGCCGAAAAATGATGTCCAGCATTTATTTGGGCCGATTATGGCCAGGCAAACAGCTTTAGCAAACACGTCTCTTCCGCTGCCGCCATCCGTATCGCCTCCCACTGTCTCATTTTGACCATTTCCGGCAGGGTTGGCGTGTTTTTCGGCCTTTTTGCCACATTTTGAGCCATTCCTGCCGCCAACCGTCACGGGAGTGGCGCATCTGGTGGCACGAGATGCACATCTGGTGGGACCGGTGGCGCATCTGGCGGCACGAGATGCGCGTCTGGCGGGACCGGTGGCGCATCTGGCGGCACGAGATGCGCGTCTGGCGGGACCGGTGGCGCATCTGGTGGCGCGAGATGCGCGTCTGGCGGGACCGGTGGCGCATCTGGCGGCACGAGATGCACGTCTGGCGGGACCGGTGGCGCATCTGGTGGCGCGAGATGCACATCTGGTGGGACCGGTGGCGCATCTGGCGGCACGAGATGCGCGTCTGGCGGGACCGGTGGCGCATCTGGCGGCACGAGATGCGCATCTGGTGGGACCGGTGGCGCATCTGGCGGCGCGAGATGCACGTCTGGCGGGACCGGTGGCGCATCTGGCGACGCGAGATGCAACTCCGGTCAGACGGGCGGCGTGCTCATTGGGAGGGTTGACGGGGGAAAAGCGGCGGAGGGCCGCCGCAGTCCAAGACGCTGGCGCGCTGATTCACACGTCTGGTGGCCAAAAGGTTGCGCGGCGACCTTGGCCGATGCCGAGCAGAGCGTCAGGCGGGGGAGTCGTTTATCGGGTGAACATGCATACCCCAATGTGACCGCTGCGCGGTCAGGTCAAGTCGCAGCGCAAGTTGACCCACCGGCCCCCGCCTTGCGGACGGTCTTCATGGCAAGCGCGGGCGGGTTGGCTTGGGCCAGGCTGGGTCAATGGGCGTGCCGCACGGGGTAGCACACGTCGCCGAAATTGGTTTGGATGATCTGCAGGTCTTTCACGTCGGTGGTGCCGTCGTCATTGAAGTCGAACACGCTGGGCTGGCCCCAGTTGTCGATCACGCCCTGGATGTCGGCCTCGTTCACCTGCTTGTCGAGATTGCCGTCGCCGGGGCAGGCGGGTTCCGAGTTCAGCACTTTCTCCAGCTCGGCGAGCAGCCGGCTGAGGTTGGTTTTCTCGGCCGGGGTGAGACTGGTTTTGGTGAGCAGGTTGAAGGGGGAATTGTCCAGGCCGACGGGGTTCGCGGGGGTGGGCTTGAGGTCGTAGAATTCGTAGGGGCTGTTGGTGTCATCGCAGGTGGCGAGCTGGGATTTGACGAGCTTGTAGCGGTCGTTGCGCACGGTCCAGACGGCCTGAGGCTGGATGGTGAGGCCGGGATAGACGTCGGCGCGGACATCGCAGCAGTTGGTCAGGACGAGGGGCGCGCCGGGGCCGAACCATTCGCCGCCGGATTCCTCGCAGGTCTGCTGGTTGTCGAAGAGGATGTCGTTGCCGATCTTCTGACCGGCGATGGTGAAGACGGAGGGCCAGGTTTGGGCATTGGGCGGCACGGCCCCGCCGAGTTCGGCATAATTATACTGGCGGCCGGAGCGCTTGGCGGGATTGGTGAGGTAGCCCAGCATCGGTTCGCAGTCGAGGATGTGCGCGGCGGGGACGATGCGGTGGACATTCAGCCCGGCGATTTCAGCAAAAAGCTGGAACAGATCCACGGCGTTGACCATGGCGGTGACGGTGCGGTTGGGCTTGCGGACCATGGGGCCGGCGATGATCACGGGGGCCGCGACGCCGGTCTGGTAGGGCGTGGCTTTGGCGCGCAGCGGATTATACGGCAGATTGACACTCTCGTAATACGTGCCGTTGTCGCCGCAGACGATGACCATGGTGTCGGTGTTGGCGGGGATATATTGCAGGCCGCCGGCGGGCAGGCGCGTGGCGAGGCCGGCGCCGATGAACAGGCGGCCGATCTCCTGATCGAGGGCATAGAGCATGAGGTTGCTGATGATTTTGATCTGCGCCTCGTTGGTGTTCGCCTCGGGCAGATTGGCGGGCCAGGTGAAGCCGGGCGGATAGAGATTCGTGGGCGGCTCCTGATACGGGGTGTGGATGGCGCTGTAGCTGACCGTGCACATCCAGGGCTGGCCGCCGGCCGCGCGCTGCGACTGGATCCAGGCGATGGCGTCGTCCGTCTGGGCCGTCACCATGTATTTGCGGGCGAGCGAGACGCTGACGTTCGTGCCGAGATTGATGGTCCGGGGCCAGGCGTAATAGCCGTTGTTGAGCGTGAAGTCCGGCGTGAGGGTGGCCGCCGAACAGTCGGTGGCAAAATTGCCGGCGGCGTCCAACGCCGGGATGCCGCCCGCCTGGACGATTTCCTGGCCGGTGTAGCCCACGCCGCTATGGTTGTCGCAATAGATGTTGCTCTGCGCATCTTGAAACCAGGCCACCCCGCGCGCCGGGCCGGTGGGAAACCCGCAGGGATACAGCGCGGTGTTGGTGGTCTGGCCGCCGAGGGTGGGATCGATGTAAGGCGGTCCGCCCACCAGACAGCCGTTGTAATAATTCCAGCCCAGCCCGGCGGGCGCGCCGTAGCCGGCGGGATTGTTGTCCGGCCCGCCGAGATGATATTTACCGAACAGCGCGCTGGCATAACCCGCCTGGGCGAGCACGCGCGGCGTGGTCACCTCGTAAGGCGACACCTGCGAGTCCGGGAGGTTGTAATCCAGGATGGCGGCTTTCACGCCGGTGCGCAGCGGGTAGCGGCCCGTAAAGAAGCAGGCGCGGCTGGGGGAACATTCGGGCATCATCCAGCAATTGTTGAAGGCCACGCCCTGCTGCGTGAGCGCGTCCATCACCGGCGTGACCTGGGGCGCCGCCGGATTGAAGGCTTTCAACTGGTCGATCCCCACATCGTCCATGATGACGAACAGGATGTTGGGATGCCGGACGCGGTTCGGCGCCGCCGCCGACGCCGACAAGGCTTGCGCGTGGAGCGTCATCAGGGACGGCAGCAGGAGCTGCGCGCCCATCATCAACGAGGTGGTCAGGGACAGTTTTTTGAGCAAGGTGGCGGAGGGCATAAGTATAATGGGGGTGGCGGTTGGCTTAAGGTTGCCCGGCTCATGGCCGGTGACCGTGATTGCCCCGTGTGAACACGGGGTCGGTCAAATCAAGGGATCGTGGGGCGAAACCAGCGACGTAAACGACAACCTCACCCTAGCCCCCGGCGCGCCGATAGCAAACGTTAGTTGGATTTTGTTTTGAACCGACTCGCCCCGGCAGAACGGCTGAAGTCCGTCCGTTACCGGGGAGCCAGTTCGCCGAACCAATACGCCGCCGTGACTCCGCCATCCATCAGGAAGTCGCTGCCGGTGATGAACGCGCCGTCCGCGCCCATCAGGAGCGCGCCGACATTTCCAACTTCGTCGGGCGTGCCGGCCCGGCCGGCCGGGCATAAATCAATCATGCGCCGGTAGCCCGCGCCGCGCGGCCCCTTCAATTCATCATTCGCCAGCGGGGTGATGATGATGCCGGGGCTGATGGTGTTGACGCGCGCCCCGCGCTTTCCCCAACGCACAGCCTCGGCCATCACGCGCAATGAGTTTCCCCGCTTAGAAAGCTGATACGCGTGCAGCGAGTCCTTCACCTGACCGGAATGGAGCATCGGGAGTTTTAACAACTCTTCCACTGGAGTTGTGGCGAGGGCGGCATTTTGCTCGGCCGAGAGCGCCGGCAGACGATGCCCGGACTGTGACGCGATCACGACGCCGGCGCCGCCGCGCGCGATGACCCTGCCAAATTCTTCCAGCACGAGCGCTGTTCCGTAGAGGTCCACTTTCAAGATCGTTTCCGGTGACGCCTGCGATGGGGAAACGCCGGCGGCATGAATGACACCGGAAATCTCGCCCAGGGACGCGGCCTGCTCAACCAGCGCGTGGACCGAAGCGCGCGAGGACACATCCACTGTGGCCGTGGTCACGTTGAACCCGGCATGGCTCAAGACTTTGGCCGCGGCCGCGGCGTTTTCCGGGCGCAGGTCCGCCAGCAAGACACGCTTGCCGGCGCTCACCCGCCGCGCAATCGCCTGGCCGATGGATCCCGCGCCAATGACGACGATGACATTCATGAGTGTTTGATCTTTCATAAAGTTCTCCAGGTTTGACGATGGGAGCGCCCAGGCGTTCCCCGTGACTGAGGCCGGCTGGCCGGCCCGGCATGGCTTAGCCGGCGATGTCGGGTTCGACCAGTTGCGCGAGTTGCGCGAGGGATTCCTGCCAGCCGAGATAGCACATCTCGGGTGGAATCACCGCCGGCACGCCGGCCTGTTCGATGTTCAGCTCCGTCCCGACCGACACCTTTTTGAGCGTGATGGTCACCGACAATTCCCCGGGCAGGTTCGGGTCGTCGAACCGGTCCGTGTGGCGGATGCGTTCGTGCGGGACGAGTTCCTGAAAGGTGCCGCCGAAGGCGTGGCTCTGGCCGGTGGTGAAATTGGTGAACGACATTTTGTAAGTGCCGCCGACCCGGGCTTCGAGGTGATGGACCTTGGCGGTGAAGCCGTAGGGCGGAAGCCATTTGGCCTTGGCCTCGGCGTCGAGAAAGGCGCGGTAAACTTTCTCCGGCGACGCCCGGAGCACGCGATGCAGTCGGATGGTATGGGTGTTCATGATGGCTAAGGGTGGAATTTTTCTGAATCTCGCAAAACCGCGCGGGAGTGCAACTGGATTTTTATAATAATTGTCCGGCAAAACACAGCGCTGGTCCGGCTCCCGCCGCGCGGATGTTCAGTCCTTGACCGCGTGGGCCTTCAGCGATTCCAGATCCACGAACTCCAGCACCGAGATGTGACACCCCTCGAGCACCACCGGTGACGCGCAGCCCGCTTCAAACGCCTGCGCCCAGCTGCGCACGCAAACGCACCAGCGGTCGCCCTCCGTCAGGCCGGCGAAGTCATATTCAGGGCGCGGGGTGATGAGGTCGTTGCCTTGCAAGGCCAGATAGTCGAGAAAAGGCTGGGTGACCTGGCAGCAGACCGTGTGCAGACCGCGATCCTCCGGCCCCGTGCGGCAATAGCCATCGCGATAAAACCCGGTCACGGGCGATTGACAGCAGGATTGTAATTCTCCACCCAAAACATTCGTCGGCATGACGTGAATGTTGCCCCAACCGCCCGCGCGGTCAAGCGACAGCTTGCTAAAACAGGTGCTTCGCGCCACCGGTTTAACCGAGATAGTGTTCGTCGCTGACTTTTTCCAGCCAGTCCACCGCCCTGCCGTCGAGCAACTCCGCGATGGCGATGTGCGTCATGGCCGTGGCGGGCGCGGCTCCGTGCCAATGCTTTTCGCCCGGCGGAAACCAGACGATGTCGCCGGGGCGGATTTCTTCAATCGGACCGCCGGCGCGCTGGGCACGACCACAGCCGGCGGTCACGATGAGCGTCTGCCCCAACGGGTGCGTATGCCACGCGGTGCGCGCGCCGGGTTCAAAGGTGACCATCGCGCCGCTGACCCGCGCGGCATCGCTGCCCTTGAACGGCGAGTCGATGCGCACCGTGCCGGTGAACCAGTCGGCCGGGCCTTGGTTGGAAGGTTGTGAGCCAGCTCGAATGATGTTCATGTTTTATGTTGGTTATGCCGCCTTGAGCGAAGCCATGTCGATCACGAAGCGGTATTTCACGTCGCTCTTGAGCATGCGCTCGTAGGCGGTGTTGATCTCGTCCATGCGGATCATCTCGATGTCGCAGGTGATATTGTGCTTCCCGCAGAAATCCAGCATCTCCTGCGTCTCGGGCAATCCGCCGATGAGCGAGCCGGAGAACGAGCGGCGGCGGAAGATCAGCGGGAAGGCCGCCACCGGCAGCGGTTTCTCGGGCGCGCCGACGAGCGTCAGGTTGCCGTCGCGTTTCAGCAGGTTGAAATAGGCGTTGATGTCGTGCGTGGCGGAGACGGCATCGAGAATGAAATCGAAGCTGTTGGCGTGCGCGGCCATCTGGGCGTCGTCCTTGGAAATCACCACTTCATGGGCGCCGAGGCGTTTGCCGTCGGCAACCTTGCCGGGCGACGTGGTGAACA
This sequence comes from uncultured Verrucomicrobia subdivision 3 bacterium, assembly GCA_903921455.1. The sequence goes on along the minus strand of CAIXPZ010000189.1, from coordinate 18,477 downwards.
GCACGACGTGCGCACCAAAGGCCTTGGCGAATTTCACGCCCATGTGGCCGAGACCGCCGAGGCCGACGATGCCGACCTTCTGGCCGGGGCCGACCTTCCAGTGTTTCAGCGGGGAATACGTGGTGATGCCCGCGCACAGCAGCGGCGCGGCGGCGGCGAGATTCAAGTTGGCCGGCATGCGCAGCACGAAGTCTTCCGTCACGACGATGCTCTGGGAATAACCGCCGAGCGTCGGGGCGTTGAGATGCTTGTCCATGCTCCCGTAAGTCATCACCATGTTGGTGCAAAATTGCTCCAGCCCATCGCGGCAATCCGGACAGGTGCGGCACGAATCCACAAGGCAGCCCACGCCGACGGTGTCGCCGACCTTGAACTTCTTCACGCCGCCGCCCACGGCCGTCACGCGACCGACAATCTCGTGGCCCGGCACGGCGGGATACTGGGTGAAGTTCCACTCGTTGCGGGCGTAGTGGAGGTCGGAGTGACAGACGCCGCAGTAAAGAATTTCAATCTGCACGTCGCTGGCAGTCGGCTGGCGGCGATTGATCTGGGTGGCAGCCAGCAACGCGGTGGCGCTGGCGGCGGAGTAGGCTTTGACTTGATTCATAAGTGGGGATTTATGGTTAATTGTAAAACGGAGATTAGCACACGTGCCCCCGGCTGTCGCCTCCGGTCTTACCCCACCGGTTGCGGATTGCTCGAAAGTGCGGAACGGATTGGCCACAGATATTCGCGGGCTTCCCCCCGACGGTGTCGGATGCCTGGTCTAATACATGGCGGTTCACTACTGAGGAGCCGCCACAAACTGTGACCTTGCCAATGTCTTGCAAAGGGGCTATCCCCAAGCCATGAACCGGAAGTTTGCCTTGGTTACACTGGTCGCGTTGGTTTGGAGCAGTCTCGCTTTCTGCGGCGAGATTCACGACGCGGCCAAAGCTGGCGACTTGGCAAAGGTCAAGGCGCTGCTCAAAGCCAATCCCGATTTGGTGAACCGCAAAGACAATCTCGGTGAGACACCTTTGAACTGTGCGGCGCTGCGGGGTCAAAGGGACGTGGCGGAACTGCTCTTGGCCAACCAGGCCGATGTCAGCACCACAAACAACTTCGGCTGGACGCCTTTGCAAACTGCGGCGTATCACGGCTACAAGAATGTGGTGGAATTGCTGCTGGCCAACCAGGCTGATGTCAACGCCAAGGGCAATATGGGCGAGACGGCTTTGCACCTGGCAGCGATGAAGGGGCAGAAGGACGTTGCGGCATTGCTGTTGGCAAACAAGGCTGCGGTCAATGCCAAGAACCATTACGGCGCGACGCCTTTACACTTCGCAGCGCGTTGCGGCAACAAGAACGTGGCGGAATTGCTGCTGGCCAACAAAGTAGACGTCAACGCCAAGAACAACGAAGGCTGGACGTCTTTGCACGATGCAGCGATGGGTGGTCACACGGACTTGGCGGCACTGTTGCTGGCCAACAACGAGGATGTCAATGCCAGGAACAACAATGGCGAGACGCCGTTGCACATGGTATTGGCATTAGCAACTGATAGTCGTTACAAGCCGGAGACGGAGTTGGGGAAGCGCAACCAAGCCATGGCGGAATGGCTGCGCCAGCACGGCGGGAAGGAATAACTTTTCCCATCCAAACAATTCCCACCGGAAGCTTCCGCATCCCGCCTCGACAATTCGCAGCGATTTTCTAAATTATTGCCGATGTCGTTCAAACCTTTGGTCATTGCCAGCCGTGAGTTCCGTTCACGGTTGATTCTCGGCACCGGAAAATTTCCCTCGCCGGAAGCCATGCGCGACGCGCTGGCCGCCAGCGGCACGGAAATGGTCACCGTGGCCCTGCGCCGCGCCGACCTGAGCGGGAAGAAAGACCCGTTCGCCAACATCCTCGAATTCATTGACCCGAAGAAATATCTCCTGCTCCCCAATACCAGCGGCGCAATGAACGCCGAGGAAGCCGTCCGCCTCGCCCGCCTCGCCGTCGCCGCCGGGCTGCCGAAGTGGGTGAAGCTGGAAATCCATCCGGACCCGCGCTATCTGCTGCCCGACCCGATCGAGACGTTCAAGGCGGCGGAGATTCTCGTGAAGGAAGGCTTCACCGTGCTGCCCTACATCAATGCCGACCCCGTGCTGGCAAAGCGGCTGCAGGAAGTCGGCTGCGCCACCGTGATGCCGCTCGGCGCCCCCATCGGTTCCAATCGCGGCATCCAGACGCGCGACCAGATCAGAATCATCATCGAGCAAGCCACGGTGCCCGTGGTCGTGGACGCGGGCATCGGCGCGCCGAGCCACGCGGCGGAAGCGATGGAACTCGGCGCGGACGCCGTGCTGGTGAACACCGCCATCGCCGTGGCCAACGACCCGAACCGCATGGGCATCGCCTTCAAGCAGGCGGTGGAAGCGGGCCGCGCGGCGTTTGAAATCGGCCTCGGCGCACCCAGCGAAACCGCCAGTGCAACCAGTCCGCTGACGGCGTTTTTAAATTAATTTTGAGCCACAGATTTTCACAGATGAAACACAGCTGGTTTTACAAACACGTATTTATTTCATCTGTGGCTAAAATAAAATGAGTGCAAAAAAATTATCCGCTGCCCGCGCGAGGCAAATCCTGACTGCCGCGCAAACGAGCCGCGTCCTCGTCGTCGGCGACGTGATGCTCGACCAGTTCATCTGGGGCGGCGTGTCGCGCATCTCGCCGGAAGCGCCGGTGCCGGTGGTGGATTTTGCCCGCGAAAGCTTCATGCCGGGTGGAGCGGCCAACGTCGCGCGCAATCTGGTCTCGCTCGCCACGCCGGCGGAATTGTTCGGCGCCATCGGCAATGATGATGCCGCAAAGAAACTGGTGAAACTACTCGGCGAACAGCACATCGGCTGCACCGGCCTCGTGAAAAACGCCGCGCGCCATACAAGCATCAAGACGCGCATTGTCGCGCACCAGCAGCAGGTCGTGCGCATCGACCGCGAGACCCGGGGCGCACTGGACGCAAAGACCACGGCAAAGCTGCTGACTGAATTCAAAACCAAGCTCGCCAAGGCGGATGCCGTCATCGTGGGCGATTATGGCAAGGGCGTGGTGACGCAGCTGTTGCTGAATGAGATCAAGTCGCTTTGCCACGCGCGCGGCGTTTGGTTGAGCCTGGATCCGAAGCCGGTGCATCATTTGAATCTGGGCAGCCTTTCGCTCATCACGCCGAACCGCAAGGAAGCCTTTGAACTCGCAGATTTGCCGGACGAAACCAAGCACGAGAATCCATTTACGGACAAGAACCTGATGCTCGTCGCTGAACGGCTGTTGAAAGAATTAACTCCGGCCTTGCTCCTCATCACCCTCGGCGAACTGGGAATGCTGCTCTGCCAGCGCGGGCAGAAGCCGTTTCACATCCCGACGGTGGCGCAGGAAGTCTTCGACGTATCAGGCGCCGGCGACACAGTGATTGCGAGTTTCACGCTGGCGATTGCCGCCGGCGCGTCGCCCATCGAAGCGGCCATCCTGTCCAACCACGCCGCCGGCATCGTCGTCGGCAAGGTCGGCACGGCCACGACCACGCCAGAGGAATTGGTGAAAAGTTTTACGGCGCGTTAAATCGTTACACGGTTGAATCGTTAAACCGGCACGGCATGCGACACGATGTAACAATTCAACGATTCACAATTCACGAATGAAAATCAGCACCGAGACGATCAGCGCCATGAAGCAGCGCGGCGAGAAGATTGCCGCGCTCACGGCGTATGATTATCCGATGGCCAAGCTGCTCGACGAGGCCGGCGTGCCGCTGCTGCTCGTCGGCGATTCCGTCGGCATGGTGGTGCTTGGCTATCCGGACACGACACACGTCACGATGGCGGAGATGAACCATCACGTGCGCGCCGCCGCCCGCGCAAAACCAAACGCGCTGCTCGGCGCGGATTTGCCGTTCAAGAGTTACGAGACCGTGGAAAGCGCGGTGGCCAACGCCCGACAACTGGCCGCGGCCGGCGCTGATTTCGTGAAGGCGGAAGGCGGCCAAGAAATTCTGCCGCAAGTGAAAGCGATTGTCGCGGCGGGCATCGCCTTCTGCGGGCATTTGGGCATGTTGCCACAGCATGTCTTGGAAGAAGGCGGTTATCATATCAAAGGCAAAAAAGACACGGAACATCGGGCGCTGATCGACGACGCAAGCGCGCTGGCCGAAGCCGGGGCGTTTGCCATCGTGCTGGAGCTCGTAACCCCGCCGGTCGCAAAAGAAATCTCCCAGCGCCTCCCGATCCCAATCATCGGCATCGGTAGCGGGCCGGACTGCGACGGACAGATTTTGGTGACGCAGGATTTGACCGGCAGTTTCCCCTGGTTCACGCCGCGGTTCGTGAAACCAAAAGCGAACTGCGCGGCGGAGTTCAAATCGGCGGTGGCCCAATGGAAAGCGGAAATCGGGGCGCAATGAAGCCGTCGGCAGTCATCCTGGCTCTGGTATTGGCCGCCACCGGCTGCACGACGAAATCCAAATCCCAGTTGCAGGCGCAGCGGGCGTATCTCGCCGGACAAAACGCGGCGTTGCGACAGCCGCAGGCGATGCCAATACCGTCCGTCACGATTATCGGCGCCGTGCAAAACCCCACGGTGCCGTGGGTCGTGGGGTTGAACCTGACCCAGGCGATTGCCACGGCAAACTATCTCGATTCCAAGGAGCCGGAAATCATCATCCTCACGCGGCAAGGCCAGAGCGCGACGCTGCCGCCCAATATATTGTTCACCGGCGCAGTCGTTCCGCTGGAGCCGGGCGACGTGGTGGAAATCCGCTGAATTAGTTTCGCTTTCAAGGCTTCGGCGGGCTGATTAGCCCCCTTTGACTGTCCCTCAAATATATCCAACTATCTTCAGGCTTGGACAGCCTGTGTCCTACCCCCCATGCGAGGATGTCGTCGAAAGAAAGGCATATTATGACGACCAACCAACAGCTCGAACTCGGATTCAACGGAACGCAAACCCGCATCTTCGGCCGGCAGCGCGAACAGCGCGTCGCCCAGGCGAAGTGGTGGTTCGAGAAGATGCGCGCCGCCGTGGAAAACGCGATGGACTGGCAAAACGAAGCGCCAGCCCGGCCGGAGCAAATCTGGATGCCGAGCGCAAACCGCGAATTGAACGTGTGACTTTGGCGGGTTGGACCCACTGTGAATTGGCTTCCCTTTACAACCACGGTTCAGGGAGCGGTCGCCCGCCACCCGATCACGCGTAGCAGGCGAGCACAAATTCGCGAATGACGGCTATCTCTTCCGTGCCGTAAATCGTGTGTTCCTTGGGGAATTCATGCCACGCCACCTCGAGGCCGGCAGCTTTCAGCTGACGGATCTGGTCGCGCACGGGGGCGATGGGCAGCAGCGGATCGTATAGGCCGTGCGTGACGAGCAGGCGTTGCGATTTGGCGACGGGCGTGAGATCGCGGAGCAAATTCTCGATCTCAAAAATCCAGCCGCTGATGCCGACGAGGCCCGCGAATCGGTGCGGATAATGCAGTCCTGTTTCCAGCGCCATGAGGCAGCCTTGGGAAAAACCGCCGAGGACAATCTGGTCGGCGGGGAAATTTTTTGCGCGCAAATCATCGAGCAGTTGAAACAGCAACTGGCGGCTGCGATGAATGCCGGGCGCGATGTCGCCGGGATAATCGAACCACGAATAGCCGCCGTAGTATTCGTCGGGCGCGTTGACGAGGAGATAATTCAGCCACGGCAAATCCAGCGCGCCGGGCAGCCAGCGCCAGCCTGCGAGGGAATCACCCAGCCCGTGCAGCACGACAAACAGGCGGCGGGATTGTTTATCGGCTGCGGGAATAAATTCGCCGTGGAGCATGGGGCAAACTCAAACCGTGGCTTGCGACTTGGCTTGCAACCGGGAGCGCATAACGTAGATCAGCGCCTTGACGGTGAGTTCGATGAACAAAAAGGGTTTGGCGATAAAGTCATTGCCCCCGGCCATGGTGGAACTGGTGCGGTTGTCGAAGTCGTTGAGACTGGTCACGAACACCACGGGCGTCTTCTTGAGGTGCGGCATGGCGCGCAGCTTGGCGCAGAGCTCGTAGCCGGTCATGCCGGGCATGTCCACGTCGAGAAAAATCAAGTCGTAGTCATTTTCGGCGAGCAATTGCAACGCCTGTTCCGGCTCCTCGACATTGACGGATTTGAGCTTGGCTTTTTCCAGCGCATAGACAATGGCACGCCGGGAAATAACCTCATCATCCACCACCAGAATTTTTGAGGTCAGAATCTCCTGCTTCTCGGGGAGCGCGGCCCGGTCAAAAAGGGAGCCGAGAAAATCCACCGCCGCCGCCACCGTGCGGGTGGTGGACGCGTTGATGTTTTTAGGCTTCTCGTAAATTTCCTTGAGCAGCGCTTCAAAAGCGGAAGCCATGTGGGCGATTTGAACCAGCCCCGCGAGACCGGCGTTGCCGTTCAACGCATGGACCCGCCGATACAGGTCATAGACATGACGCAGGCGGGTCATTTCATTTTCCGCCTTGATGAGCCCCTGCAAACCCAGCCGCAGCGCATAGAGCGTGGCCGGCAGACCTTCAATGAAAGTCTTTCGCAGATCAGCCTGAAACTCGACGTCGTTTTCCGCAGTCAAACTGGCGGACTTGCCTTGGGATGGATCGTTTGCGAGCGGATTTCCCTGCGGAATGGCCCCGCTGTCACCGATGGTGTGCCGGACCACATCAATAAAATCCTTCGGCGAGCAGCTCGCTTTGGAGAGGCATTTATTGGCCCCGGCCCGCCACGCGTCCTGAATGAGATTCGTCAGGTAGGTGTTCGAAAAAACAATGATCGGCGTCTTGATGAAATCCGGCTCCTTGCGGATCTCGCGGATGACCTCCACCCCGGAAATCGTCGGCAGCATCAGGTCGAGAATGATCAGCTGCGGCTGAAACGTGCGCATCACCTTCAAACCGGATTCACCGTCCGAGGCGACTTCCGCCTGATACCCCTCCACCGCCAGTTTGTTACGGTAAACATTGGCTACAATCTGGTCGTCCTCGATGATCAGGATTTTTTTCATGCGGGTTTAATATTGGCGATGACTTGGGTCAGTTCGGGCTGGGTTTTTAAAAATTCACGGATGCGCTCAAATTCACACGCGGCATTCTCACAAATCGGCTCCACGCCCGTCAATGTTCCGGAAGCGCCGAGTTTTTCCAGTTCGCGCAAATACGGCACGAGTTGGGTCATGCCCATCGTGGCGCTCGCGCCGGCGCAGCTGTGCGCCACGCGGCGCACGGCATCAGCCTTGCCCTCGCGCACCGCCTCGCGCAGCTGGACAAACTGCTTTTGCGTCTGCGTGAAATACATCTCCACCAGCTCGCGCAGGTTATCCATATTGCCGTCGGTCAGATCGTTCATGCGCGTCAAATCCACCGGCACATCGGCGGCATCATGATTGATTGGCGCGGCGGGCAGACGGGCCGGATCCACGGCGACTTTCCCCGCCCACTTTTCAATCATATCGCGGACATCCTTGGGCCGAACCGGCTTGGATAAATAATCATCCATGCCGGCGGCAATACATTTTTCGCGGTCGCCCTGCATCGCGTGCGCCGTCATGGCCACGATGATGATGCGGGTTTGAAAATTCTTATATTCGCCGCTCATCTGGCGCATGCGGATGAACCGCGTGGCTTCCAGGCCGTCCAATTCCGGCATCATCACATCCATGAACACCAGATCGAACGGCGCCTGCTCAATGGCTTCAACCGCGGCCCGGCCATTGACGGCAACGCCCGGCTCATAACCAAACTGCTGTAAAATCCGCACGGCTACCTTCTGGTTGATCGCGTTATCGTCCACCAGCAAAATGCGCAGCGGCAGCCGCGCCGCCAACAAAACCTCGGGTTTGGCCGGCTCTGCCTGACCGGCCGGCGTGCGCGGGCTTAACAACGCCCGCTCCAAAATCGCGCATAACTGAGAAGGCTTGACCGGCTTGTTGACCGTGTGCGCGAACCGCAATCGCGCGTCGCCCTCCCCGCCCGTTCGTTTGCCCAGCGCGGCGAGCAACACCACCGGCATCATCGCTGCCGCGGGAAATTTTTGCATCTCGGCCGCCACCGCAACCCCGTCCTGGCCGGACAGCGAGGCATCCACCAACGCCAGGTCAAAGGTCATGCCCCTGCGAAACAACTCCAGCGCTTGCGCGGAATTTTCCACCGCCTGCGGCTGCATCCCCCAGCGACGGCATTGTTCAAACAAGAGATTCCTGGCCGTGGCGCCGTCTTCCAAAATTAAAATCTTTAAATCTGCCAGCGGCAACTGCCGTTTTGCATACGCCGGAGGCAGGGAACCCTCCCGCACCGACAAGCCAATCGTGAAATGGAAAGTGGAACCTTCGCCCGGCACGCTTTCGGCCCACATTTTTCCCCCCATCAGTTCAACCAGCCGCCGGCTGATGACCAGCCCCAGGCCGGTGCCGCCATATTTGCGCGCCGTGGAAACATCCGCCTGCGAAAATTGCCGGAACAACCGCGCCAGCCGGTCCGGCTGGATGCCGATGCCGGTGTCGCGCACAGAGAAATGCAAACGCAATGCCTGCGGGTTTTCCGCCTCGGCGGCCGGCGGCGCGATCGTTTCCACGCTGATCACCACGCTGCCGCGCTCCGTGAATTTCACCGCGTTGCCCACCAGATTCACCAGCACCTGCCGCAGCCGCTGCCCATCCCCCTCGACCTGCGCAGGAATGACATCCGCCGCCTCGTAAGCCAGGTCCAGTTGTTTGCCCAATGCGCGCGGCTCCAGCAAATCCAACGACTCTTCGATGCAGCCGCGCAAATCAAACGGGTGCCGCTCCAACTCCATCTTGCCCGCCTCGATCTTTGAAAAATCCAAAATGTCGTTGATGATGTTCAACAACGATTCGCTGCTGTGATGTATCGTCTCCAAGTAGCCGCGCTGGTCCACCGTCAGCGGGGTCTCCATCAGCAAACCGGCCATCGCAATCACACCGTTCATCGGCGTCCGGATCTCATGGCTCATCGTCGCGAGAAAATCCGACTTGGTCCGCGAGTTTGCCTCCGCCGTGCGGCAGGCCTCCGTCAATTCCTGCTGGCGGCGCGTCAAGTCTTCCAGCCGCCGCTTGAGTTGCAACGACGAGGCCAGGCGCGCCCGGAGTAAACTATTTTCTGCCGGCAACTGAATCAATTCATTCAAGCCCAGATCAAAAGCCCGCAACGGCGGCGCGGTTTCGCCCGCCACCCCAAAACCTATGGTGAACACCGGCAGTGGCAGCGGATGATGCTTCAGCTGGCGCAACAGGCTCAAACTTTCCGCCTCCGAGTTTTTCAAGTCCAAAAACACCAAATCCGGCGGCTGCGTCTGCAGGTGCCGCAGTGCGTCCGCGTAATTGTTGACTGAGCCCAGACTGCCGCCATCCAGATGCACCACCAAAAGCAGCGTCTCCGCCAGTTTAGCGTCATGACTCAGCAGCAGCGCGTGATATTTGTTTGGATTCATCTTGTCCCTGACGTCAATCAAGGTGTCAGAACCCGGCGGATTTAACAGATTTTTGCGCGACCAGCCAGACGAATTTTTATTTCCGCCGGAAAGTTTTATTGCTGGCCCGCGCGGACGGCGATAAACTACCGCCATGTTGCAAACTGTCTCCGGGTCTCGCGCCGCTGGCGAGACGCAACTGGCCGCCTACCGCTTCATGCTGCGGGCAAGGCTGTTGGATGACAAATTTGCCGCGCTCTACCGAGCCGGCAAAATTCACGGCGGCGTCTTTCTTGGCCGCGGCCAGGAAGCCTTGAGCGCGGCCATCGGCGTTCACCTCAATAAATCCGATGTCTTCGCCCCGCTGATCCGCGACGCCGCCGGCCGGCTGGCGTTCGGCGAACCCATCATCGACGCCGTCCGCACCTACCTTGGCTCGGCTCTCGGCCCCATGCGCGGACGCGACGGCAACGTCCATCGCGGCCGGCCGCAAGAAGGTTACCTCCCGATGATCAGTCACCTGGGGGCCATGGTTTCCGTGGTGAACGGAATACTTTTTGCCCGCCGCATGAAAGGCATCACCGGCATCGTCGGCGCGGCGTGCCTCGGCGAGGGCGCGACGTCCACCGGCGCATTTCATGAATCGCTGAACCAGGCCGCCGTGGAAAAACTTCCGCTCGTCCTCGTCGTCGCCAACAATCAATTTGCCTACTCCACCCCGACCGACCGACAATTCGCCTGCAACGACCTCGCCAGCAAGGCGGTAGGTTACGGCGTGGAAGCGCATACCGTGGACGGCACCGATTTTTCCGCCTGCATGAAAACCGTTGGCGCCGCGATCGCCCGCGCACGCGCCGGCCACGGCCCGCAACTCGTCATCGCCACCTTGCTCCGCCTCTGCGGCCATGGCGAACATGACGACGCCGGCTATATCGCCCCAGATTTGAAAAATTCCGCGCTCGGACGGGACTGCCTGAAGGTGGCTGAGGAATTTTTGTTGAAGCAGAAACTGGCCGACACGGCGCAGCTCGCCGTCTGGCGCAGCGAAGCCATCCGCGAAATCGAGGAGGCCGTCGCCCAAGCCCAGCGCGAACCGGCGCCGGACCCGTATGAGGAAAAATGGAGCGCCCTCTCCTCGGAACACTTGAACGAACTGCGTGAAGAATCTTAAATTGCGATGAGCATCACCTATCTCGAAGCCATCCGCGAAGCCCAGGCCCACGCGCTCCGCGACGATCCGCGCGTGTTCATCTACGGCCAGGACGTCGGCGCCTTCGGCGGCGCCTTCAAGGCCACGAAAAATCTGCAGAAGGAATTTCCCGGCCGCGTCCTCGATGCGCCGATCAGCGAAGATGCGATCATCGGCCTCGCCGTCGGCACGGCCATCGAAGGCATGCGGCCGATCATCGAGATGCAGTTCGCGGATTTTTCCACCGTCGCCTTCAACCAGATCGTCAACCAGGCCTCCACACTCTTCTGGCGCACGAATGTCCCCTGCCCCATCACCGTCCGCCTGCCCTTCGGCGGCACGTCCGGCAGCGGGCCGTTTCATAGCCAATGTCTGGAGGCGATTTACGCGCATTATCCCGGCCTCGTGGTGCTAACGCCAGCGACCGTGGAAGACGCTTATTCCATGCTGCTCTCCGCCGTGGCGATTGATGACCCGGTGATTTTCTGCGAACACAAGTTTCTCTATTACCACCTCAAGGCCGAGAAATTGCCGAGCGAAGCGTTGCCCATCGGCAAGGCGCGCATCGCCCGCGAAGGTCGCGACCTCACCATTGTCACTTACAGCGCGATGGTGCATGAAGCCCTTGCCGCAGCGGATGAACTCGCCACTGAAGGCTGGCAGGTGGAAGTCGTGGACTTGCGTTCCATCAAGCCGCTCGACACCGACACCGTCGTCGCCAGCGTCGCCCGCACCGGCCGGTTGCTTTGCGTCGGGGAAGCGTGGCCGTGGGGCGGTGTGACGGCGGAAGTCATCGCCCGCGTCTCCGCCGAAAGCTACGGTCTGCTCGACGCGCCGCCGCAACGCCTCAACGCCAAGGACACGCCGGTGCCGTATCATCCGAACCTCTGGGCCGCGCATCGTCCGACCGCCCGCAGCGTGGCCGCCGCCGCCCGCAAACTCATCCGCTTTTAATTTATGCCGCAGATTCCCATCATCATGCCGCAGCTCGGCGAATCCATCGCCGAGGCCGCCATCATCAATTTCCTAGTCAAGCCCGGCGACCAAGTCGAGGGTGGCCAAGACTTGATCGAGGTTGAAACGAACAAGGCCACCATGACCGTCACCGCACCCTGCGGCGGCCGGGTGGAAAGTTTTTCGGCCGTGCTCAATGAGAGCTACGCCGTCGGCGACGTGCTGGGAAAAATTGAAGCCTCCAAAGAAGAGGCTGCGCGCTTCGGGCTCGACATTCCCGCGCCGGCAAAAAGTTGCGACACGGACTCCGAAATCATTTCCAAAAAATCGCGCAACAGCACCGGCTCGCGCGTGGAACCCACCGTGCGCGGCCTGCCCGTGCCTGCGAACGCCAGCGGGGCCAGCTATATGTCGCCGCGGCTCAAGGCGCGGATGCATGAACTCGGCTTGAGCGCCGCCGACCTCGCAGGCATCGCGGGCAGCGGCGCGGCGGGCCGGGTGACCGTCGAGGATTTTGAAAAGTTCATGGCGCACCTCGACAAGCAAAAGTTGAGCAAAGCCTCCTCCATGCGCGTGGCTGTAGCCGATGCGATGCGCCGGAGCTGGACGCGCCCGCTGGCCACCGTGGGTCTGCCGGTGCAGCTGGACGCCGTGCTGGCTCACCGCAAGACCTGCGAACCCAAGCCCGGCCCGGCACTTTACGCCTTGCGCGCACTGGCCGTGGCCCTTGCGGAAAACAGCGCCGTCGCCGGGCGACTCGTCGGCACCAACATTGTTCACCCGTCGGCGATTGACGTGGGCTTCGCCGTCGAGGCCGATGACGGCGTGCTGGTTCCCGTGCTGCGCAATGCGGATACAAAACCGTTGAAGGAACTCGTGGTGCGCTACAACGAACTCGTCGAACTCGCGCGCCAGCGTAAATTGCCGGCGGACGCCACGGGCGGCTCCGTCGCCACCGTGACGAACTTCGGCACCTTTGGATTGATCTGGGCCACGCCGATTCCGCTGCCGGAACAGACGCTCGTGCTGGGCCTCGGCGCCGGCCGGAAGATGCCGCATTGGGACGAGACCAAAGGACAATTCGTGCCCGTGATGGAAGCTTACCTGACGTTGAGCTTCGACCATCGCGTGCTGGACGGCGGCGCGGCGGGACGCCTGTTGCTGCGCATCAGCGATTTGATGCGGCAACCGGAGAAATTGTAAGCCGGACCGGCGGCCGGCGGGCTTCAGCTTTCGTTTTTCTGAATCCGGCTGCGCTCGGAGTTGGAGAACGCCACCGTATCCAGCGAGAACAAGCCACCGCCTGCGATGACCAGCATCACGTAGCCGGCCAGATAGAGGAAGGCCAGTTCACCGCCGCTCATCGCGCTTTTGTGAATCATCAGAAACGCGACGAACATATCGACCACCAGCACGGCCGCCGCCACGCGCGTGAAGAGCCCGACCGCCAGCAGCAGCGAACCCAGCACCTCGGCAAAAATCACCAGCACCAGACTCGCTTCCTGCCCAAAACCCAGCGGATCGGGGAACGTGCCGACGATGTCCTTGAAATGCCCCAGCTTGTCCAAACCGTGATTGAATAACATCGCGAGGCCGAACCACAACCGCGCCACGAGCAAAGCCATGCTCGTCAGATCCGAATCGTCCGACGGAATAAATAATTTTTTGAACATGGCTGAACATTAGCAAAAGCTCTATTTCATGCCAAATCCAAAATAATAACTTCTGCCACGGTTGCCCACGGCAGAAGTTATCTCCCCACTCGATTCCCCGGCCAATCCTTAAACCACCTTCACCAATTCCGCCGTCTCGTAACGAATCTTCGCGAGGCTCGCATACTTGTCGGCGGCGGCGCGATAGCCGAGCGCCAGCGCCACCACGGTTTTGTAGCCGGTGCCCGCAAGGCCGAGAATCTTGTCATACTCGGGCGGGTTGATGCCTTCCATCGGGCAGGCGTCCACGCCCAGCACGGCGGCGGCGGTCATCAGATTGCCCAGCGCGATGTAGCATTGGCGTGCCGCCCATTCATGCGCGGTTTTTCCGCGCGGTCCGTTCACCACATCGCCGAGCATCATGCCGCGATACGCCGCGAGGGATTCGGCCGGCACGCCCCGCACGGCGGCGGAACGCTGGATGAACCGGTCGACATCCGCCTCCTTCATTTCCGTCCGCGCCGTGAAGACAATGAAATGCGAGCAATCTACCACCTGCTTCTGGCCCCACGAATTCGGCAGCAAGGCGGCGCGCTTGGCGGCGTCCTGCACGACCAGAAAATGATACGGCTGCAAACCGTAGCTCGTGGGCGTCAGCACGAGGGATTTTTCCAGCGCGCCCCACACGTCGGCGGGAATCTTCTGGTTGGCGTCAAACACCTTGGTGGCATAGCGCCATTCCAAGGACTTCAGTAGTTCCGATATGTTCTGATGGCTCATAATAGTTATAAATTCCGACCGCGCACAATTACACAGCCCGCGGGAAATGCAAATTTTTCTTCGCGTCTTAAAAATTTATTCCACAATCAACCCATGCCGCCCCTGCACATCCGCCGCGCCACCGTGGACGACCTGCCTGCGCTGAAATCGCTTTGGGCGGCGGGTCATCTGCCGGCGGACGAACTCGAAGGCCGGGTCACGGAGTTTCAGATTGTCGAGGCCGACGGCCAATTCGCCGGGGCGGTGGGCGTCCAGATCGTCCGCCAGCATGTCCGCCTGCACAGCGAAGATTACGCGGACTTTGCCGTGGCCGACGCCGCCCGCGAATTGTTCTGGGAACGCATCCAGACGCTCGCCGCCAACCACGGCGTCTTCCGCGTCTGGACCCAGGAAACCTCGCCGTTCTGGACGCGCTGGGGTTTTCAGCCGGCCAGCGCCGAAACGCTCGAACGGCTGCCGGACGAATGGAAACAGCTCGAAGGCCGCTGGCTCACGCTGGAATTAAAAAACGAAGACGCCATCAACGCCGCGCTGAACAGCCAGCTCCCGGATTTCAAGAGCGCGGAGAAACAGCAGACCGCCGCCGTCGAAAAAAGAGCCCGTCAGCTCCGGACCTTTTTCACCGTCCTCTTCTTCGCCATCGCCATCGCCTGCTTCGCGGTGGTGATCTATCTGCTGGCCCATCACCCCTTAACCGCCCGTTAGCAACCCGCCGACGGCGCGTTGAACTCATCCGCGTGATAAGAGCTGCGGACCATCGGCCCGCTGGCGACGTGGACAAAGCCCAGTTCCTCGGCGCGCAACTTGTATTCCGCAAACTTCGCCGGCGGCACAAATTCCACCATGGCCAGATGTTTCAATGTCGGCTGCAGATACTGGCCGAGCGTGAGAATGTCGCAGCCGGCCGCGCGCAAATCGCGCAGCGCTTCCAGCACCTCCTCCTCGCGCTCGCCGAGGCCGAGCATCAGGCCGGATTTGGTATAGATGGTTTTGCCGCGCTTGGTCTTCACCTTGTTCAGCACGCTCAGCGAACGGTCGTAGGTCGCGCGGTGGCGGACCTCCGGGGTCAGGCGGCGGACGGTTTCAAGATTGTGATTGAAGATCTGCGGATTCGCCGCCAGCACGGCGTCAATGGACGCGTCGCTGTCCTGAAAATCGGGCACCAACACTTCGATGACGATGCCGGGGTTCAATTTGCGAACCTCCGCGATCGTCTGGCGGAAGTGTTCCGCGCCGCCGTCGGCCACGTCGTCGCGCGCGACGGCGGTGATGACGACATGCTTCAACTTCATCCGCCGAGTCGCCTCGGCCACGCGGAGCGGCTCATCGGCTTCGAGCGGCAGCGGCTTGGCCGTGCTGACCGCGCAGAAACCGCAGGCCCGCGTGCAGCGGTCGCCGGCGATCATGAACGTGGCGGTGCCCTTCTCCCAGCATTCCCAATGGTTCGGGCACTTGGCGCTTTCGCAGACGGTGTGCAGCTTGAGTTCGCCGAGCAGGTTGCGCGTCTGGGCGAAGCTGTCCGACGTGGGCAGCTTGATGCGCAGCCATTCCGGCAGGCGGGGGCGTGATTTGTTAAATGGTTGAAGGGTTGAATCGTTCAATTGCATTTGTGAATTCGAGTTTACCACGGTGTGACGGTTTAACAATTTAACGTTTTAACGCTTTAACGATTCCCAAAATGTCGCCAGCTCGTCCGGGCCGAAGTCGGCGAGGATTTTTCCGTCCACGTCGATCACCGGCGCGAGCCGCTGGCCGGAGAGATTGACCATTTCGGTCATCGCCTTGCTGTCGGAAATCACATCGATTGCCTCGTATTTGATCCCGCGGTCGTCCAGCCAGTGCTGCGCTTTGTGGCACCAGGGGCAATACGGTTTGATAAAGAGTCGGATTTTCATAATCCATTGGCCGGCCAATGTGGCCGGCACTATATCAGGTCAGGTCGCCGGGAAAAATAAAATGTCGGCCCCCGCCGCGATTTTTCCCACGCCAAAAGGGGATAAGAACTGGACAAGACCGGCATTGATATCCCGACCGGCATCTCTATACTGCGGGCAACAAAAAAAGAAGCCGCGCGCCACACCATGAGCACCGAAACCGCCACCGTCAATCTCTGCAACGCCAGCGTCATCGGACGCGAACAAATCCATCCCGAACTGATCGTCCTCCGCGTCCGTCCCGAGGGCAAGCTGTTCGACTTCAAGCCCGGCCAGTTCGCCGTGCTCGGCCTGCCCGGCTCCGCGCCGCGCCTGGCGGGGGCGGAAACCGAGACGCCCAAGCCCGACGCCGACAAGCTCATCCGCCGCGCCTACAGCATCGCTTCCGCCAGCGTGGAGCGCCGTTACGTGGAATTTTACATCACGCTCATCACCAGCGGCGGCCTGACGCCCCGCCTCTTCGCCCTGAAGCACGGCGACAAAGTTTTCCTCGGGCCGAAAGCCAGCGGCGTCTTCACCCTCGACCGCACGCCCGCCGGCAAGACCGCCGTGCTCATCGCCACCGGCACCGGCCTCGCGCCCTACGTCTCCATGCTGCGCACCATTTTGACCACCGAGACGCAGCGCAAATTCGTCGTCCTGCACGGCGCGCGTTACAGCTGGGACCTTGGCTATCGCGGCGAACTGGAAACCCTCTCCCGCCTCCGGCCGAACTTCACCTACATCCCGAGCATCACGCGGCCGGATCAAGACCAGCATTTCCTCGGGCGCATCGGCCGCATCCAGGCCATCCTCGAGCAGAGCGCTTTGGAAAAAGATGCGGGCGTGCCGCTCGACCCCGAACATGCCGATGTCTTCCTCTGCGGCAACCCGGAGATGATCAAAGTCGTCACCGAGATGCTGGAGAAAAAAGGGTTCAAACGCGGCGACAGCAAGAACCCCGGCAACATCCACGTCGAAGAATACTGGTAAGTCCTGGCGAACGGCCACCCGCCAAACGGCGAACCGATTTCCCGGCGATTCGTTTTATCTCACGCGGATGGCTTTAGCCCTCCGCGTTTTTTCCATTTTCCCCGCAATCGAGATTTTTAATGCTCCGATTTATTTATCTTACTACTTTACCGCAGACATAACTCTTCGCTGGCTAATTCCTGCCGACGGGCGTAAATCGTAACTGCGGCTCGGGGAACCGGCCGTGACTTACCTTGTGGGTTCCCATGAACGAAAACGAAAACAACGATGGGAACGCCATTACGATTCGACATGATCCTGCCTAACGGGCAGCCGTTACGGCTGGATATGCCCGGGGCTCGCTTCGGCGGGACGGTTGAAGAAGTCATGGCGGCCCTCGCCGCACAAAACAACAATAATAATGCTATGAGCACTCGAAAAGTCAGTGCCGCGCTAGCCGCCCAAGTCTTGGCGGACACTCTAGCCGCGTTTGTCACCATCCGGACGAACCTCCCGTTCCTCATCAGCCTCTCCGATGATGAACGCGCCCATCTGCCGCACTTGGGCGACAAGAGCATCGGCCTCATCCAAGCCACCAAGGATTTCGTGACCCAACATCCCGAAGCCCTCCCGGCGGATTTCAGCCTCGTCGAATTCAACAAGAGCTGCGACCTCTTTGCCCCCTTCGAATCCATCGCTGACGCATCCGACGCCGCCGACCAAGCCATCCAAGACACCCGCGTCGGTATCCGCCACGACCTGTTCAACGATATTTCCAACATCTATGCCTGTGCCAAGGCCAACAACCGCACCGGCCGCTACCAGACCTACGTGGATTACATGGCCGCCCACTATTCCAAACCCCGCAAGCCGAAGACGCCGCCCACCCCGCCCACGCCTTGAGGCAGCCGGTCCGGCACCAAAAACCCGGCGGGTCGGCTCGTTTGCCGCCCGACCGGGTTTTTTGCGCCCGCCAGCCCGCCAATGCCGTCCACGGGATTTAAATGCCCCCAACCCTGATTAAAATGCCGAATACGGCAAATGTATGCTGCAAACCGGATTTCAATGCCGGTTTGCGGGATATGAAAGCCTTGGACGGGATATAAATGCCGCCCACGGGATATGAACCCCGCCAAAGCCATTTTGGGGCCAGCTGCCCCGTCGCGGAGCGACGAATGAGAATTGCCCGACGTTTTAACGCCGGCCAATGGTCCCGCCGGAGAAGAGCGGCGGAGGGCCGCCGCACTCCAGGACGCTGGCGCGCAAAACCGAACGCCCCGCGAACGCGCCGCGTTCTGGAGTGCGCCAGTCCTCTGGCGCTTTGGGCGAGGCGCAGAAACTCAAATCAGAATGGACAGCGGCGAACCACCGCCATAGAGTCGAAACATGCAAAATGATTGGCAAACTAACCGTGTATGCTTTATCTTGTAAACGGCGGCTGAAAAGTGCGGCGGGGTCATGTGTGTGACGGGGCGGTTCAAAAGTGCGGCATCTTCATTAACAATGAAGCATGTATCGCAATATGGAAGACTGGGCTGAGATTCGCAAAAAAGTGTTGGCAGGAG
>CAIXPZ010000188.1 GCA_903921455.1 uncultured Verrucomicrobia subdivision 3 bacterium | reverse complement strand
GTGGACTACAAGATGCTCCCCCTCGGCGACAGCGGCATCTATCTGCGCGGCATCCCCCAGGTGCAGATCTGGGACTTCACCGAACAGGCCAAGTTTAAGCTCGGTGCCGACAAAGGCTCCGGCGGCCTCTGGAACAACTCCCCCGGCGCGCCCGGCAAGGATCCCCTCGTCCTCGCCGACAAGCCTTTCGGCCAGTGGAACCACGTCCGCGTCGTCATGGCCGGCGCCCGCGTCTGGGTCTGGCTCAACGGCCAGCCGACCGTCAAAGGCGCCGTGCTCGAGAACTATTATAACCGCAAGCTCCCCGTTCCGCCCCGGGGCCCCATCCAACTTCAGACCCACGGCGGCGAAATCCGCTGGCGCAATCTCGCCATCCGCGAAATCGGCAGCGACGAAGCCGACACACTCTTGCGCGCCACCGATCCCAAAGGCTTCCAGTCCGTCTTCAACGGCAAGGATTTCACCGGCTGGGCCGGCCCGATCGACTGCTGCCGCGTGACCAACTCCGCCATCCTCTGGCAGCCGAAGAAGGGCGGCACCATCTACACCCAGGCCGAATACACCAACTTCGTTGTCCGCCTCGAATTCAAGCTTCCGCCCGGCGGCAACAACGGCCTCGCCATCCGCTACCCCGGCAACGGCGACACCGCCTACCTCGGCATGTGCGAATGCCAGGTCCTCGATGACAATTACGAGAAGGCCACCGGCGAACACATCGACCCGCGCCAGGCTCACGGCTCCGCCTACGGCATGGTCGCCGCCCAACGCGGCTATCAGCATCCCATCGGCGAGTGGAACTACGAGGAAGTCATCGTCAACGGGCCGACCATCAAGGTCGAACTGAACGGCACGCCGATTCTCGATGCCGACTTGAGCAAGGTCACGGACTTCGCCGGCGGTCATCAGCATCCCGGCAAGGACCGCACGATCGGCCACTTCGGTTTCGCCGGCCACAACGACCCCGTCATGTTCCGCAACATCACCATCCAGCCGCTCAACTAATCTTATTCACCCTTCATGAGCCCATTCCATCGCCCCAACCGCCGTTCCTTTCTCAAAACTCTCGGCACCGCCGCGCTCGCCGCGCCGTTCATCACGAGCAATCTCTTGTCCGCGCCGCCGAGCCGCCGCGTGCGGCACGCCAGCTTCGGGGCCAGCGGCATGGCGTGGGCTGATCTCACGTCCATCGCCAATTGCCCGAACGTGGACATCGTGGCCGTCTGCGATGTGGACCTCAACCGCATGACCGAGGCCAAGAAGAAATTCCCCGACGCGCGCTTCTATCAGGACTGGCGCGAGCTGCTGGACAAGGAGGCGAAGAACATTGATTCCGTCAACGTCTCCACGCCCGACCACATGCACGCGCCCATCGGCATCAGCGCGATGTCGCTCGGCAAACACGTTTACGGACAGAAGCCGCTCGCCCACGAGATTCACGAAGTGCGGCGCATGACCGAAATGGCGCACGACAAAAAGGTCGTCACGCAGATGGGGATTCAAATCCACTCGGATGCCTGTTATCGCCTCGCCGTCCAGCTCGTGCAAAGCGGGGTCATCGGCAAGATCAAGGAAGTCCATTCCTGGTGCAACAAGTCCTGGGGCGACAACTCGGTCAAGCCCGACCGCACCGACCCGGTCCCCGACAACTTCGACTGGAATCTCTGGCTCGGCGTCGCGGCCGAACGTCCGTTCATCGGTGACCATTATTATCATCCCGCCAACTGGCGCAAACGCCTCGACTTCGGCACCGGCACCCTCGGCGACATGGGCTGCCACATCTTTGATCCCGTGTTCGGCGCCATTGGTCTGACCGCGCCCTTGACCATCCGCTCCGAAGGCCCGCCACCCAATCAATGGAACTGGGCGCTCAACGGCCACGTCCTCTATACCTTCCCCGGCAACCGCGCCACTGCCGCCAAAACCCTGCCCGTCACCTGGTATGACGGCACGGCCAAGCCGTCCGCCGAAGTCATTGCGCTGCTGGAAGACGAAGCTTTTCCCGCCGACGCCGGTTCCATTTTCATCGGCACGAAGGGCGTGATGCTGCTGCCGCACATTGATATGCCCACGCTGTTTCCCAAGGCCGCGTTCAAGGACTTCAAATTGCCGCACGTCAACGGCCTCAAGCATTGGGGCCAGTTCATCAACGCCTGCCGGGGTGAAGACAAGACCAGCGCCGACTTCGCCTTCGCCGGGCCGCTGACCGAGACCATTCTGCTGGGCAATCTCGCCGCGCGCTTCCCGCACACCACGCTGGAATGGAATCATCGGAAGATGAAATTCAATCTCGCCGAGGCCAACCAATACGTCC
>CAIXPZ010000187.1 GCA_903921455.1 uncultured Verrucomicrobia subdivision 3 bacterium | reverse complement strand
CCGCCGGCAAAGCCGCCGCCGCGTGCGCGTGCGCGCGGGTCGAAGGCGTCGTGGCCGTATTGGTCGTAGGCGGCGCGCTTCTGCGGGTCGCTCAAGATTTCGTAGGCGTGGCCGAGTTCCTTGAAATTTTCCTCGGCGGCATGGTCGCCCGGATTTTTGTCCGGATGAAATTTCACCGCCAGCTTGCGGTAGGCTTTCTTGATTTCGTCGTCGCTCGCGCCGCGCGGGACGCCCAAAGTTTCGTAGTAATCGCGTTTGGCCATGCTAATTGCGGATTGAAGATTGTGGATTGCGAATTAAACCCCAGCCGCCGGCGGTTTCGCGACGATGACGGTGGCGGGACGCAGCAGACGATCCTTGAACTTGTAGCCTTTGCGAAGCTGTAGGAGGACGTTGCCCTCGGCGACCTCGGCGGATTCTTGCTCGGAAACGGCTTCGTGAAAATTCGGGTCGAATGGCTTGCCGGCGGCGTCAATCTCCTCCAGGCCGGTTTCGGTGAGCACACTTTTCAACTGCTGCTGGATCATGAGCACACCGGACTGCAGCGACGCGAGCTTGTCATCCTTGGCCGACTGCGCGGCGGCGAGGGCCATTTCGAAGTTGTCGAGGACGGGCAGAACTTTTTGGAGCAGCGAGAAGGTGGCGTATTGCGCGCTCTCGATTTTTTCGCGGGCGGCGCGCTTCTTGAAATTATCGAAGTCGGCGGTGGTGCGGAGCAGACGTTCCCAATTCTCGTCGGCTTTGGCGGCGCGGGACTTGAGTTCCTCAATCTGCTCCGGCGTGGGCGGCGGCAACGGCGCGGGCAGCGCGTCGTCCGCTTCCGGCGGGGGCGAATGGGTTTTGTTTTTGCTCATAGACGGTTTACGGCCAAACATTCAGACGCCCAGCATAGCAGAGGCGCAAAGGTCGGGCAACGGGCAAGACGCTCCGTGAATTTCAAATTTGAGATTTGAGATTTGAAATCACTGCGGCGAGACGAGCTTCTGAAATTCCGGCAAGGCGCGGAGGTTGTTCAAATGCTCGTCGGTGCGGGCTTTGGGGAGCAGGTCGGGCGCAGCGGGATTGGCTTTGAGGCGCTGGGCGCTCAAATCGAGGGCGGCCTTGAGGTTGGTCAGCGCGGGCGCGGTCTGGCCGAGGTAGGCTTCCAGCGCGGCGAGGTCATAACGCGGTTCCGGCTGGCCGGGCGCGAGGTCGGCCAGTTTTTCCAGAGCCTTGATGAGCTTGGGCAGGTTTTGAATCTGCGAGTAATAGCCGGCAATGGCACCGGCGTCGGCGTATTTCAGATTAGGGCTGGCGAGCGCCTGGTCAAAAAGTTCCAGCGTGCGGTTGGTCTGCTGCATCTGGGCGTAGGTGATACCGAGCGTGATGAGGTTGTGGACGTCGCCGGGGTTGGTGCGGGCGGTGTCTTCCATCTGCCCAATCTGGCTGACGGCTTTCGTCCGCTCGTCGTTTTGCTTTTTGTAGTCCTGCAAATTTTTGATGAGGCCGGTGATCTGGTCGTTATAAGGATCCAGTTTTTTGCAGGTCTCGGCGATGAGCAGGGCGTCATCAAAACGTCCGAGCGGCAGCAGGAAGTTGATGTAGCGATAGACGGCTTCCGGGCTGTAAGGGCAGAAGGCAAACGCCTGCTTGAAGGCGTAATCCGTTTCGCGGATGAGCGCGGCCTGGCTGGCGGCGGTCTTCTGGCGATATTCCGGCGGGCATTGCGGGCTGAGTCGCCACGCATACATGCCGGCCTGCGAACTGCGCAGTTTGGAGAAGGCCTTCTGCGCGTCGTCGTCGCGGACAAAGGCGCGGGAGCCGGTGACGCCCGTGTAATTATTCCGGATGTAGGTGCTTTCGACAAAGCTGGCGATTTCCTTGATGCTGGTGTCGTAAGTGATCCAACTGCCGCAAAGGCGCGTGGTGAAGTCGTTCCAGAATTTGTGGTCGAGATCAAAAATCTCCGGCGTGAGTTCGGGCAGCGGATTGCGGTTAATTTTCATGATGACGCCGAACGGGGTTTCGTAGGGATACATCCAATCGAGCGGGAAACTTTCCTCGACGTAGAATTCATTGGTCGGGCAGTTGTCGAAGATGACCTTGCAGAGGAGGCCGTTGATTTTCATGACGGCGACCTGGCCAGAAACCTGGACGCGGCCGTTCTCGACATGCACATCCTCGCCGGGGGCGAGCTGGTTAAGCTCGGCGCGCTTGCGGACATCCTCGGTATAATTCTCAAAGCAGTGCTGCGAATCCTCGGGCGTGGGGATGTAAATTTCCTTCGGCGGATAAACGCCCTGGGCGCGCCGGTAGGTTTCGACGTAGTTGCCCCACGCGGTGAACGGCCGATCCAGCACGTTGAACAGCGATTTGTTCACGGCCCCAAAAATGCCGGAATCAGAATTGGCCGGCCCGAACGCGATGCTGAACAGATATTTGGAAAGCTCGCTGAAGAACGGCGGATCAATCTGCTTGGAGCGGTTGTATTGCGCGCGCAGATAGTCGAGATAGGTGCCGTCGGCCAGCGCATTTTGCGTGATGATGTAAACGTCGCGGCGGTCGAATTTCTGGTCCTGCTCGGGCTGGCAGCGGTGCGGGATGAAGCTCTCGCAGAAAATAATGTAGGTCGGGCAGAACCGGCCGGGGTCGGTGCCGCCAAAGAGCACGGTGTCGCGCGCCATTTCAGGATAGACGAGCTTGGCGTTCTTCGGATCTTTCAGGAGGTCAGCGCGGAGCGTGTTGTCGTAGCTCAATTTGCCGGTCTTCGGGTCCTGGAACGGCGGCGTGAACATGTCGTGGCCAAACCAGTAGCCGAACCAGTGGTTGCGCTGTTCGCATTTATACCAGTGCGTCAAGCCGGAGCAGAACGGGGTGACGGTGAACAAGGCGAGCAGGATAAGCACCGGGCCACGCTTGCGATAGACGAGCAGCGCGAGCAGGAAAATGACCGGCAGCGAAATGAGAATGAGGCTGGAAAAAACCGGCAAACCGTATTGATCCTTGGCAAAGGCCTGGCCGATCCAATGAAATATTTCGGAGAAGCCAAATTGGCCGTCCGGCCCTATGGCTAGAAAACTCCAGCCGCCCCATTTGGAGAGTGACACCCAAACCATGTGCCAGTTGCCGTCCACTTGGAAAAAACTTGGATAATGAATGAAATGAATGAAGGATAGCAACCCGCCGCTGATACGCATCTGCCCGGCTTGGCTAAAAAAGAGTTTGCCAATGGCGTCCACCAGACAATAGATAGCCAGCAAGACAGCCACGCCGCCGCCGATAAAACACCAGCGCCGGATTTTTTCGTAATGCGTCGCGACATACGCAGCCAGAATCGTCAGACCATACCCGATCATCATCGCAAACAAGGCGTGCGAGGCAGTGAAGAAAACTTTGTTCAATTCGGAAGTGGAACGGTCGGCGCTGACATTCAGCAGGATGACCAGCAGCACGGACAGGAACAAATAAATGGTGCTCACCCCCAGAATCCAGGCGCGTTCCCGCTGGTGCATCCGTTTCAAAAACAGGAACGGGATTACGCCGATGAATAGATAGACCCAACTGAACGACTGCGCCAAGCCCTCGACCAAATACCAGATCTGGAACGCGAATCGCGTCGGGTCTTGAAAGGGGTTGTTGGCTTCCCCATTGGCATATTGGCCACGGCTCAACATGTGGAAAAACCCTTCCACCGTGCGCGGATAGCCCCATTGCATCGGCGGATCTGTCATGCCCGAGATCGCCGAATAGAAATAGACCGAGACGCCCAGCCCCCACATCACACCCATGATGAGAACCGATTTCCATTCCGTCAAAAACTTCCCCGTCTTTGTCCACAGCCAGCCCGCCGACAAAATAGATCCCATCCCGATGATGTGGAAAATGGTTTTTTCCGTGAACGTCATCGCGTTCAACGCCGGCACGGTTCCGGCGCTGATGAAATAAAGAATAACAAAATAGATTATGCTGTTCCCGATGAACAGGTCGCGACCCAACTTGAACGAGATGAAGGCAATCAGGATTTCCACGCCCGGCGCGCTCAGGAGAAGACTTTGATGGATGGTCGCGCACCAGCCGAAGATGAGCATCGCCAGATAAAGGTAGCGGCGCTGCTGAGGCGCATACATCCACCGCATCAGCAGCACCAGCATGAGAATCATCCACGGCACGCCGAACACCGAGATGCGGTTGATCACCACCGATTCCTTCCACATGAAGCCGCCTAGCCCCAGCAGTGCGCCGGACACGCAGCCGGACACCGTGCAAATCAGGTTTTCCCAGCGGGCTGGGATGTCTTTCAAATCCTCGAGGCCCTCAATCAGCATGCTGCTGCCGCGCGACACCATCAGCGCCAGCAGACCGCAGCCCATCGCCGCCGCGAACGATTGGCCGACTTCCACGCGCCAAGCCACGTTGCCGATGGGCAGGATGAACGTCCAAAACCAGCTATACACCGCCCAAAACGGATAGCCCGGCGGATGCGGAATGCCCGCGTAAAACGATCCCGTGCACAGTTCGCCCGAATCTTCCAGCGTCAGCTCCGGTGCCAGCGTCCACAGATAAACCGCCCAGACCGAGGCGAACGTGATGATCAGCGCCAGCCAGTCGAACTTGCGGAACATCGGCGGCACTTTGACAGGGACGGCGGGCGCGACGGGCGCAGTGGATTTGGCATCCTTCGGTTTGGCGGCCGAATCTTTGGCGTTGGTCGGTTTTGGTGTTTCCATTGTTGACGATTAGTTGCTGAAATTGGTTGTCTGCGTAAAACCGATAATAGACTTGAAACCACTATGGTTTGTCCAATCAAAAGTGATGCTGGCAAGGTGGTTTTGCGCGGTTTGTTCCCCGCCGGCGGCATACGCGACCGCGCTTTGATTGCTCCCCACCATGCTCCGCACGGTTTTTTGGCCGAGGCCGTCATCGCCATGGTTGAAGGCCATCAGCGTCAACATGAGACACGCCAGCGTCGGCGTGAGATAAGCCCACCGCCAAGTCACGGTCGGCGTCGCGGCGGCATTGGATAAAATTTTTTGTTTAAGCCCGGCCGCCGGCCGGCGTGGTTGCCAGGAACGCAATTGCGCTTCCGTCACATTCAGTTCTTTCATAAACGGCTCCTTTCTGCGGCGCGCCATAGCGCGATAGCGCGACGGCGGCCAGTTTGGTTTTGATTTTCTGCAAGCCGTAGCGGTAGCGCCCCGCCACCGTGTTCGGCGAAACCTCCAGCAGCCCGCCGATTTCCTCGAACGTGCAGCCGTGCCAGATCTTCAATACGATGACCTCCCGCTGGTCCACCGGCAGTTCCGCCAGCGCCCGCACCGTCGCCTCCTGCAAAGCCTTTTCTTCCAGCGTTTCCTCCGGCGATTTCTCGAACCAATGCCGGCCGTTGCCCAAAAGGTGGCCGTCCGCAAAGACTTCCCATTCGCGCGTCAGCCGCCGCCAGAGCGTGCGCTTGTGGTTCAGCGCGCGGTTCCGGTAGCTCCGCACGCAATAATGCTCCGGTTTCGCCGGCGGAAAGGCCATTTGCGCCAGCGCCACGAAGGTCTCCTGCAACACGTCCTCCGCCTCGCCGTGGCCCAGGCCCAGCGCCCGGCCATACAAAATCAGTTCCGCCGCCTTTGCGTCGTAGAGCGGCTCGCACCAGTGGATTTCGCTATTTTCCATCATCGTTTCAATCCATAGACACCCGCCGGGCGGAATTTGTATAATTATTTTTCACTTCACCCGCGCCTTCGCTTCCGGCAGCATTCCGCGCAAATGTATAACGGCAAGAAAATCGTCGTCGTCATGCCCGCCTACAACGCGGCCAAGACCGTCACCCAGACCGTGGACGAGGTGCATCAGCAGGGCATCGTGGATTTGATTATTCTCGTGGATGACCGCAGCCGCGATGACACCGTCAAAGTCGCTTCACAGCTCCTTGGCGTCCGCGTCCATGTGCATGAGAAAAACACCGGCTACGGCGGCAACCAGAAGACCTGCTACCGCCTCGCGCTCGAAGCTGGCGCGGACATCGTCATCATGGTGCACCCGGATTATCAATACACACCGAAGCTCATCCCCGCGCTCGCCTCGATGATCGCCAACGGTCTGCATCCCTGCGTCCTCGCCAGCCGCATTCTCGGCGGCTACTCGCTGCAAGGCGGCATGCCCGGCTGGAAATACATCGCCAACCGTTTTCTCACTTTGGCCGAAAACATTCTCATCGGCGCGAAACTTTCCGAATACCACACTGGCTACCGTGCTTTCT
>CAIXPZ010000186.1 GCA_903921455.1 uncultured Verrucomicrobia subdivision 3 bacterium | reverse complement strand
GCGGCGCGCTGACCAAGCTGATCAACACCGCCGTGCGCGCGAAGAACCACGCGGCCTACCTCGCCGTGCTCGACGAGGAGATCGTGAAACTGAAGGCCCAGCGCCAAGCTCTCGGCAGTAAAGCCGGACGCAATGCCAGATGAAGCGTTCGAGGCGGTTCTGATTTAAGTGCATGGTGACGAGGATAAATCGGCGGGTAGGACAAAGGCCGTCCAAGTGTATAAGTTCAATAAGTCTGGCAAAATAATTCAGACCATAAACCGGACTTTATTTACCAGTTGAAGCTCGCTGCGACACCGCCCGCATGGATTCAAACTAAAACCGGCGAACCGGGCTGGAGCTGAAAATCCCGCCAGACCGGGGAAATTGAAAAATCAGCTTCCCGCCACTGGTGAATAACTTTTGGGCCGTAAGAATTTTGGCCCAGGCAAGCGGGCATGGGACCGGGCGGCGGAACCTTGACATGCCGGCCATGGTTGGCAAAGATGCGGTGGCCAAAAGCGTGTAGCGGGGGAAAAGCGGCCGATTTGGTTAGCAGCCGAGAAATCGTGGCAACAAACGTGGCAACACCATTTTCAACCATAGACTATGCCAACAAAACCGCACATATCAGATTCCACTTCAAAGAAGTGAACAACCGGTTCAAGAAACTGGGGCTGTGACCGCCGCGGGGAAGCGGGGTTTTAATTTTTTAAATTAGTGCCTAACTGTGGGAGGGTTCTAGCGTTATTTTTGAGTCAAAAACCGGCGAAGCCCAAAGGCGTATCGCTATCAGGAAAATGGGGCGGCCTAAAGGACACGTCGGAGGCGCAACTCCCACAAAACTAACGGCGCGGAGAATTTTCTCCGCGCCGTTTTTGTTTTGAATTGTTCTGACCGGTTACTTCGGCTGGTAATACTTGTTGGTGTATTCCTTGACCATGCGGTCGGTGGTAAATTGCGAGACGAGGGTGGCCATGGAGTGGCGCATGCGCTTGAGCCATTCGCGCGGGATGCCATTGGCGTCGCGGTTATAAAACGCGGGGACCACCTGCTCGGTCAGGGCCTTGTAAAGGTTGGCGCTGTCAAGGCGGTCCTGTTCCTCAATGTTGTCGGGGTGGGAATCGGGTCCGATGGAGAAGCCGTTCGCGCCGTCGTAGCCTTCGCGCCACCAGCCGTCCATGATGCTGAAGCCCATGCAACCGTGGCAGCTCGCCTTCATGCCGCTGGTGCCGGAGGCTTCGAGCGGGCGGCGGGGGTTGTTCAGCCAGATATCGCAGCCGGAAACCATCTGACGGGCGACATGGATGTCGTAGTTCTCAAGGAAGACGACGTTGCCGGCGAGTTCGCTGTGCTTGCTCAGGTGGATGATTTGCTGGATGAAGCGCTTGCCGTCATCGTCGCGTGGATGGGCCTTGCCGGCAAAGATGAATTGCACGGGGCGCTGCTTGTCGCGGACGAGCTTCACAATGTTGTCGAATTGCTGGAAGATGAGCGGGGCGCGCTTGTAGGTGGCAAAACGGCGGGCGAAGCCGATGGTGAGGGCGTCGGGATTCAGCAGGTGATCGAAGCGGATGAAATCGCCGGGCGTGACGCGCTGCTGCTGGAGCAGGAGTTTGCGGCGGGCGAATTCGATAAGTTCGCGGCGCAGCTTGTAGCGGAGGGCCCAGAGTTCCTCGTCGGAGACGAAGTGGGGATCGGTCATCTTTTCCCAGAACTCGGTGTGATTGACGGCGGAGGACCAGTCGGAACCGAATTTCTCACGGAAGAGCTTCGCCCCGCCATTTTGTTCCTCGATCAGTTTTTTCTTCCAGAACGTGCGGACGGAGCCTTTCATCCAGCCGAGCAGATGAATGCCGTTGGTGATGTGACCGATGGGGACTTTGGTTTCGGGGACGTTGTAAAGGTGCTGCCACATGTGGCGGCTGACCTGGCCGTGAAGTTCGCTGACGGCATTCGCCGAGCGGCAAAGTTTCAGGGCAAGCACGGTCATGCAGAACGGCTCATGGGAATCTTCCGGCTTCACGCGGCCGAGGGCGAGGATGTCATTGAAGGGGATGATCTGGTTCGCGAGATAGCGCTGGAGGGCGTAGTTCATCAGCTCCGGCGTGAAACGGTCGTGGCCGGCTTCAACGGGCGTGTGCGTGGTGAAGATGCATTCGGGCTTGGTTGCGACCTGAGCCTCCTCAAAGGTTTTACCGGCGGCCATCTTCTCGCGGATGAGCTCGAGCGTGAGAAAAGCGGCGTGGCCTTCGTTCATGTGGAACGTGGACGGCGCGAGGCCGAGCTTGCGCAGCAGACGGACGCCGCCGATGCCGAGGAGGATCTCCTGCATGATGCGCGTCGTGCTGTCGCCGCCATAGACGCGCGTGGTGAGGTCGCGGAAATGCTGCTCATTCTGCGGCAGGTTGGTATCGAGCAGGTAGACGGGCACGCGGCCGACGTTGACGCGCCAGACCTGAAAGTCCACAACGCTCAGCCCGATTTCAACCGTGCAGACGATGCGCTCGCCGTCGGTGTCGAGCAGAGGTTCGATGGGGACGTTGTGCGGGTCAACGGGATTGTAGTATTCGGTCTGCCAGTTGTTGGAATCAATGGCCTGCTGGAAATAACCTTCGCGGTAGAACAAGCCGACGCCGACGAAGCCGAGACCGAGGTCGCTGGCGGATTTGCAATGGTCGCCGGCGAGGATACCCAGGCCGCCGGCGGCGATGGGAAGGGATTCGTGGAAGCCGAATTCGGCGGAGAAATAGGCGACGGGATTTTTGTGCAGCTTGGCCGCGTGCGTGTGGCCCCAGGTCTTGGGCTCGTTGAGGTAGCTGTCAAATTCCTTGAGCACCGAGCGGGCGCGGGCGGCAAACGCGGCGTCCTGCAGGCGGGCGCGGAGTTCCTGATCCGAAACCTCGTGCAACACGGCGACCGCGTTGTGAAACATGTTCTGCCAGCCGCGGGGGGATAATTCGTAGAAGAAGTCCTGAGCTTCCTGGGTCCAGCTCCACCACAGGTTGCGGGACAGCTTCTTCAAGCCGGCCACGATTTCATTGATTTCCGTGCTCGCCAAGGGTTTGTTCATGAATGATACAATCAGGTTTCAGTCAGGGTTTAAGAGGTTTCCTTAAATCGCGCCGCTCTTTGTCAGGCGCATGGCCAACACTAATTATTAACGCCGGTCACAGCAAACAAATTATTCCGGGGGCGGATACGTCTGCCGACTGTTAAAGCGGGCGCGCCGAGACGGGCCGGCGACGCGTCTTTGCTTTAGGCTTTACGGGCCGGTGGAAAAAGGCGAAAAGAACGCGCGCGTCCGGATGAAAAAATATTTCCAAGTCATCAACATCGGCCTGCAGAACAATCTGCAGTATCGCTTCAATTATCTGACGCGGACACTGTTCAGCTTCATCCCGCTCTTCGCGATGCTGTCGCTCTGGCGGACGATTTATGCCGGCAACGAACAGGCGGGGGAGCATAGCGGATTCAGCCGGCAGCAGATGATCTTTTACTACCTGCTCGTCGCAGTGGTGGATGTGTTCACGGCGGTGAACGAGGATGACTGGCAGATCGCCGCCGACATCCGCGAAGGCAACATCAGTCAGTTTCTGCTCAAGCCGATGGATTATCTGTGGTATCGGTTGTGCCTGTTTTTTTCCGGTCGGATCGCGTTCGTCTCGATGGCGGCATTGCCGCTGGGAGTGTTCATTTTTTGCTACCGGCAATATTTTCTGCCGCCGCCGGACGCAGCGACGTTTGGCGTTTTTCTGGTGTCGCTGGGGCTGACGGCGCTGCTGCAATTTTTTATCTCCTTCGCGATGGCCATGCTGGCGTTCTGGTTACTGGAGATTTCCACGTTTATCTTCATCCTGTTCGCTTTTGAATATCTGGCCAGCGGCCATCTGTTTCCGCTGGACGTGCTGCCCCCGGTCTTGAAGGAGGTGCTCTTTATGACGCCGTTTCCGTATCAGTTATATTTCCCCATCCAGATCTACATGGCCAAGGTGGCGGGCAACGCTCTTTGGCTGGGGTTGCTGACGCAAGGGTTGTGGGTGGTCGTGGCCTACGGCTTCGCACGATTCATGTGGGCGCGGGGCGTGCGAAAGTATGCGGCGTTCGGCGGCTGATTTTTTGTATGGCGACCGACCGGGTTCTCTGTATTCTCTGACTCCTCGGAAAGTTAATAAAACCCATTTGCTATGCTCAGGACTTTTATTGAGATGCTGTTTGATCTCATCGGCAGAATCTTTTTTCCGCGTCAGCAGGATTGGGAGCGACGCCGCAATGCCAAGATCATGACGGCCACCATCGCATTCGCCATCGGATTGAGCTACATCGTTGTCTGGGTGATCAAGCACATGAACGCCAAGCGGTGACTGGTTATTCGTATGCTTGGCTCACCGCCGCAGTAATCGCCAAATTTACCTCCCTTCGACTAGACAATTTCTGTCCCGCTAATGACAAAATATCATTGGCGCGTTTGTGTTCTTGCCGGTATGGTGGCGCGGTCTCGGAGGATCAGTTCCTGGTTTGACGAGAAAGAGAATCGCATTGCCATGCTACTGTGGACGGAACAATTTGCCACCGGTTCGCCGACCATTGACGAGCAACATCGTCAGTTGATCCGTCACATCAACCAACTCGAAGGTCTGCTCGTCCAGACCAACCCCACCAGCAAAGATGTCGCTTTCCTCATCCAGTTCCTCGATTTTCTCGAAAACTACGTGGACTCGCATTTTAGCTACGAAGAAAAGTGCATGGAAAGCTATCGCTGTCCCGCCCACGCCAAAAACCAGCAGGCACATGAGAATTTCAAGCAGCTGTTCCGGCGCTTCAAGTCGCACACGCAAAAGGAAGGTTTCCGCCTCGAAATGCTCGTCGAGCTGAACCAGACCATCAACGCCTGGGTGCAGGATCATATCCTCCGCGTGGATGTTCAATTGCGACCGTGCTTTCCCAGACCCGCCGCTTGAGTTTTGCGGCTGGCGACGCGGCTTGGATTCATTATGCTGGTCTTGCCCGAATGAGCCGCCTCCATCGATATCTTAGCCTCTACGCCGCGCTGTGGAAAAATTCCGTGGCGCGGGAAATGTCCTTCAAGGGCAACTTCCTCCTCTGGATCGTGGTGGAAATCCTCTGGTTCGGGTTGCAGCTCTGCTTCGTCTCCGTCATCTACTCCCAGACCGAGTCCGTCGGGACCTGGACGAAGTGGCAAATGGTACTCCTCGTCGGCGCGAGCAATTTTATCCAGCAACTTTACCAGGCCTTCTTCCTGACCAATTGCACCAATCTTTCCGAACTCGTCCGCACCGGCAAAATGGATTTTCTGCTCCTGCTCCCCGTCAACACCCGCTTCCTCGTCTCCCTGCGGGTCGTGGACCTAGGCGCCTTCGTCAACGCCCTGTTCGCGGTGTGCGTCATGACCTTTGCCGCGCTGAAATTACAGCTGCACCCGAGCCTGGGTCAATTTTCGGGCTTTGTGGCGCTGTGCGCGGTCGGGATCATGATTCATTACTCGCTCATGTTCATCCTTGCGACGATTTGTTTCTGGACGGTGCGGGCGCAGGGCATCGTCTGGGGCTACTACAATCTGTTTAACATCGCGCGGTTGCCCGATGAAGCCTTTACCGGCGCGTTCAAGGCCGCCTTCACGTTTGCGCTGCCGGTGCTGCTGGTCAGCAACGTCCCCGTCCGCGTGCTGGCGGACAAGCTCTATTCCCCGAAGCTGTGGCTGCTGCTGCTGGGCGTCGGCGCGATGTGGGCGGTCATCTCGGAATGGTTCTGGCGCCGCTCCCTGCGCCACTACACCAGCGCCAGCTCCTGAAGCCGACGACTGCCGGGGGGGGCGGCGGCATCCGTTTGACAACACCTCGTTCCCGGTGCATGGTTGCCGGCATGAAAATGATACTGCCATTGCTCGCCGCATTTATGACCACCGCCTTGTCCCTCTCCGCCGCCGAATCGCTTTACGACATTCCCCTCAAGGACATTGACGGTCAGATCACTTCGCTCAAGGAATACCAGGGCAAGGTGCTGCTCGTCGTCAATGTGGCGTCCAAGTGCGGCTTCACCCCGCAATACGCCGGGCTGGAGAGCATCTACAAAAAGTATCAGGGGCAGGGCCTGGTGGTCTGCGGTTTTCCATGCAACCAGTTTGGCGGGCAGGAACCGGGCACGGCCGCCGAGATCAAACAATTCTGCACGAGCCACTATGACGTGACGTTCCCGATGTTCAGCAAGCTGGAAGTGAATGGCAAAGACCGGCATCCGCTCTACGGACTGCTGGCGGGCACGAACTCGCCGTTCCCCGGCAATATCCGTTGGAACTTCACCAAGTTCCTCGTCGGTCGCGACGGCAAGATTCTCGCCCGCTTCGATTCCAAGATGAAGCCGGATTCCGAACCCGTGGAGAAAGCCATCGCGGCAGCCCTGGCGGCGAAGTAAGTTTGGCCATTGCGTTTTTTGCGATGGCGGCGCGGGAATTCTATTTCCGCGCCGCCGTTTTTGTTTTAAGCTCGCGTCATGAAAGCCTTGTTCCGCCGACTTCCGGTGCTGGTCGGCCTGCTCCTGCTGCCAGGAATTTTATTCGCGCAACCCCCCGGCCACAACTTTGGCCGCTGGGAGAAGGACATCCACGCGTATGAACTGCAGTCGGCCGCCCAGCCCCCGCCGCCGGATGCCCTGGTGTTCATCGGCTCATCGACCATCGCGCGCTGGAAAACACTGGCGCAGGATTTCACCAACCTGCCGGTGGTGAATCGTGGCTTCGGCGGCTCGGAGATCGTGGATGCCACGCACTTTGCCGACCGAGTGATTATTCCGTATCATCCGAAAATGGTACTGCTGCGGGCGGGTGGCAATGACCTGTGGGCCGGCAAATCGGTGGCCCAAGTGTTCGCCGACTTTAAAGACTTCGTCGCCACCGTGCAGGCCAAACTGCCGCAGACGACAATCGTTTTTATCTCGCTAAGTCCCAGCCTCGCGCGCTGGAAGCAGCACGATCAGGAAAAGGAATTGAACACCCTGATCGCCGGTTACCTCGCGGACCAGCCGAACCGCCAATACATCGAGACGTATGACCTGCCGCTCGGCACAGACGGCCAACCGCGCGCGGAATTGTTTGTGGCCGACAAGCTCCACTTCAACGCCGCCGGCTACCAATTGCTCGCCGCGCGTGTGCGACCTTATCTGACAAAATAAGTGCGTAAGTGCGGGGTTTGATCGTGGACGCAAAGGGCAGGGTAAACATCAGTCCGTGATTTGACGTGGCGGAAGGGATTCACTAGCCTTCGCCCATGCCACAAAATTCTTCGTTTTGCGCCGGGGCAGTTTCAGTTTGGAAAAATCTCATCTCCCGTTCGCTGCGTTGGCCCCGCGCCAGCGTATTCGCCCTGCTGCTGATGGCCGGCAGCGGGCTACTGAACCTTGCCGTCGCGGTGCAAGCCGCCGATTATGAGCCGAAACCCACTCAAGCGTATTTCCTGAAATTCAACCCGCGCCGGGCGCCCAAGCCGGGGCCGCTGCTATTGAAGACCGGCGACCGCCTGGCCATCATCGGCGATTCCATCACGGAGCAGAAGATGTATTCACGCCTCATCGAAACTTACCTGACCGTGTGCGTGCCGGAGCTGAAGATCACCGCACGGCAGTTCGGCTGGAGCGGCGAGACCGCCGAGGGTTTTCTCCATCGCATGACCAATGATTGCCTGCGCTTCAATCCCACGGTGGCGACCCTGTGCTACGGGATGAACGATCACAAGTATCGGCCCTTCGACCTCAACAACGCGGAGTGGTATGTCGAAAAATATTCGGGCGTGGTCGCCAGTCTCGAACAGGCCGGCGCCCGCGTGGTGCTGGGTTCGCCCGGCTGCGTCGGCAAGGTGCCGGCTTGGACGAAGTCGGATGCCTTCACCCTGGATGAACTGAACATCAACCTCTGCGCCTTGCGGGATAAAGACATTGCCATCGCCCAACAATTCAACACCGCTTTTGCCGACATCTTTTGGACGATGTTCAAGGCCGGCTATGAAGGCCAGACGCGCTACGGCACCAGCCATGAACCTTACATGATTTCCGGCAAGGACGGCGTGCATCCGGGCTGGGCGGGACACCTCGTGATGGCTTACACGTTGCTCAAGGCGATGGGCCTGGACGGCGACCTCGGCACGCTGACGGTAAACCTCGGCGCGCAAACCGCCACCGCCACCGGTGGGCATACGGTTGAAAGTTTCAAAGACAATGCGCTGACCGTCACCAGCGTGAAATATCCGTTCTGCGGGGGTGGCGAACCGGACCGGGACAGTTCGCTCCGCTCCGGCACGACCCTAGTTCCGTTCTTTCAAGACTTGAGCCGGTTGCAATTGGTCGTCAGCAATGGGACGGCGGCCTCATATCAAATCAGCTGGGGCAACACGACGAACATTTATATGGCGGCACAGCTGGCGGCCGGCGTGAATCTGGCGGCTGACTTTGTGGTAAATCCATTCACGGAGGCGTTCAAGCAAGTGGATGAAGCCGTCGCGGCCAAGCAGGCTTACGAGACGACGCAAATCAAAAAGGCCTTCCATAGCCCGGAAGCCAAAGCGGACATGGCCGCAGTCGTCACCCGCACCGAGGCCGAGCGGGCGCCGCTGGCCCGAGCCATCGCCGCCGCGTTTGTGCCCGTGCGTCACCGCATTGTGATTGCCCCGTTGCCGTGACGTAGTTCGGGGCGGCGGCGGCATTCCGCCGTCGCCCGCAGATTCGGCTTGCGCGGGGCAGGGTGGTTGTTACGATTTTGGCACGTTCATCCGCCAAGTCCGGCGGGTTTTCTTTTTTAACCGGTAGCACATAATTTTTTATCCTGTGAAAATTTTCAGCGGCACCGCCAATCAACCTCTCGCCCTCGCCATCTGCAAATCCATCGGCTGCGACCTCGGCAAAATCACCATCTCGCCGTTCCCCGACGGTGAGACATTTGTAAAGATCGAGGAAAATGTGCGCGGCGAAGACATCTTTATCATCCAGCCCACGTCGCCGCCGACGAACCATAATCTGATGGAGATGTTCATCATGATGGATGCGTTGCGGCGCGCGAGCGCCAAGCGCATCACGGCGGTGATGCCGTTTTATGGTTACGCCCGGCAGGATCGCAAAGACCAGCCGCGCGTGCCCATCACGGCGAAGCTCGTCGCAAACCTGCTGGTGGCCGCCGGCGCGAACCGCGTGCTGACGATGGATTTGCATGCGCAGCAGATCCAGGGCTTCTTCGACATTCCGGTGGATCATCTCTACGCCGCGCCGGTGATGTATGATTATTTGAAAAAGAAAAACCTGACGAACCTCGTGGTGGTCAGCCCGGATGCCGGCGGCATCAAGATGGCGCACGCGTATTCGCAGACACTGGAGGCAGAACTCGCCATCGTGGCCAAGCGCCGCAAGAGCGCGACGGAAGTGGAGAGCATGGCGGTCATCGGCGAGATCGAAGGAAAAAATGTTCTGCTCGTGGACGATCTGACGGAGACGGCGGGAACGCTGACTTCGGCGGCAGCGGTGCTGAAAACAAAGGGCGCGAAGAACATCTTGGCCTGCGTCTCGCACGCGCTGCTCAACGACACGGGCATCGAAAGATTGCGTAAATCTGCTATTGACGAGTTGATAACAACTGATACAGTCCAACGCCCTGCGATTGACGGTGTGAAGATAACCACGTTGTCGGTGGCGGGACTTTTGGGCGAAGCCATCAAACGGATTCACAGTAATTCGTCGGTGAACTCGCTCTTTGAATTTAAGGGTGGACGCACCAGTTAAGCGTTGCCAGAAACTATTTTTAAAAATGAAATCCGTAGCATTGAAAGCCTATCCGCGTTCCCAAGTGCAACGCGCTGAAGTCAAAAAACTCCGCGACGCCGGTCGCGTGCCCGCCACCATCTATGGTCGCCAGGCCGCCCCGCAAAACCTGGAGGTCAACTCCAAGGAGATCGCCGATCTGCTCAATCATTCCGTCTCCGAAAACTTGCTCGTGGATTTGGCCGTGGAAAACGACGCCCGCTCCAAGCGCCTCGCGCTGGTGCAGGAAGTCCAGCACCACCCCTTGAGCGGCAAGGTGGTCCATGTGGATTTCCATGAAGTAGCCGAGACCGAAAAGGTCACCGTTTCCGTCCCCGTCGAAACCACCGGCGAAGCGGCCGGCGTCAAGAACGGCGGCGGCACGCTGGAGCACATTCTGCACAAGCTGAAGGTTCGCTGCCTGCCGAAGGATCTGCCAGAGCAGATCACGCTCGACGTGACCGCGCTGGAAATCGGCAAGTCGATTCACATCGCCGACATCGTTCCGCCGACGGGTGTCCAAATTCTGGGTGAGAAGACCCGCACCGTCGTGGCTGTGGCCGCGCCGCGCGCCGAGGAAGAAGTGGCCGCCGTGGCCACTCCGGCCGCTGGCGATGTCGAGATGACGAAGGAGAAAAAAGAAGAAGGCGCCGAGGGTGCCGCTCCGGCTGCCAAGGGGGATGCGAAAACCGCCGCCGGCGACAAAAAAGCCGAGGCCAAGCCGGACGCGAAAGCCGACGCCAAGAAGAAGTAATTTACGCGGCGAAAGCCGCCGCCGCGCATGGAGCCGATGCACCTTATTGTGGGGCTGGGCAATCCCGGCGCGGAATACGCCAAGACCCGACACAACGCCGGTTTCATCCTGGTCGACCGATTGGCCGAGTTGTGGCGAGCCGGCTGGACGCGCGAACGCAAATTCGCCGCCCGCGTGGCAAAGGCCGAACGGCACGGTCAGAAAGTTTTGCTGTGCGAGCCGCAGACGTTCATGAACTTGAGCGGCGAGGCGGTTGGGGCGCTGGTGAAGTATTATCAGTTGCCGCTCGCAAAGATTTTGGTGGTGGTGGACGATGCGGATTTGCCGTTGGGCGAAATCCGGTTGCGGCCCGGCGGGGGCACGGGCGGGCATCACGGTTTGGAATCCGTGACGCAGCATCTCGGTTCGCGGGAATACGCGCGGCTGAGAATCGGGATCGGGCGCCAGTACGAAGCGCGACAGATCACCGGGCATGTGCTCGGCATGTTCAGCGCGGATGAGCATGCGCTGCTCGAGAAGATTTTAGAACGCGCGGCGGGCCAGCTGGAATGCTGGTTGAGCGCCGGCTTGCAAAAGGCAATGAATCAATTTAACGGGGCAATCAGCCCCGCGAACGAAGAAAAATGAAAAAATACGAAGGTCTGTTCATCTTGAACCTGGCGGGACGTGAAGAAGGCGTGAAAGACGCCCTCGACAAGATTTCCAACGATATCACCGCCGTCGGCGGCAAAATCGAGACGGTGCAGAAAATGGAGCGCAAGGCTTTTGCCCGCATCGCGGACAAACGCCACGCCTCCGGCTTCTATGCCAACGTCATCTTTGATGCCACGCCCGATGCGATCGCGCAGTTGCAGAAAAAATTCTCGCTCAACGAGGAGGTTTTTCGCGTGCTGTTCACGCTCGCGCCCGAACCGAAGGCCGCGAAGTAATCCGCCGCAGACGTTATGGCCAGCTTCAATAAAGTCATCTTGATCGGCAATCTGACGCGCGATCCCGAATTGCGCTACACGCCGAAGGGCACGGCCATCGCCAAGATCGGCCTCGCGGTCAACCGCGTCTGGACGAATGAAGCCGGCGAGAAGAAAGAAGAAGTCACGTTCGTGGACGTGGATGTCTTCGGCCGCACGGCCGAAAACGTCGGTCAATACATGCGCAAAGGCCGCCCGATCATGATTGAAGGCCGGCTCAAGCTCGACCAGTGGGACGACAAGGCCACCGGCGCCAAGCGCAGCAAACTCGGCGTGGTCGCCGAAAACGTCCAATTTCTCGGTGCGCCCGCCGGCAGTGAAGGCGGCGCCCCCGCCGCACCCCGGCCCGCCCGCGCCGCCGCCGCGCCCAGCGCCCCCGCCGCCGAACCCGTGGAAGGCGACGGCCCGCCCGAAAGCGACGACGTCCCGTTCTGATTTTTCAAACTCCGAAAACCAAATTCTTGTATGGCTAAAACTGAAGTAATCCTCACGCAACACATCATCGGCCTCGGTGGTGAATCCGACAACGTCCGCGTGGCTGCCGGCTACGCGCGCAACTATCTTTTCCCGCAGCGCCTCGCCGTGCCCGTCACGTCAGCGAACAAGCG
Source organism: uncultured Verrucomicrobia subdivision 3 bacterium (assembly GCA_903921455.1). The sequence goes on along the minus strand of CAIXPZ010000186.1, from coordinate 9,767 downwards.
CCAGTTGGAATCCCTCAAGCAGAAGCGCGCCGAGCGCGAAGCGCATGAGTTCAACCACATGACCGATCTCGCCAAGGCGCTCAACAAGCTCGTCTGCGTCATCAAGGTCAAGACCGGCGAGGACGGCAAGCTGTTCGGCTCCGTCACCAGCGGCACCATCGCCGACGAACTCAAGCACCAGTTCGACATCGCGCTCGACAAGAAGAAAATCAAGCTTGAGCAGGCCATCCGCGCCATCGGCGAATTTGAAGTGGAATTGCACCTGCACGCGGAAGTGAAGGGCACCCTGAAAGTGCGCGTGGAAAGCCTCACGCCCATCGCCGCGCCGGCTCCCGTCGCTGTCGAGGAAAAACCCCGTACCGAGAAGCGCGGTCACCGCGGCGACATCATCGCCCCCACGGAAGCCGAGCTGAAGGCCAAGGCCGAGAAGAAGCCCAAAGCCGACAAGAAATCCAAGGCGGAATAACCGTATTTTGACTCCCAGCCGTCCGGCCACCCCGGACGGCTTTTTTATTGGGCCTGGCCCCACCGGGGTCAAAGCCCACGCGGGGATAGTCGTTCCCGACAGTGATGCCGGTCTATCGCCGATGCCGCTTAGCGCTTGAAGCCCAGCAGGAGCAGTTGGAAGGCGAAGCCGCCCATGATGCCGAAGCTGACGATCTCAATGATGAGTTTGCAGGTTTCCATATCAAAATTTTCCGCCGGTGTTCATGAAGAGATGCGCAACCACAAAACCGTAGAGGCTGAGAGCCGTGATCAGCCCCAGCCCGACGGCGGCGACAAACAGCATGTTGTCCATTTTCTGCCGCTTGCCCCACTCGTCATCGCGCGGGAACAATTGTTTCTCCGCAAAGGTCCGGACAGATTGGTAGAGTTGGTTCATGATTAATCCCGCGGTGCCGGTTGATTCGCCCGCCGACACCTTGGCCTAGCTGAATCATTAGGGGAAAAGCCGGGAAGAATCACTTTAATAGCAACGAACGTCGGGAGATTTGCAGTGAGTGAACCGATTCCCGAAAAGGACCGGCGCCGCCAGCGCAAACGGATTGGCGGCGAAGCCTGGAGCCGGGGGGGGGGGCGTTGCGCTTACTGCATAAAGGGGTTCGTCCGCTGCTTCATGATTGAAGGCAAGACGCGGTGCGGGTTTAATCGCATCGCCTCAAGATTATTCTTGGTTTGGAATGCCTGAGGTGGGTTACCCTGTATCATTGTTGGGATGATACGGGGTTTTATTGTCTGAATTCGGGGACGCCCGGCAGTGAAACCCGCAGCGCCATTCGGGCGCCGAAGCAGGCAGCGCGAAACGTCCGAATGCCCCTGCACGCGGCAGTCGGGATTGTCCCTGACTTGCAACTTTCGGCTCCAATCTCCGGTTCATAGCAGCCCCTCCATCTAAGCCTTGAACTGATTCCAGCAGCGGCGCAGGAGTGACGGCAGATCCGCGCTGGACGAACTGCCCGTTCCCCGCTGACAGGGCCAATCCAACTGCGTGTCGTCGCCTGGAGCGTTGGTCGGGGCTGCAAGACTTCGCCGTCGGAACGCAGCTGACGGGGAATTGCCTTTCTTTTGGGCGGGTTCCGCGTATCGTGCGCACGAACCGTTGCGGGGCAGGGGATGTCGGCGGATTTTAGATTGAACCCTTCGCGGCGCTTCTGGTCTTTAACTGGTCCGGTGGAATTTATAGATTGAATTTATGACGATGTTGCGTTGGTTCCTGTCCAAGTCGGTGCGCGAGGCGGCGGCGGTGCGGAAGCATTACCTGCGGCTGCTGAAGGCACAGCGCGATGTGCTGTCGCCGGAAGCGATCGCGGCGGTGAAGATCAAACTGGGGGGCTTGGAAGCGGCCATCGCAGAGGGGCACACGGGCAAAATCCTTATCGCGTCGGATGAACTGCAGTTCGCGGCGGAGAAGCAGCTCAAGCCGTATCCGAACGCGGCGTGGCGCGAGAATGTGGAGGTGTTGCTGGTAGCGCTGGCGGTGGCGATGGCCATCCGCACGTTCTTTTTGCAGCCGTTCAAGATTCCCACCGGCTCGATGCAGCCGACTTTGTTCGGGGTGACGTCGGTGCCGGACTACACCAAGATCAACGGCTGGACGGGGGATCGCGAACGCATTCAAGCGGAGATTGCGGAGCAGATTCATGCGCGGGACGCGCTGACGCTGCCGTCGGGCTGGCAGAGCGTGAAGGAGTGGCTGCAGGGGAATTCGTTTGTGCATGTGGCAGCCCAGGCGGACGGCGTGATCGAAGCGATCAGTCCACCGACGAAATTTCTCATCTTCAACATCAAGCAGACGCTGACCATCGGCGGCGTGGTGCATACGATGTGGTTCCCGCCGGATTTCGGCGAACAGGCGCTGGCGAAACGCGCGGGGCTGGATCCGCAGCGCGTATATCACAAGGGCGAGGACGTGGTGAAGATGCGGGTGAGCGCGGGCGATCATCTGTTCGTGGACCGGGTGAGTTTCAATTTCAGCAAGCCGACGCGCGGGGAGATCGTGGTGTTTGAGACGAAGGGGATCGATCATCCGCAGATGCCGCAGGACCAGTTTTACATCAAGCGGCTGGTGGTGTTGCCGGGCGAGAAGGTGTCCATCGGCGACGACCGGCATCTGCGCATCAACGGCGAACGGCTGGACGCGGGCACACCGCATTTCGAGCGGGTATATGGTTTCGACCCGAAACTGCCGCCGAAGGAGAGCCAGTTTTCCGGTCATGTGAACGGCACGGTGGCGGCGAAGTATGGCTTGTATCCGAATCTGGCGCCGAATTTTCCGGATGCCGACACGGTCTATAATAATGACGGCAACACCTACATGGTGATGGGTGATAATACCTGCAACAGTTTCGACTCGCGCGCGTGGGGCAGTTATCCGGCCCAGAATGTCATCGGAAAATCCTTCTTCGTGTATTGGCCGCTGACGGAGCGGTTCGGCTGGGGCAACCGCTAAATGGCCAATTTGGAAATAAAAGAGACCGTGCTTATCACCGGCGCGTCGTCGGGCATTGGTCTGGAACTGGCGAAATGTTTTGCGGCGGACCAATCCAATCTGCTTCTCGTCGCGCGCAGCACGACCGCGCTCGAAATGCTGGCCGAAGAACTGCGGCACGAGCATGACATCGAAGTTCATGTCATCACGGCGGACTTGGCGCAGGCGGGATCGGCGCAATTTGTTTTTGACGAGGTGAAGGGCAGGGGACTGGTCGTGGATGTGCTGGTGAACAATGCGGGTTTCGGTCTCCATGGCGCTTTCGCCGAGCTGCCGCTGGCGCGTCAACTAGAGATGATTCAAGTGAACATCACCGCGCTGGTCGCGCTGACGGGGTTGTTTCTGCCGGGGATGATCGAGCGACGGCGCGGAGGGATATTAAACGTGGGTTCGGTGGCGGGTTTTTTGGCCGGACCGAATATGGCGGTCTATTATGCGACGAAGGCGTTCGTGATGTCGTATTCTGAGGCATTGCATGAGGAATTATGTGGCACAGGTGTCTTGATTACTGATCTTTGCCCGGGACCTACGGAGACGAACTTTTCGGAGGTCGCGCGCAGCCATCGCATCCGTAACACGCAGACGAAGAAGATGTCGGCCGCGACGGTGGCTCGGCTTGGCTATGCGGATTTCCGCGCCGGGAAATGTTTATCCATTACCGGGCTGACAAATAAGATTCTCGCGGCAATCGCGTCAAAAATCCTTCCACGCAAGGTCAGCCGGAAGTTAAGCAAGCATTACAACACGCTGAAGTGATTTGATGGGCCCTCAAGGGGCGATATGCGCCGGTATGACTGAATTGCTTAACGAGCAGCTGGCACGATCACCAACCGCTGCGATGGCATAAACGCCACCCGCAGGACATGGCGGGATTTGACCCGATTGGCGCAGTTTCAGATATGGCTTCAAGTCGTCAGGATAGATGATCGGGTCGCCGGTTTTCAGGCCTTTCTCCAGGGCAAACACATACGAGGCTGATTCGATTTTATAGAGATTATTAATGCAATTCCCTGCTTGAGCCGTGGCACGTTGCCTAACGTAATACGGAACCACAATGGCCAACAGCAGCGCCAGAATCAAAATCACCATCATGATTTCGACAAGCGTAAACCCGGCAGTTCGACCCAGTTTAAAGTGCTGGCGCATAAATGACCTAATTAAACAGAAGCAATACCTATACCGACGCAATAAACAAACTCAATACTCACTTTCAATATAGATGCACAATGTTTGTTATATTTAGTATTTATCACCATGAATTGATTGCGGAGTTAAAGTTGGCATTGATTATTGCTCGTTGGATAAGCGTTTAAAAATGCATAGATATTCATGAACGGTTCGGTCCCATGAAAAATCTGCTATCATTGCGTGCTGGCGGCAGCCGGCCAACAGTTTGGGCTGGCTGTAAAGCACTAGCGCCTTCCGGATCGCTTTCGCGAGCGACCGGGATGAATAGGTGGAGAACTTGATACCCGTGGCCGTTTTGGCGTTTTGGGACCAATCCACCACGCTGTCATCCAATCCGCCAGTGGCCCGAACGATAGGAATCGTCCCGTAGCGCAAACTATACATCTGGTTCAAGCCGCAGGGCTCGAACCGCGACGGCATCAGGAAGAAATCGCAGCCGGCTTCAATCCGGTGCGCCAGACTCTCGTCATAACCAAACCGCACGGCGACCTTTGTGGGAAAATGTCGCACCAGCTCGCGATAACCGCGCTCAAACTCCGGCGAACCGCTGCCCAGCACCACAAATTGCATCTTCGTGTTCAGCATCTCGGACAGCGCGCCCAATTGGATGTCGATGCCTTTTTGTTCGGCCAGCCGCGAAATCGTGCCGAACAGCGGAATGGATTCATCCACCGGCAGGCCGACCAGCTTTTGCAACTCCAGCTTGTTCACTTTTTTCCCGGCCATGCGACCGGCCGAATACGGCTTGAACAGATGCGGATTCTTCGTCGTATTCCATTCGCTGTAATCCACGCCGTTCAGGATTCCGGCCAGATGTTTTTGCCGCCGGCGCAGCAGGCCGTCCAGGCCGCATCCGAACTCCTCCGTCGTGATTTCGCGGGCGTAACGCGGGCTCACCGTCGTGATGAAATCCGCAAAGGCAATGCCCGCCTTCAGGCAGTTCAGCAGTCCGAAAAATTCCGCGCCTTCCGTGTGGAAAAAATCCCTGCTCAAGTTCGTCAGCGCATATGCTTCCGCGGGAAAGACCCCTTGATACGCGAGGTTGTGGATCGTGAGGCAGGTCGCCGGCGGCTTCCCCCACCCTTCCTGTTTCTGCTGCAACATCAGCGCCGGCACCAGGCCCGTCTGCCAGTCGTGGCAATGCACCACGTCGGCGGCCCATGGCAGATACCGCGCCAAATGCACCACGCACTTGGCGAAATAAATATACCGCTCGGCGTTGTCGGCGTAGCTGATGTGCTGCTCCTGATAGATGCCGGGCCGATGGAAGTAGCCGGGGTGGTCGATGAAATAGATCTTCAGCTTCGCGTTCAGGTCCAGCTCCCACAATTCCGCCTGGACCTGCTTCAGCCCCAGCGGCAGGTCGAAGCGCCAGTCCACCTTGCGCAGCGCCGGGAACTTCTCGCGGATGCCGCGATACAGCGGCGTCACCACGCGCACCTCCTGGCCGGCCTCGGCCAAGGCTCCCGCCAGCGCGCCAACCATGTCCGCGAGGCCGCCCGTTTTGGAGAACGGATAAACCTCGCTGCTGGCGAGTAATATTTTCATGCGCGCTTAAGCCGTGATGCGATCGGTTTTCAGATACGGCTGCAGCGCCGCCGGGATCGTCACGCTGCCGTCCGCCTGCTGGTGCGTCTCGATCAACGCCACAAACAGCCGCGCCAGCGCCGTCCCGCTCCCGTTCAGGATGTGCGGAAACTTGTTCTCGCCCGCCTCCGTCTTGAACCGCAGATTCATCCGGCGCGATTGGAAATCCTCGCAGTTCGAGCAGCTCGACACCTCGAGATAGCTCCCCTGCCCCGGCGCCCACACTTCGATGTCGTAAGTCTTCGCGCTGCCGAAGCCCATGTCGCCCGTGCACAGCATGATCACGCGATAATGCAGCCCCAGCAATTGCAGCACCTTCTCCGCGTTCGCCACCATTTTTTCCAGCTCCTCGTAGCCGTTCTCCGGCTTCACGATTTTGATCAGCTCCACCTTGTCGAACTGGTGCACGCGGATCATCCCGCGCGTGCCCACGCCCGCCGCGCCCGCCTCGCCGCGGAAGCACGGCGTGTAAGCGCAATATTTCACCGGCAACTGCTTCTCCGCCAGAATCTCCTCGCGATGGATGTTCGCCACCGGCGTCTCCGCCGTGGGGATCAGATACAATTTCCCCAGCTCCTCCGCCCGCCCGCCCTCGGCCACGCCATAATATTGATCCTTGAACTTCGGGAACTGCCCCACGCCCACCATGCATTGCTCGCCCACCATGAACGGCGGCGACACCTCCGTGTAATCATGCTGCGTGATGTGCAAATCCAGCAGGAACGAGATCAGCGCCCGCTCCAGCCGCGCGCCCCAGTTCGTGTACAGCAGAAAGCCGCTCCCCGACAACTTCGCCGCCCGCGCAAAATCCACCAGCTTCAGCGACTCGCACAATTCCACATGCGACTTCACCTTGAAATCATAATTCGCCTTCGCGCCATGCGTCCGGATCTCCGGATTATCCTCCGCCGTCCTGCCCGGCGGCACCGACTCATGCGGCAGGTTCGGCAATTGCAGCATCAGCGCATCCCGCGCCGCCGCCGCCGCCGCCGCCGTCTTGTCCAGCGCGGCGATCTGCTCGCCCAGATGCTTCGTCTCGGCCTTCTTCGCCTCCGCCTCCGCCAGCTTCTTCTGGCCCATCAGCGCGCCGATCTCCTTGCTCACGCGGTTGCGCTGGGATTTCAGCGCCTCCACCTCGCTCACGCTTTTGCGACGCTGCTCGTCGCACTGGAGCAATTCGTCAATCTTCGCCTCGTCCCCGGCGCCGCGCGTGGCGAGGCGCGCGCGGACAAAATCGGTTTTTTCGCGGATCAATTTGATGTCGAGCACGCGACACTTTAAGAAACAAGCTTTCACGCGGCAAGCGGATTGGGTTTAATGCCCGCGGATGAAATTGCCGGAAAAACTCCCGAAGCTCTTCCGCACCCCGCCGTTGACCCGCTCCCGGATGCTCCTGGCCCTCGGCCTGGCCGTGGCCGCCGACGGCACCCAATTGCTCCTCGGCCCCCTCGGCTGGGCGTTCGCGGACCAAGCCATCGACATCGTCGCCATGGCACTGGTGAGCTGGGCCATCGGCTTCCATCTGCTGTTCCTGCCCACCTTTGCCGTGGAACTCGTGCCGCTCGTGGACGACTTCCCCACGTGGACCGCCTGCGTCGCCGCCGTCATCGTCCTCCGCAAACGGGAACAACACCCCTGACACCGCGCCAACGCTTGCTCATCGCCGGAGCAAGGTGCGCGGCGTCCACGCCGCTTCAAGGCACGCTGTTTCCTGCGCGCAGACTATTCCAAAGCCTCACAAGGTAGCACGGTGGACCGGCCTGAGGTCCGCGCTCCGGAAAAATGCCGCAGGGGTGGCATGGTGGCCGTGCTCTGGCACTGGAAGATGCCGCGCCGACGGCGCTAAAATACGCTCGACACAACGGAGGGGCGGGAATAAGGTCGAAACCAGCCGACAGGATAGGCCCCATTAATTCAAGAGGATACCTGTTAGGACGCGTGACACGCCATGAAACTAAAACAGCTCGCAGCACTGCTTTTGCGCATCATTGGAGCATGCTTTGTTTTGACCGGATTCAGCGATACGTTATCCGGAATTTTAGACACCCACAGGATCGGCGCAATCGGAGCGGCTATTGGCGGATTGCTTATTGGCATATTGACTATTTATTTCAGCAAAAAGTTGGCCGTGATATTGTGTAAAGGATTAGACGATGATTAGGCTTAATAAAACGCTGCCGGCAACGTGGGATGGACGGTCCAGTTCCGCTGTCGCGGTTCACGCCGCGAGTCGGCGGTGGCTCAGCTTTCGTTAGACCGCTTTGCACGTCATGGAAAAGCGCATACATACTCTGTTGGGTTGCTGGATCATTTCGCACGTTGGTCATGCAGTCCTGAGCGTGTTCTACGAGCAAAGCCCAGCCACATTTTATGTCCCAGTTATCCATTTGATGTTCATCCTATTGCTCATCGGCACTTGGTGCCGGAATCGTGTATCCGCATGGTTGTGTCTGTTCATGGCGGTAGCAGCTATCCTAGTTCAGGGTGGGTTCGTTTGGATGCGTGACGCATATGGAACATTGAGCATCCCTGTTTTGGTTTTTGACATTATGGAGTTTGTCAGCGCGTTGTTGTATTTCACATTCTTCCTTTCATCTAGACGTGAGCGTTACCTTGCAAAACCAAACGTGGCCCAACCAGATTAGATGAGAAGGCAGACCATGGCGCCAAGCGGCGTCTGGTAAAGTCTGCTGATGAAAACCAACACCCCCTCGTTTCCAACTCCACGCCCGCGTTGGCAAAGCCCAAACTGGACACCAGACGCCAACGGCTAAAACCAAAACGGCGCGGAGAACATTCTTCGCGCCGTTGGGCTGATAAAATCCTGAGATTATTTCTTGTGACGCCGCTTGACGTTGAGCTGGGCGGTGGCGTGGGCCAGGGCCGCCTGCACGGTGGCCGCTTCCTCGTCGGTCAGCTTCTGCGCTAGCCGGGCTTCGGCCTTCTGCTTGGCGGCTTCGGCGGCGGCTTCGTCGATGTTCTCCAGCTTGACGGCCATGTCGGTGAGGATGGCGACGCGATCCTTGGTCACCTGAATAAACCCGTCGCCCACAGCCAGCGAGATGTCGGACGCATTCTTGCGCGCGATGACTTCGCCGGCCACCAGCTGGGTCATGAGCGGCATGTGGTCGGGATAGATCCCCATGTCCCCGTCAATGCCAGTAAGCGACACCATCTCCACGTCGTCGGAGAAGATTTTCGCCTCCGGCGTGACGATCTCAAGTTTTAAGGTGGCAGCCATGGGGTTCGTTAAATCGTTAAATGGTTGAATCGCGAATCGTTCATCGATTTAACGATGCGACGATTCAACGGATCACGCTTCTTTAATTTCGTCGATGCCGCCCTTCATGTAGAAGTTCTGTTCGGGCACGTCATCGTGCTTGCCTTCCAGAATTTCCTTGAACGCGCGGACGGTCTCGGCCACCGGCACCTGCTTGCCTTCGCGACCGGTGAAAACCTGCGCGACGGTGAACGGCTGACTGAGGAAACGTTGGATTTTGCGGGCGCGGAACACGGTGGTCTTGTCCTCGGGGGACAATTCGTCCATGCCCAGGATCGCGATGATGTCCTGCAAATCTTTGTAGCGCTGCAGTACCTTCTGCACGCCGCGGGCGACGTCGTAGTGTTCCTGGCCAACAAATTCCGGCGCCAAAGCGCGGGAGCTGGAGGACAGCGGATCCACGGCGGGGAAGATGCCCAACTCAGCAATGGAACGTTCGAGCACGATGGTCGCATCCAAGTGCGCGAAGGTCGTGGCCGGCGCGGGGTCGGTCAAGTCGTCGGCGGGCACATACACGGCCTGGAAGCTCGTGATCGAACCCTTCTTGGTGGAAGTGATGCGCTCCTGCAGCTCGCCCATCTCCGTGGCCAGGGTGGGCTGGTAGCCCACGGCACTGGGCATGCGGCCCAGCAGCGCGGACACTTCGGAGCCCGCTTGGGTGAAGCGGAAGATGTTGTCGATGAAGAGCAGCACGTCCTTGCCTTCCACGTCCCGGAAGTACTC
>CAIXPZ010000185.1 GCA_903921455.1 uncultured Verrucomicrobia subdivision 3 bacterium | reverse complement strand
GGTCGGACTCACTGGGAAAGCCAAATTGGTCCGAGACCCCGATGCTGGGTTTCGTTGGCCAGCTGGCTCGGTTTTGACCCTGACTCCCCAAAACCGGCCAGCATTCCACTACACCCATCACCGGGGACTCAGAGAAATTGGCACCGCGCTATCGCGACAGTGCCTGGTGGACGTGACGCAGTCACAGACCCGGCGAAATGGTGGCTGTGACGCAGTCACCGGCTCCGCTCACGGGGTTGGCATGACGGAACGGCCAGCGTTACGATTCTCGCTCCGCTGCGAGTCTGGACGCTGACCTTGCTGCCGGGACAGCACACAACACACATTGTCCGTCTGGTCGGTCGCAATTCCCATGGTGCCAGTCCGGAAGGACCTCCCACATAAATTCTGTTCGGGCCGACACACCCCGCAAGCGGGACCCTTCGGCCCGGAATTTATGTCAGACAATGTGGCGTTGTGTGCCGTCCCGCGTCCGCACTGTCACGGTGATTGCTTCCCGCCGTCCCCCGGCGGCACTGCGGCTGCCCGCCTGGTGGCAATCACCGCGCCAGCTTGACGGCATCCGTCATGCCAACCCCGTCGCTCCGCCTTGAGTGTGATTGGGCCGGGTCAGTGAAACAGTCTGGACACGCCATCAGCCCGGGTATAAATTCAAAAACGTAAAACCAAGCGTATGAAAAATACCCAGCTCCAATATTTAGGCTTCCTTGGATTTCTCGGATTCCTCGGCTTTATTCCTGGCTATGAAGGCTTTTTGGGGTTTTTAGGTTTCTTAGGCTTTATGGGCTTTGGCAGTTGTGCAAAACGGAAAGCCTGAGCTTCAGCCAGCCCGCTCCCCCTCGTAATTCTTCTCCTTCGTTCAGCTCTCTTCGTTCGTAGGTAGTTTCGCTCGTTTCACTCGATAGGTTGGTAGGTGGTTTTTTGTGTCGGCAGCTTCGTTTTCAATGCCGGCTTTTTCTGCTTCTGCGCTTCTCTCCGTCGCCCTCATGGCGTCAGCCCAAGACCAGCCCGCCCGCTCGTGGTGCCCTCTAAAGACTACTCCCACGGGGGAGGGCTGGGGCTTCCGCTTTTTCATGAAGGGCGACGGACAGAAGACGCACAGCAGAGCAGAAAAAAAAAGCATATGAAAACTACATCACAAAAAAATACCAAAGGGACTCCGGGCCAGATCCGCACAGTTGAGCAGCAAGCCGCCGCGCCGCAGGCGCAGGCCGTTAAGACAGACAGCCGTCTGCCGATTGACACCGAAGCACGGAAGCAGAACCGCACACTGCCCACCGAGAAGGTTCTGGCGATGTTGCAGCAGCAAGACCGCCGCCTGTGGGAGTTGGCCGAGGTGGTTGGCAAGTGGGTTTGGGTTTCGTTCAGCGAACAGCCCGCGCCCACCGTCCGCCAGACCCTCGCGCAGCTTGGCTTTCACGGGAACCGCACGCGGCAGGCGTGGCAACACCCGTGCGGCCAGTTCCGTCTCTCCAGCGCAGGCGATCCCCACGAGAAGTATCAGGCTTACCACCCCGCCACCGTGACCACCAACTAAGCCACAACGGGGCGCGGTGACAGCGTGCCCCACCTTTTTTATGACTTCTCTTTCCGATACATCCACGAAGCCCACCGCCCGCAAGCACGACGGCGAGCTCGCCGCCGCCCGTCTCAATCCCGCTTGGGTGGAATTCGAGGCTGGCATTTACGCCAACGACTTTTTGCGCGCTCGCATTTCCCGTTGCCTGTGCCGCTATGGCCTTGGCGACAGTTCCGCCATGGTGGACGAGGCTCTAGACTTTTTGATTCACAAAGACCTCGGCGCTTGTGCCCAGTATTTCAACCAGACCGGCAGGGTTGGCTTTTCCCGCCGCCATGTCACCCATGCCGTGATTACGTTCATGTCCCGCAAAGAGCAAGAGCGCCACATGACCGATCTCGCCATCAATGAAGACGACGCCGACCATTCCGAAGATTTGCCCGGCACCGTCCGCGCCAGCCACCTGGCCGACGCTGGCAGCCTCACCCCCGACGAGCACGCCGCCCGCGCCGAAGCCCGCCGCGCCTTCTACCTCATCGACGCCGCCATCCCCGCCCAGGACCGCGAGCTGTATAGCCTGTTACTCGGCATGCACGAGACCGGCACCCGCCTGAACATTGACGCCTACGCCCGCCGCAGGCAGATCAGCGCCAGCACCGTTTACGACCGCTTGAAGAAGCTCGGCCGCGCCATCCAGCAGCACCCCATGTTCACCCAACTCGCCGCCACTTACCGGACCGATTTCCAACCGGCCTAGCCCACGCCAAACACATCACACCGCCGTTGACCCCAACGTCGGCTAAAAATTTTTCGCGGCTTCGCCTTGTGGCTCGCCGCGATATTTTTTTCATCGGGGATTGCGCATCCCCGAACCCCAACGCCAAAGCGCCAGCGCTCTGGACACCGTAACTATTAAGTAATAGCGTTCCCTTGCTACGTATGAAAAACGCTGGAATTTTTCTGTTGCTGGTAATGCTAATGGGTTGTGCGGAAACACAGCCAAATCCAAATGTGTTCGTGCAAGGAAACATCAACATTTTCCTGCCGGTTACGAAAGACCCAGACGGCACAAGCGGCATTTTTTCGGATGGTGGAACACTTAGTTTTGCCGTCAAGGACGCAACGGGGCAGTCGTTTATGATTTTCGAGGATCACCGAATAAAAACTAAAACGCCGGGTGCGATTTACCTGAATGCTCATCCCAACGAGCCGGACACTATCTACATCAAGAACCAAGCCGATTTTAGAAGGAGAGTAAAATTCAACTAGAAACGAAAAACCCTTATTCAATCGCCGGCCAACCGCTTAAACTCAACTCGACAAACTACCGACGCCGCCCTAAAGTCAAAATCAAGAAACCGGATAGCCTACACAAGCCGACGTCCATTATTTATTAGGCAATTAAAGATGAAATTCATCGAAGATCATGCTGGTGGCGATGTCACCAAATTCGAGATTAGCGCAAGTCACGCAGTGCTAACAGTCACTCATGACTACAAGACTTTTTTCAAGGTGGAGATCTGCAATCGAGACGGGTCACCAATAAAGTGGGTGTCTAACTGGATGGATTTTGGATTTGTGCAGGCCATGGAATCGGATCATTACTCTTTTGGAGAGTTAGAGATCGTCCAGGTGGAAAATGGTCACGTCTATCTAAACTGCGATTTCGGTTCCTTTGACTTCACTGCTGATGCAACCGTGCCACCAAGCAAAAATATCAGGATAGGCCACACCCAATCGTAAATCGTCATTCGTAAATTTCTAAAGCCCCCGCAACTTCCGCTGCGTGATCGTCCGCGACTTCGTGGCCACCAGATACCGCAGCGCATCCGCGCAATCGTCCCCACCGATGCCATCCTCATCAGCATCAACCTTCAAAATGTCTTCGGCTTTATTCGGTGTAAACGGCGGTTGAAAAGTGCGGCGGGTGGCGCTCGAAAAGTGCCTCACCTTCCGAGCAAAGGGAACTGGATTTTCAGGTCTCCGTCAAGCTGTTGATTCCGCTTCGAGGTAGAAGCAGCAGGAGGGGGAGCTTCG
>CAIXPZ010000184.1 GCA_903921455.1 uncultured Verrucomicrobia subdivision 3 bacterium | reverse complement strand
TCGAAGCTCCCCCTCCTGCTGCTTCTACCTCGAAGCGGAATCAACAGCTTGACGGAGACCTGAAAATCCAGTTCCCTTTGCTCGGAAGGTGAGGCACTTTTCGAGCGCCACCCGCCGCACTTTTCAACCGCCGTTTACAGGCAGTTCGTCGAGCGACGTCTTGCGGATGATTTTGCCAATTTTGGTGATGCGCGGGTCGTCCTTCATCTTGAACGTGATGCCTTCCTTCTTTTCATTTTGGGCGAGCAGGTCTTTCAACTTCGCCTCCGCGTCCACGCACATGGAGCGGTATTTCAACATTCCAAATTCGCGACCGTGCAAACCGAATCGTGTCTGCCGGAAAAAAATCGGACCGCCATCCAGCTTCACCGCGATGGCGATGCCGAGAAAAACCGGCGCGAGCAATATCAGCGCGATGACACTCACGACGATGTCGAACACGCGCTTGAGAAAATACGCCAAACCCGTGGTGACGTTCCACGCTGTGTGTTTCCATTTCACATAGAAATTCAAACGCGCGCGCCCCCACGGTGTCTGCGCCGACAACAGCCTGGCTGTCATGCGCTCTCGGATTTCAATTTCTGTCATTTCTGATTAATCTGCGTTTCGCATAGTTTACGCCATTAAAGGCAGCAACTTATGCACCAAATCATCCAAAGTCTTAGCGTTTATTGGCGAATCAACACTTTGAGTGGCCTGCTGGCGTTGTGGCTCCACAAAACGCTCATGCATCGGCTGGACGTGCTCGAAAAATTGACAGCGCACTGACGCAAAACTGCGCCCGCGCTCGCGCACATCGCGCTCCGCGCGCCGGTGAAAACGCTCTTCCGCGCCGCATTCCACGAAAACCGTCAGCGCAAATTGCCCGCGCAGCCAGTCGTGGTGCAGCAGCCAAAGCCCATCCCAGATTACCAGCGGCGGCGGGGAGAAAATTCGCGGGGCAGCTTTCCGCGTGTGGGTTGCAAAATCGTAAACCGGCAAACCAATTTTTTCGCCGGCGCGCATCGCGCCGAAAACCGCGCGGAATTTTTCCCAGTCAATCGCCGCGGGGTCGTCAAAATTGACCGCATCGCGTTCCACCGGCGAAAGCGAAGAGCGGTCGCGGTAAAAATCGTCGAGGCTCAAACGCTCGGCGCGCGGCGCGAGCGCGGCGGCGAGGTTCTCTGCCAGCCAGGTTTTTCCTGAGCCGCTGCCGCCGACGACCGCAACGTGAACCGGCGATTTCATTTTAAATTTTTCTTCTCGGCGATGACGCGCGCGAACATTTTTTCAAGGTCTCCGATGTAAGTTTCAAAATCGTAACGCGCGCTGACGAGTTTCAATCCGGCCGCACCGAGTTTTTGGGCGAGCGGTTTGTCGTTCAATAGCTGGTCAATGCGCCCGGCAAATTTGGCGCGATCCATCCACGGGACGAGAAATCCGTTCTCGCCGTCGAGCAGCCAATCCTTGATGCCACCCGCATCAAACGCCACCACCGGCAACGCGTAGCGCATGACTTCGAGGCCGATCGTGGCAATCGGTTCCGGCCAGAGCGAACTCAACGCGACGACGGTGCATTCGCGATAATAGTTTTTTAATTCCTCCTGCGGGATAAATCCTTTGAAGGTCACGCGGTCGCCTAGTCCGAGCTTTTTGGAGAGTTCCTCGCAAAACGCTTTGTGATTGCCGTCGCCGAGAATCACACACTCAAATTTCGTCTTTACCTGAGCCAGCGCTTCCAGCAAAACATCCACGCCCTTACCGCGAATGATCTGACCGGCGTAGATGATCAAGTTGCGATCACTGAAACTGCTGCGCAAATTCGGATCACCCATGCGCGGCACGGGCGCGTGAATCTCGATGCGCTTGGCGTCAAAGCCGTTGTTCAAAAGCTCGTCGCGCATGTAGTTCGTGACGACGACCATGCGGTCAAAGCGTCGGTTCAAGGCGATTTCACGTTTCTTTTCCGAATAGCTGACCCATTTGAGCGGGAAGCCGCCGCCGGATTTTTTCACGACGGACGCGAGGCAGGGAAAAATGCAATACGGCGACGCGGCGCGCGTGCAGATTTTACGGGTAAAGTAATTATACTTGTAGCTCCGCATGCAATAGATGTCGTGGTCGTGGACCATGCGGAGCAGCGGCATGCCGCTTTCGACGAGCGTTTGGATGACCGTGAGATCGGCCATCTTGTGCACGTAAACGGCCTCGGGCGAAAAATCGGCCAGCGCCTTTTTGACGATGGCTGAGTTGTCGCTCTCGCCGAATGCGGCCCGAAATGGAAACGTAGTTTGCCAGCCGGCTTCGTTTTTGCCTGTGCTCGGCCCGTGCAAAATGCCGAGGCTGTGACCGCGCATGCCGAGTTCCGTGGCGGTGATGTGTGCGTTGGCTTCCGCACCGGCGAGCGCACCGAATCGTTCATGGACGTAGAGCAGTTTCATTTTTTAAATGCCTATCCGGACCGAGCCCCGTCTGTGGTACTCAGAATCTCGCCAAGCTGGGCTAGCGTATATGGCGTGACCAACACCGCGTTGGCACCGGCCTCAAGCCAGGCCCGCTGGCCTTCTGCCGAGCCGGTCGTCGACAATCCGATAATGCGATGTGCTTTTGTGCCGGAATTTTCAGCCTGCCGAATGTGTTTGGTCAGCTCCAATCCATTTTGATCCGGCAACTCGCGTTCCAAGAGCAGCACTTCGCAGGTTTGTGATTTCATCCGGTCCAACAGTTCGGCCGCGGAGCCAAAGCCCTCCGCCTGACAGCCCAGTTTTTGGAGAGACAACAAGGTAAGCCGGCGGTTGATGGCGTGGCTCATGCCGAGAAATACGCGCTTCGTCATCGGCGCCAGCCCGACGAAATTTTGGGTGTTGGATTTTCTGGCCACGATGGGCAAGCTAATTTCATACCAAAACTTGGCACCCTTGCCGGGCACACTTTCAAAACCGATTTGACCCGCCATCAGTTCCACCAGTCGATGACAGATGGCAAGACCGAGGCCTGTGCCACCATGCCGTCTTGACGACGAGGAATCTTCCTGATGAAAGGGTCTGAAGATTTGGGGCCGGAGCGCTTCGGGAATGCCTGGTCCGGTATCCCTTACTTCAAACCGCAAACGGGCCATATTTTCAACGATGTCCAGTTGCCGCACCCGGATCAGGACTGTTCCGATTTCGGTGAACTTGAAACCGTTGCCCACGAGGTTTAAAAGGATCTGGCGCATACGGCCAGCGTCACCGCGAAATTCGGCGGAGACGTTCCTTTCCACATCGGCTGTGACCATTACGGCTTTGGTGGGATTGGATTGCGCAACTTGGGCAACGACCGATTGAACGATATTTCGCAATGCAAATTCCTCGCTGGTCAGGGTAAGTTTGCCGGCCTCAATTTTTGAAAAATCCAGGATGTCATTGATGATAGCAAGCAGTGAACGTCCACTGTTCAGGACGGTTTCCGCCAGCTCACGCTGCCGGGCATCAAGCCGGGTGCCTTGCAGCAATTCAGTCATGCCAAGAATGCCATTCATTGGCGTGCGGATTTCATGGCTCATGGTCGCGAGAAAATCGCTCTTGGCCCGGTTGGCCACCTCGGCATCAGCAGCGAGCTTGCGAGCTTCAGCCAGGCTGTCCTCCAATTTTTGATAGGCGATAAAGAGCACAAAAAAAAGTGACACCACCAACACCATCGTCACCAATGGGGTGGCACGTTCACGCCGCAACTGGCTCTGCCAATCGCGAGCATCAATATCAAATCCGAACACCGCTTTCGGCGCCCCCGGCCAGCTCAATGGAAGCGGCGCGTAACCGGAAACCCAATTGCCCCAGCGGTCCGGAGTCGGCCCTTCACAAACTTCGACCTGATTGCTCAAAGCACGCTTCAGGCCAATGCTCGCCTCCGTGTAAACCTGTCCTGGTGGTGAATAATCTTTAGAATTCGTCGGCTCTGAGTCGGCCACAAAGATAATTTCACCACCGCGCTGGCAACAGATATAAGCAAACCGGCAATCCTGACTATAAGCGTCCAACTCCATCAATTGGGTCTTGAGTCGCTGGTATGCCGGAGAATTCAAATCCTCCTCGGCCCCTTTCAAATTCTTAAGCAGAAACTCATCAACCGCCGCCGTCGCGATCCGCGCCCGGGCGATCAATTCTTTCCGGAGGGTCGCCTGCCGCTGATGCTCATGCCACTTCGTTGCGCCCAAGCCGGTCAGCATCAGCACGCTAAAGAAAATGATTAGCCAAAGGGTAGCATCTTTACGCATGCCCCCGGCCATCCGCGCCGTCCGGCAGCGCGGGGAAAACCACCAAGCACCGATCACTAAAAATATCAACCCCATACTCTGGCTAACCATGAGCCAGGCCCAGGCGGAAACACCCATAAGTGGATCGCTAACATTGGAGATTGTCAGCGCTTCCCAGCCATGGAAAATAATGATCAGGCCAATCACGATGGCAAATACTTTGGAATTCAACCAATGCCTTTGCCCCCAGTTCCCGGCGCGAATGACTACTATCAGCAACAGCCAGTTCAACCCGCAGAAGAGCTGTAGATAATCTAGTTGGTTGATGATGATTTGCGTCATAGTCCTAATGTGTGTGAGCCGTTAACCAGGCGTTCAGGACGGTTACGGATTCATCCGCCGCCTTATTCAGCGCTGATAATGACGGGCGTATAGATTCCGATGGTTGCGCGCGGGCAGCCGCTTCTAACTCGCGTAACTTTGCCGGCACGATACCCAACCCGAGTGATGACGTGATGCCCTGCATCGAATGGGCCAGGCCGGCAAATTCCTCCCACTGCGCCGATCCGGCGAGTTTCTGCAACTGAATCACCTGCCCCGGAAACTCCGCCAGAAAATCTCGCACGATGGCACATACTCCGTCGTCGTCCAAGTCTTTGCAGAGTTGATCCAGCCGCTTCACGTCGAACAGCAACGATTCGATGGCGGCACCAGCTTGCGGGTCAGCTTCAGCCGGAGCCGCGCGATTCAAGCTGCGGGTGATCACCCGTTCCAGTTGCAGTGCAGTGAACGGCTTGGTGATATAATCGTCCATGCCCGCAGCGAGGCAACGCTCGCGTTCGCCGGCAAGCGCATTCGCGGTCAAAGCGATGATGTAGGGCCGGTGAATTCCGGTTTTTTTTTGTTCCCATTCACGGATGGCGCGCGTGGCGTCGTAGCCGTCTAATTCCGGCATGTGGCAATCCATCAGGATGACATCATAAGGCTGCATTTCCACCCGCCGCAAAGCTTCACGGCCATTCACCGCGATATCGGCACGCTGCCCAAAGCTCTCCAGCACTAATTCACAAAGTCGGCGATTGGTGGGGTGATCCTCGGCCAGCAATATGCGCAAAGACGCAATGTCGGGTTTGGGCTGCGAAGATCCAGCGGTGTGCAGACCGCGTTTGCGCACGGCGCTGGCAATGCGGCCTTCAACCGCCTCCGCCACGCTGTCAAATAATTGCGAAGCCTTGATAGGCTTGAGGAAAACGTTGTGAAAAATCTGGATGTTGGTGTCCTCGTTCGCCATCGCTGCGATGGCGTTGGCGAGCAGTATGCGATGCATTCCTTGCGTATGCGCTGCCAATTCCACCCGCACGGCGGGATCGGCGGCCACCAGTAAATCATCGTCCACAACAATCAATTGCGGGCGACAGCCGGCGGCGGTGAGTTCATTTACCTGCACCAGTAACGCGTCACAACTTTCCACAAAATTCGGTTTGATGCCCCAGCATTGGAGATATTCTGACAGTGATTCCGCTTCCAATGGATGTTGCGTCGCGACCAGCACACGGGCCAAGGCCACGTTGGGATGACTAATCTCTGCCGGTTTACCACTCGCGGGCACCAGTGACATCTCTACCCAAAAGTTGGACCCGACTTGAGGCTGGCTCGCGACGCCAAGCGTGCCACCCATCTTTTCGACTAGGCGGCGTGAGATGGCAAGTCCGAGGCCGGTGCCCTCAAATCGGCGGGTCGAAGAAGAATCCACCTGCACAAACGGATTGAAAAGTTTTTTGACCTGTTCGCCGGTCAAGCCGACGCCGGTGTCGCGGATTTCAAACCGCAACTGAACGACGCCGGAAACCGCGCCGATTTTTGAAACGCGCAGACTGACTTCGCCGCAATCGGTGAATTTGACCGCGTTACTGACGAGGTTTAATAAAACCTGCCGCAGTCGTGCCGGGTCGCCAATCAGGCGTTCTGGAATGTCATGATGAACGATGCCGGCGAGCGCCAGCCCCTTCTCCAGGGCCCGGTGCGAAACGACTTCCAGCACCCCGTCAACCAGCGAGCGCAGGACAAATTCTTCGGAAGAAATAACCAGCTGCCCCGCCTCGATCTTTGAGAAGTCGAGCACGTCGTTAATGATCTCGATCATGACTAAACCGCTTTGCGAAACGGCATCCGCCAATTCGCGCTGGCGCGGATTTAGTTCGGTTTGCCGAAGCAAGTCAGCCATGCCAATCACGCCGTTCATCGGAGTGCGGATTTCATGGCTCATCATCGCCAGAAAATCGCTCTTGGCCCGATTGGCGGCCCCGGCCTCCTCGGCCATAATGTTGGCGCGATCCCGCTCGTGTTCGACGTTGGCCCGCGACTGGTCAAGGTCTTCAATCATGCTCAACATCACCCGACGGTTCTGCTCCAGCTCTTGCGCACGGCGGGTGACGTCGTTGGAAGTTTGCCGGAGTTTTTCCTCAACCAGCTTTTGCGCCGTGACGTTGGCGATAATGCCGATCAGCTCCACCACATAGCCATCTTCACGAAGCGGATGAACCGCAACCTGGCAAACCAGATTCAAATGTGGCAGCTCCAGCTCAAAACGTTGGTCGACCCCCTGCCAGGCGCGCTCAAAGTAATCCTTCTTGGTCACATCCGGCACCAGTGTCTTGAGACCGCCTTGTTCGATTTGTTCCCAGCGTAAACCGAGGCGGTGCAGCAATCCGCCGCGCGCGAGCAGAACTTGAAATTCATCACCCACTTTCCGGCAACGAAAGATGATGTTGGGCTGCAGGTCGAGCGTCTGCTCGAAGAAATCACTGATGCGTCGGACCTGACTTTCAGCTTCGCGCCGAAGTCGTTCATTCGCCTCGGTCAGTTCCAGCGAGGCGACTTCGAGTGTATGCGAGAGAAATTTTTTATCTTCTTCCAGTTCGTTGTAAGCCGCATCCACTGCCGCCAGGAACGCCAGCATCTCCGGGTCGTTTTGCGGACGACCGGCGAGGTGTTTGCGCAACTGACGCTGGAGCAGCAGGTTCATTTCAGCCAAATTCGCCGATGATGGTGATGGTCATGGTCTGATTATGCAGTTCGCTCGCCTTGCTGCCGGCCGGCGGGCAAGCCTCGCCGTAGGAATAAAATCCGATGGCCTCGGTGTTCGCGGGCAACGAGCGAATGACGGCTTCCAACTCTTCTTCAATGCGCTGACCAAGCACCAGTCGGCGGCCGACACAACTAACCAGAATGGCCAGTGACGAACCGGCGGCACTGGTTTTTAAGGCGGCATCGCTGCCGGCGTTGGCCGCGCCATCCACAAGTTGATCACCGCTGGCCTTCATCAACCGGGCATACCAGCCTTCCGGCATGTCGCCAGCAAAAGTCAGTGATTGTTTGGTTTCGTCCACGGCCAGAATTGTGCGCACTAATCCCACCTGCTCAGTGGCGTCCTTGGTGAGTTCGAGCGGGAACAACAGGCCCGTGGCGGGCAGGCCGGTGGCGCGTTCACCAAGATAACGCTTGTAAAGCGCGAGCGCCGGCTGGCCGTCGAGTTCCAGCAAGGTGTTTCCTTGCGAACGCGTGATGCGTCGGCGCGGCCCGAATCCTTCCCAACCGCCGCGCGAGCCAAAGCCGATGACAACATCTGGCCCATAAAATCCAACGGCGACAATTTGATTGCGCTTCATCTCGACCCCCAGTCCGACAAATGTCTGCTGGAAGCGTGAACCATCGCCGGCGAGGCCGCCAGTAATCGCCACACCGGTCGGGAGAATTTCACTGAAGCCGGAAACCAATGCCGTGCCGTTGACGGACAATCCATCGGACAAAATGAGAACATGGCGGAGGCCGGGTATATTGAGTTTCTCAGCCGCACGGCGGCCAACGGCTTGGCTGTCGGCAATGCCATCAGTGGATTCAGCCACGGCACGAACGTGAGTGGATTTGAATTGCACCAGCGCGGCAACCACGGATTCATCAAAAACATGCCCGCCTAGGATTTCACCAGCCGTGCTGCAACCACAGACGACAGCCTTGGGAAACCGTGCCACCAACTCGCGCACCGCCAGTGCGTCGCCATCAAGTTGCGCGGTCGCGCCAAAATATAGCACCAGCTGCGGCGCCGAGACGATGGTGGCGGGAAAGTTCCAACCGGTTTCTTTGGTCCAGCGGCAGGTGGTGGTTTGCATTGTTGAGTAAAGGCTTTAAGTTGGTTTTTTTGAATCGAGTGCGGACGGATATGCGAGTGGCCGACCGGCGGCGGCAAGCAACTGATTGATTTCATGCTTCAATTCAAGCACGCGCTCCTCACGGTTTAGCATCGCGCGATTGAACCGTTCAAGTTCGGATACGGTGCTGCGCAATTTTTCCTCATCACACTTACGCTCGGTCAGATCCGAGGCCACGCCAAGATACCCAGTAATCTTCCCGCGCTCGGCAAATAGCGTTGTGACCGAAAGCAAAGCCGGAAAATGTGACCCATCCTTGCGGATGTAGGTCCATTCACGCTGGTCGGGCCGCCCGAGTTCGGCCTTGGCGACGAAAGCTTCAAAGCCTGGTGACACCTCGCGGCCCAGTTCAGCGGTGAGTTCTTTCGCCCGAGCGTCCACTTCTTCCGCTATATGGAAAACTTCCGGTGATTGTTTGCCGACCATTTCGGCAGCGGAATATCCGAGCATTCGCTCGGCTGCTGAATTAAAAAGTTGGATTATCCCTTTAGTATTGGTGGCGATGATGGCGTAACCCGCGCCTTCGAGCATGGCACGTTGCAGTGCGCTGGTTTGGAGCAAAAGGGTTTCCGAATTTTTGCGTTCCGTGATGTCGCTCTGAATCGCCATGAAGTTGATGATCTGGCCGACTTCGTCCCGAATGGGCTGCACTTCACTGGCCAGCCAATATTTACGGCCGGTCTTGGTGTAATTAACAATCTCAGCCTTAAAACCTTCGCCCTTGGACAGCTGGCTATGCATGTATCTCACTGTGGCGAGGTCGGTCTCGGGCCCTTGCAACAGCGAACCGGGGCTCTTGCCAAGCGTCTCCTCAAGTGTGTAACCCGTAAGCCGCGTGAAGCCGGCATTGACCCAAACCACCTTGCCCTTGGCGTCGGTGAGCACCACGGCGTTGTCCGTGCGCGCGGCGATGATTCCGAGCTTGTTCGTCTCTGCCTCCTGCTGCCGCAACCGTTCGTTGGCGATGCGCAATTCCGCGCGCTGGGCTGTCAGCTTGTCGGCCAGCTTCTTCGCATCCGCCAGCGCGAGCTTGTTTGCCTGAAAGACTTGGAGCATGTCGGCCACTGGATCATGGATGGCAAAATCCTCGAACTTCAGACCCAGCGCGGCAATTTCAGACGAATCGGTAAACCACGGCGAACCCAGGAATAACAGGACGTCCTTTCCGGGCAGCGGCATGAATTCGCCACGCAACAATAGTTTCGTCTTGCGATGCTCGAACAGGAAGAAATGTAGCAGGTTTTTCCGCACCCATTCCAGCGAGATTCCTCCCGTCGGCCGAACGCTATTGAAAATCGCAGTCAACCCCGCATCCGGCTGAACATCCGGGCAAATGCGGCGCAGCGTGGAACCGCACTGCAGGAATTTTAGATTTAAATCCAACGCAAAATGAAACGGGAAGGCGACGGCAAACTGCTCCGGCGGCAGTCCGATTTGCAGGCTCGCTGTATGTTTTGCCTCACTCATGGTATCGCTTTCCAAGTCACTTCAAAAATATCGTGGTCTGCACCCTGGTCTTTTACGGTAGTCTGCCACACCGTGACCGGCGTGTTGAACTTTTTACCCAGCCCCTGCATCACTCCCACCACAAACGGCGCGAGTCCTTGCCGATGCGAATGATAATGCAGTCTCAAGGACTGCCCCGTGATCTCCGTGCATTCAAAATGGGGCGGTTGCAACTTGGGAAAAACCATCGTCATTCGGGAATGAAAGTTTGGCAAGTTGCGCATAAACTCCGACAGCGAATTACTAGCTGCATTCATCAGCCCGCCATAACCTTCCTGCGCAGTGTGCAGCACCCAGTGCTCTCCAAATTCAATCAGGATTTGGTCCGCCGGCACTTTCAGAACCTGACTTGCGGAACCTACAAGCTTATAGGTGATATCGTCCGCATAGCATTCATTACTCATGAACACATCCACGTCCACACGGGCCATGGTTTTGATTTGTTCCCAAGCCATCTCGCCATGCCGCAAGACCACCATATCTTCTACCGCTTTATTTACCATGCCATACATAGTTTAGGAATTCCGAAGAGTATGAACTGAACTTTTCATACTGGCCACCATGATTATTAGGCTGCGACATGAAATTAACTGGACCAACACGAACAGAAACCCCGTTTGCAATCGATCCCTTGCCCCTCAGGGCAAATGCTGGTGCAGCATCAGGCTGGAACCGGATACTGAAACTGAAAACAGGAGACCTGAGGCGCTCGCAGCACAGCTCGTAGTTCACTCGCCCAGCCGCCGGTGTGGCTGTTCGGTGGAAATGAGTGAAGATGATTTCATAGGTGAACAGCGAGGCCTACTCAAAGGTGGCGGTGCGGTCGGCATTTGGTTCCTGGCGCACCGTCACGGTCAATTGCGCGGCTTGGTGGATGCAAATAATGAAACGAAGTGAACGGGACTGAAGGTGTGTGGGATTTGTGTGTGCGGTTGTGGGTGATTTTGGCCACCACATTTCGGGATATTCGCCATTTTACAAAATCGGGAGGTAAAACCGTGAAAACGCATAAAACCCAACAAAAACGGCCCTGAAACGTGAGTCTCAGGGCCGGAAATTGGTTGCGGGGGCTGGATTTGAACCAACGACCTTCAGGTTATGAGCCTGACGAGCTACCGGGCTGCTCCACCCCGCGATCAAGGAACGGCATTGTAGCCACAGCGCGGCGCCCAAGGCAAGTTTTTTCAAAATGGATTCACACCATAGCGCAGCCAGTAACCCGGCAGCTTCAAAAATTCCAGCCGCATCCGCTTGAAGTTGCCGGGCTTGGACCAGTCTTCACGGTCGAAGGCATAATACGACGGGCGCGAATAAAATGTGATCTCCGGCGCGAAATGCTCGAACGTCCGCTGCGCCCGCCGCGCATGATACCACGTTGTGACCAGAATCACGCTGTGGACGTGCTGCGCGCGCAGCCGCCGGATGGTGAACTCCGCATTCTCCCGCGTCGTCAGGGAATCGCTTTCCAACTGGATCGCGCCGGCCGGCACACCGTTTTTCAGGAGAAGGGCACGATTGATCCGATCGTCCCCCGCCCCGGTGATGATAATGCGCGGCGCGGCGTGCTGCCGGAATAATTCCGCGGCGCGCTCAGGCCGCTCATGCATGCCGCCGCCAAGCACCACCATCACCTCGGCCGAAACTTTCCCGCTATCCACGCAGAGAAATTTTTCCGGATAAAACCACGCAATGCCGACCACCAGCGCCAGCAATGCCGACACCAGCAGGACTACTTTGACCACCCAGAAAATCAGCCGGCGAATCACGACCAAAAGCTACAACAGCCGAGCCGGTTTAGAAATCAAATCAATCACCGGGGGCGAAGCGGCAGCCAGTCGACTTAGCGAATACAGGCATTTGGATCAACCGGAGACGCGCCGGCAGGCTCCCGGACGGTGATCGTTCACGATCGAAACAAAGCAAAAGATGTCTAGGTGAAACCGCCGCCAAGGCGTAAGGTCAGGTTGAATGAATTCCATTTTCATTCACCCATGAAAAAAACCATTGAAAACCTCCTGGAACTTCAAAACCTCGAAGGCAGCGGGACGGCGAAGGCGCCAGGCAAGCAGCGGCTCGCCGAACTGCGCACCCGGATCCCGGCGCCCATCCTGACCCATTACGACCGGCTGATGGCACGCGGCAAAAAGGGCGTCGCGGTCATCAAGGGCCAGGTCTGCGGCGAATGTCATGTGCAGGTGCCCCGAAATACGGTGCTGATCCTGATGAATGGCACCGACATCCAGATCTGCGGGAACTGCGGACGCTATCTGTGGCTGCCAGAACCATTGCCCCCGGCAGAGCCGCCGGTGAAGCCCAAGAAAACCAAAACTAAAACCAAGGCAGCGCACGCTGACAAACCGCGTAAACAACCAGCCACGTAATAGAAACGGCGCGGATTGATTTCCGCGCCGTTCGTGTTTCAATTTTAATCGGTGGCCGTGCGCAAGCACTTACGCGTAGAGCGGCCCAAAATTCTGGCACGCGCGATAATCCGCGCCTTCCAAGTCCGCCGTGCCGAACGCCGCCCAACTGCTCGGACGGAACACTTTTTCCGCCGCCACGTTGTGCATGTAAACCGGGATCCGCAGCATGGACGCCAGGGAAATCAAATCCGCGCCGATGTGACCGTAGCTGATGGAGCCGTGGTTCGCGCCCCAGTTATTCATCACCGAGTAAACGTCGCGGAACGCGCCCTGCCCCGTCAGGTTCGGGGCGAACCAAGTTGTCGGCCACGTCGGATTCGTGCGCTGGTCGAGCGCGTCGTGGACGTGCGCCGGCAAATCCACCGTGTAACCCTCGGCGATCTGCAAGGCTGCGCCGAGACCTTTGACGAGGTTCAACCGGCACATCGTCACCGGCATGCCGCCGCGCGACAGGAAGCGCGTGCTCCAGCCGCCGCCGGGAAAATATTCCGTGATGCTCGGATGCCACGTTGTCGCGCCAAGACATTTCCTGGCCTCGGCGTTCGTGATGTCCCAGAACGGCTTCATCGCGGGCTGGCCGTCAATCTCCTGCTGGCCGGTGCCGTCAAGCGTGGCCGGGCCGGAATTGATCAGATGCAAAATGCCGCTGGCTGCGTGGCCGTCGAGCGTGTGACCGGAAACGCGCTTCACCGATTCAGGGCTCCAGTAGGTGCGCACGTCGGCGAAAATCTGCGCGGTGTTCGTGAGCAGATACCCGAGCAGCATCGAGGCGCCGTTGAGGCAATCGTTTTCCGTCGCGACGATGTAAGGCGCGCGGATGCCGTTCCAGTCGAAGGACGTATTGAGAATGGCTTCCAGGAAATCGCCGTTCGGCTGATAATCCGTCCACTGGCGCTGGCCCTGGAAACCAGACGCGATGGCGTTATGTCCCTGCGCCTCTTCGCCAAAGCCCATCTTCTTCAAGACCGGGTTGCCGACCATGAGGTCGCGGCCGATAAGCGACATCTTCACGGACTTCTCCCATTCGCTGTTGAGGGCTTTGCGCGAGCGCTTGGTCTTGGGCGAATTGTAGTCTTTGCCTTCGGGGCAATTCGATTTCACCCACGCGAGCGCCTTCTGGTATTCGGCCTGGTCAAAAATACCCTTGTCCATGCGGCGCAGGAACTCGGTCATATCAATCGTCTCCACGCGCATGCCGAGATAATCCTCGAAGAACGGCTGGTCCACGATGGAACCGGCAATGCCCATCGAGACGCCGCCCATGCCGAGATAGGACTTGCCGCGCATCAACGCCACCGACAGACCGGCGCGCGCGAAGCGGAGAATTTTTTCCTGCACGTCGGCGGGAATGGATTTGTCGCCGCCGTCCTGCACATCGCGACCGTAGATGCTGAACGCGGGAATGCCCTTCTGTGAATGACCGGCCAATACGGCGGCGAGATACACCGCGCCGGGCCGCTCGGTGCCGTTGAAGCCCCAGACCGCTTTCGGCACAGACGGATTCATGTCCATCGTTTCGCTGCCGTAGCACCAGCAGGGCGTGACGGTGAGCGAGACGCCCACGCCGGCCTTGGCGAATTTTTCCGCGCACGCGGCGGCTTCCGCCACGCCGCCGATGCACGTGTCGGCGATGACACATTCCACGGGCTCGCCATTCGGATAGCGGAGCGTGGAGGAGATCAATTTCGCGGCAGCCCTGGCCTGATCCATCGTTTGTTTTTCGAGCGACTCGCGGACGCCGCCGAGGCGACCGTCAATCGTGGGGCGAATGCCGATCTTGGGAAGAGAACCGTTGAAGACAGAGAGTTTCATAATATTTAATCAGTCGTGGTTGCGCTTTCATCATCTCAAATCGGCCGCCGCGCGGCAGCAGATTTGCATGGACACGGGCACTAAATCCTTGGACTTAACACAGGTTTCCGTTCCGCCCGCCGGCTAGCTGGCATGGGTGGCACGATAAGCGGAAGGGGCCACCCGGCACAAACGCGTGAACACCCGGCTGAAGTAGGCGGGGTCGGCAATGCCGACGGCGTCGGCGATCTCCTTGACGGACGCCTGGCTGGTGAGCAGCAGATATTGCGCCCGTTCGATCCGGCGGCGCATCAGGTAATCCAAAGGCCGCACGCCGACGACACGCTTGAACTGGTCGGAAAAATAGGTGGGGTGCAACGACACGACCTTGGCGAGGTCCGCCAGCGTGATCGGGCGGCGCATCTCAGCGTGGATGAATTCCTGCACGGCGAGAAACTGCCGCGTGACGCGCGCATGGACGCCTTCATGGAAGCGGGCGGATTTCAGAAATCGGGCAATCAGGAGGGTCAGCACGCCCCCGGCCT
Source organism: uncultured Verrucomicrobia subdivision 3 bacterium (assembly GCA_903921455.1). Next base: position 12,733 of record CAIXPZ010000184.1, on the reverse strand, counting down.
CAAAACCGTCCACGGCGTTGGCGGGCGGTTCCGCCTGAGCCGTCACCACCGGAAAACGCCGGTATTCCTCGCGGCGGGGATCGAAGCACGGCAGTTTGCGGTCGGGATAAATTTTTTCCAATCGCTGAAACAGCGCCAGCGCCCCGGCGGGCGCCGCCAACTGGTATTCGCAGTCCAGCAGCGAAAACAGATCAATCCCCGCCGGCAACCGCGCGGCGAAATGGAGATGGTAATGGTCCAGCCGCCGCGAACAGGAACAGTCATGGACGGCAAACGGCGGCACCAGATGCAACTGGCCGGGGCGGAGCGCGAACCGGCGCCCGTGATGGCGCACCACGGCCCGGCCGTCCAGGATCAGCCACAGCCGGGAGAATGGACTAATCACATGCGGAAAATTCCACCAGCGGCCCGCCTCGGTGCGCTGGACGGACAGCACTTTGAGGTCGAGCGAATTCAATAATTCGTGATGGAGGGTGGCAATCATGAGAACGTCCCGCAAAAATAGCGGCCCGCCGACCCGTTTTCGAGGCGTATTTAATAAAACCAAGAGGAGGCAACACCGCCAATTCCTGCACTGGCAAAGCCCGAGCCGGTTTGCTAGATTCCGGCCATGAATTTTCTGGCGGGCACATGGCTGGGCGAATGGCTGGCGGGGCTGGGGCGCATCACCCTGCTCTCGCGCGAGGCCATCGCGTCGGTCCTCACCTTTAAATTCTCGCGGCGCGACCTGCTCTACCAGATCTATTTCATCGGCATTAAGTCGCAGTCGGTCGTCATCGTCACCGGCGCGTTCACGGGGATGGTGCTGGCGGCGCAGACTTATTTCCAGTTTCACAAGGTCAAGATGGACACGGCCACGCTCGCCGTGGTGAGCGTCTCGATGTGCAGCGAACTCGGGCCGGTGCTCACGGCGCTGATGGTTTCCGGGCGCGTGGGCGCGGCCATCGCGGCGGAAATCGGGACGATGCGCGTGACGGAACAGATCGACGCCCTGCGCACGCTGGCGACCCACCCGGTGGATTACCTCGTGGTGCCCCGGCTCATCGCGTCGAACATCGCGCTGCCGCTGCTGACGATCGAATCCATGGCCGTCGGCATCGCGGCGAGCTATTACGTAGGCGTCCACCTGCTCGGCATCGACCCAACCTACGCCTGGTATAACATGCTGAAGTATTCGCACGATTCGGACGTGATGATCGGCCTCATCAAGTCCGTGGTGTTCGGCGGCATCATCGCGCTGATCGGCTGCTACAAGGGCATCACCTGCGGGCTGGGGGCGGACGGCGTGGGCCGCGCGACGACGGAGGCGGTGGTGTATGCCTCCATCACGATCCTGATCACCAATTTTTTCCTGACCATGACGCTGGAACAGCTCTGCGTCATCCTGGGCATATGATCGAAGTGCGCGACCTCAAAAAAAGTTTCGGCTCCCAGCCGATCCTGGAAGGCGTGAGCCTGCGCATCGAGGACGGCGAATCCGTCGTCATCATGGGCCGGAGCGGCGGCGGGAAAAGCGTGCTGCTGAAGCACATCATCGGCCTGCTGCAGCCGGACGCCGGCGCGGTGCTGATCGACGGCGAGAACATCGTGGGCATGAACGAGCGGCACCTGCTCCGCGTGCGCGCCAAGTTCGGCATGGTGTTCCAGGGCGCGGCGCTGTTCGATTCGATGACGGTGGCGGAGAACGTGGCGTTCCCGCTGGAGCGGAAGCAACAGTTCACGCCGGGCGAGATCGCGAAGCGCGTGGCGGCGGCGCTGGAGATGGTGGACCTGCCGGGCACGCAGCACAAGAAGCCGGCCGAACTCTCCGGCGGCATGCGCAAGCGCGTCGGGCTGGCGCGGGCGATTGTTTACGAACCGCAGATCGTGCTTTACGATGAGCCGACGACCGGGCTGGACCCGATCGTGTCCGACAGCATCGACAAGCTGATCATCCGCGTGCGCGACCAGCTGAAAGTGACGAGCATCGTCGTCACGCACGACATGCGCAGCGCGCGGCGCGTGGGCACCCACGTGATCATGCTGCACGAGAAAAAAATTTATGCGAACGGGCCGCCGGAGCAACTCTTCACCGCGACGGACGCGGTGATCCGGCAGTTCGTGGACGGCGTGGCGGACGCCAAGGAAAACTTTATTTAACCATGGAAAAATCGCGATTGGAATTCAAGGTCGGGCTGTTCGTCTTTGTCGGACTGGCCCTGCTCGCCGTGATCCTGCTGCAATTCAGCAAGAGCACCAGCCTCTGGCGCGGCACCTACGAACTGCACCTGCACGCGATCAACGTCGGCGGCATCAAGCCCCGCGCGGGCGTGCTGCTCGCGGGCGTGCAGGTCGGGAGCGTCCAGGAGATCCGGCTCGAAGCCGACGGCAAGAGCGTCATCATCGATCTGAAGATCTACAACGAATTCCCGATCTACCACGACGCGCGGTTCGTCATCGAGCAATCCGGCTTTCTCGGCGACCAGTTCATCTCCATCATCCCGACGACCAACACCCCGCCGGTGCTGACCAACAATGCCATGGTGGAATGCCAGTCGCCCTTCAACCTGCAACAGGTCGCCCGGGACGCGGCGGGCTTCATCCAGCGCATTGACGAGACGGCGAAAAAGCTCGACGCGTCCGTGAGCGACCTACGCGCGCAGGTTTTGAACGCGCAGACCCTTGCCAGCTTTGGCACCTCGATCACGAACATGAAATTATTCACCGAGCAGGCGCTCGACACGGTCAAGGACATCAACGGCATCGTGGCCACCAATGGTGCGCAGGTCGGCTATGCCGTCAGCAACGTGGTGCTGTTCTCCACCGACCTGATCCAGCTGGCGGACTCCGCCAAGGGCGTGCTCGCCACGAACAGCGCAAACATCAGCCTGGCGACCCGGGATATCGCCGACGCCACCGCCACGTTCAAACAGCTCGCGGTCGATTTGCAGGCGGGCAAGGGCCTCGCCGGCACCGTGCTGCAAAACCCGGAACTGGCGACCAATTTCCAGAGTATCGCCGCCAATCTCGCCGTCACCAGCAGCAACTTGAACCGCCTCGGACTTTGGGGCATCCTGTGGTCGCACAAACCGCCGGCCGCCACCAACACGCCCAACCCCACACTCACCTCACCCCGCAACCGCCCATGACACCCCTCTGGTCCATCCGCTTCCTGTTTCTCGGCCTCTGCATCGCCGGCGGCTACGCCATCAGCCAGGTCCGCCCGGAATACGTCGGCCACGAGCACGGCGAAGTGATCGGGATGATGATCGGCTTCGGCTTCGGCGGCCTGCTCATCGCGGTGGACGAGATGCTGAAAGGCTTTTCGCTCCGCGCCTTTTCAGCCACCACCTTCGGATTGCTGCTCGGGTGGTTCGTGGCGCTGCTGGTGGAACATTCCGGCCTGTTCATGAATGCGGACGAAAAATCCATCTGGCTCATCCGGCTGGCTTTGTTTTTGAGCTTCGGCTACATCGGCATCGTGCTGGCCATGCGCAGCAATAAGGAGGATTTTTCATTGATCATCCCCTACGTGCGGTTCTCCCCGCAAAACAAGCCGGACAACCTCCTGCTGCTTGACACCAGCGTGATTATCGACGGCCGCATCGCCGACCTCATCGAGGCGAAATTCATCGAGGGCCTGGTGGTCGTCCCGCGGTTTGTGCTGCTGGAACTCCAGCAGATCGCCGACTCGGCCGACGACGTCAAGCGCGCCCGCGGCCGGCGCGGATTTGAAATGCTCAACCGGCTGCAGAACAATCCAAAAATCGAAGTCCGCATCCACGACGGCGATTTCCCCGAGGAAAAAGGCGTGGACGCCAAGCTCGTCCGCCTCGCGCGCGGATTGAACGCCAAGCTTTACACCAACGACTACAATCTGGCCAAAGTTGCCGGCCTGCAAAGCGTCACCTGCGTCAATCTCCACGAGATCGGCCACCTGATGAAGGCCGCGCTCATCCCCGGCGAAGTGGTGCAGATCAAAATCGTCCGCGAAGGCCGCGACAAGGGCCAGGGCATCGGCTACCTGCCGGACGGCACGATGGTCATCGTCAACAACGGCCAGGATCAAGTCGGCCAGACCGTGAACGCCCACGTCTTGAGCACCGTCCAGACCGGCGCGGGCGTGCTGATCTTCACCGAGGTGAAGCCGGAAAACCCAAAATGAATCCCGTCACCCTTTACAAGGCGTTTAATCCCGCCGACGCCCAGCTGGTGTTCTCGCGCCTGGAAGCCGCCGGCTTTCATCCGTTTGTGGCCGACGAAGCCGCGGCGCTGGGCATGGAGGGCTACGCGCTGGGCGTCGGCGGCATCCGCGTGCAGGTGCCCGCCTCCGAATTTGCCGAAGCCCGGGAATTTTTAGACGCGCCGAACGACCCGCCCGCCGAATGAACTTTTTCCGCCAGCTCCGGCAGCTCAAAAAACTGCTGCCCGGCGAAATTTTTCTCGAACCCGCCACGCTCGCCGCATACGCCGGCGACAAATGGTTTGCCGTCCATCAACCCGACGCGGTCGCCCTGCCCCGCTCCGCCAAGTCGGTCAGCAAGATTTTAGCCTTCGCCAGCAAACATAAAATCCCCGTCACCCCACGCGGCGCGGGCCACGGCTACGTCGGCGGCTGCGTGCCGCGGCACGGCGGCATCGCGCTCTCGACCGAGCGGATGAACAAGATCCTGGAGATCAACCCGGCGGATTTCGTCGCCGTTGTCCAGCCGGCCGTCAACACGGCGGCATTCCAGGCCGCCGTGGAAAAGCGCGGGCGCTTTTATCCGCCCGACCCGGCGAGCCGCGCCAAGAATTCCCTCGGCGGCAACATCGCGACCAATGCCGGCGGGCCGCGCTGCCTGAAATACGGGGTCACCCGCGATTACGTCCTCGGCCTCGAAGTTGTGCTGGCCAACGGCGACATCGTGAGGCTCGGCGGCCGCACGCATAAAAACAAGACCGGCTTTGACCTGCACCGGCTGTTTGTCGGCTCGGAAGGGCTGCTGGGCGTCATCACCGAGGCGACGCTGAAACTCATTCCGCTCCCGCCGTTCCGGGCGAATCTGGCCGTGGGTTTCAATGCGATGAGCGCCGCCGTGCGCGCGTTGCAGTCCATTTTCGCCGCCGGCTTTCTGCCGTGCGCGGCCGAACTCGCGGATCAATTCACCCTGGCGGCCGCCGCCAAGCGCACCGGCAGCCAACGGCTCCTCGGCTGCAAGGCGCACCTGATCGTGGAACTGGACGGGCAGGAACATTCCGTGCGCCACGAGCTTGCCGCCGTGGAAAAGATTGTGCGCGGGCAAAAGCCGCTGTTCGTCGAGCGCGGTTTGGGCAATGAGCAATGCGAGGCGATCTGGCAGATCCGCCGCGAATTTTCCTACGCCCTGCGCGACACCGGCCTGACCAAGCTGAATGAAGACGTCGTCGTGCCGCGCGGCAAGCTGGAAGCCCTATTTACTTTCGCCGCCAAATTACAAGCACGGCATCGCCTCCAACTGGCCTGCTTCGGCCACGCAGGCGACGGCAACATCCACACCAACGTGATGGTGGACTACACACAGCCCGGGGCGAAAGCGCGGTCGGCGAAATGTCTCGATGAATTGTTCCGCTGGGTGATCGCGCAGGGCGGCAGTATCACGGGGGAACACGGCATCGGCCTCGCCAAGAAACGCTGGTGGCCGCAGGCGGTTTCCGGGGAATCCCGCGAGTTGCATCGCGTCGTGAAAGCGGCGCTGGACCCGCACGGAATAATGAATCCGGGCAAGTTTGTTTAACCCTGATTGGCAGGACACACCTGCGGATTGGCAGGCGCAGGCGGCACAGCATCGCCCGCCCCCATCACGCCCCCTCACGGATTCTTCAGCCGGAAGAAGAGGTTGCCTGGAGGATTCGTGAGGCTCAAATAATTTGTCCCGCCTATCAGCGTCGGACTACTGGTCGCAGACCAACTGGCGACCGGCGTCGCCAGATTGCCGTTCTGAATCAAACTCCAGCCGCTGACATCCTGCCAATAGACCGTCACATTATTGCCACTGTGGCTCACATACAACGTCGGCGCACCGGGGGTCTGCACCACATTGATGAACGCCCAGAAACCGCCCGTCACCGAATAATTCCCGCCAGTCATCGCGCCGCTCGCGTCCGGCTGGCCGATGGTGCCGCTGACGGCGTAAGTGCCACCGGTGCTGGTGCCGCCGCCGCCGGCGACTTTATACCAATCAATGGAATACGCCTGGGCGAAACCCAGAGCCGGGATCAGCAGGGCCAGGAGGAAAAAATGTTTTTTCATATCAGTCGCAGGGCGGCTATTTAAAAATGAGCAAGGAAACATTCACGTAGTCGTTGTAGTTGAGGTCGCTCGTGCTGGTATTACCCACGCCACAGCCAAAAACATAATTCCCGGTGGTGAGTATGGTCATGGTCAGGGACTGGCTGTAAATCTGCCTTCCGCCTGCGGCGGTCGCGACGGGGGTCAAATAAATACCGCCGGCCATAAAGGTGACCGGGCCGCCATTGAAAGTATATGACGGAGAATAATTAAACTGCAAGCTGGCGGCGCTGGTGCCCAAGGCGGCGCTGGTCGAGAGCATGACGGTTTGTCCCGCCGTCAAAGTTAGCGGCGGAATCGTCGGCCCAATGAAAACATTGGTGCTACCGGTTGGCGCGATGGTGCCAATGTATCCTCCTGTGGAATAATTTCTGGGTATGCCGGTTAGGTTCGCACCATTGCCGCTGATGACATTGGCGGCATTGGTCAGATTGTTGATGCCGGCAAACGTCTGGTTGGCATTGAGCAAGGCTACATTGGTTGAGAGATGCGAGTCGGCGACCGCGCCCGCCAAGACCGGCTGGCCATCCACCGTCAGCCCCGCGCCGGAAGTCTGGAAAGTAACGCCGCCGCCGGCGCGCACCGCGAACTGATTGCTGGTCGAGGAAGCAAAGGTCCCCGCCTGATTGTCCGCCCAGACAAACGCCCCGGCATGCAGGGCATTGGCACCGGAGCCGGCCGCGAAGCTGTTGATGCCCCCCGCCGTATTGGCATAGCCCCCCGGCACCGTGGCCCCCGAGTTGGTGGCAGAGTTATATTTGCCGCCGCCGACAAAGGCGTAGCTACCCGCAGCCAGATTGCCCTGCCCGCCACCCACCGTGGCGTCGAGGGCGCCGCTCGCGTTCAATTCCCCGCCGCCCACAGCGCTGTAAATGCCGCTGCTGGAATTGCGCGAACCGCCGGCGATGAGCGAGCCATAGCCTTGATTGTTATTGGCCTGACCGGCGCCGATAAACCCATACGGAGCCGTGTTCGTGTTGTGGTCACCGCCGCCAATCGCCGACCACCAGCCGGAATTCTGGTTGGCCACGCCGCCGCCCTGAAACGCAAACCGGGCGGAGTTGTAATTCAACTCCCCGCCGACCATCACCGAAAAGGCCCCCTGATTGGTATTAAAAACCCCGCCGACTAAAACGTTATCATCGCCGCCGAGCAGGTTTTGAAAGCCGCCCCCCAGCATGCTGTAGCTGCCGTAGGAAACCGTATTCCCATACCCGCCGGCGATGGCGGAATAATTGGCATTCGCGCCCACCGTGTTCCAGCCGCCGCCCGCCACCGTAGCGCCATTGCCATAACCGCCGTTATTGGTGCCGCCGCCGATGGCGACCCAGGGGCTGTTGGCGGCATTGTAACAGCCGCCCGCCACCGTGGCCCCCGCCGCCGCCTGATTCAGAAAGCCGCCGCCCACCGTGCCAAAATCCCCGGCCACGGCATTGGCGGAAAACAAAAAATTCAAGTTGGCCGCGCCGCCGCCGGCAATGGTGGCGCCCCGCACGCCCGATGCGGCGTAATTGGCCGGCGACCCGTTGAGGATATTCATGATACCGGCGTGGGCGCTGTCGTTCGTGCACGCTTCGAGCCACAGGCCGCGCTGGCCGCCGGCCCGCACTTCCACCGGCTGATTATTCGTGCTGCCGAGAAACTGGCCGCCGGAAACCGGGTTGCCGCCGAGCTGCCAGAAGCCGCCCGCGTTCAGCCCGTTCAACGCGGCCGCGTTCACATTGGTCATATTCGCCCCGTTGCCGGCAAAGGCGCCGCTGAGGTTGTTGGCGGCGTTGTTCAACGTCACGGCATTGCCATAAGTGCCGGCCGCCAGGCCGCCGCTCGCCACGCTGCCGGCGGTCACCGCATACGGCGTCGGGGTGAGCGGCTGGCGCGGCGCAATCGTCGTAAACGAGCCGGCGCCATTGGTGCGAACGGCGATTTCCAGCCAGCGGGCCGCGCCGGAGAATTGATTACCGAAATCGAGCGTCACGGCGAACAAGCCATTGGTCACCACCGTGGCCGCATTGGTCACCAGCACCCCCTGCGGAGCGCCATTGGTCACCGCATCGAACAATGCAAACCGCAAATCATAGCTCCCGCCGGCCGGATTCGCGCCGTCATTCAGCCGCCCCTGATACGTGAACATGGTGCCCTGGGCCCGGGCCGTGGCGAACCGGGCGTGGCCAGCCAGAAGCAGCAACAACACGGCGGCCGCATGCAATAGTTTCTTCATATGGAAAAGGGAATGGGGTCAACGCCACGGACGTCTGGTTCGCAGACGTTCCCACAAACGCCCCAACCCGTCAAAAGTAAAAGGGGTTCGGCCGCGCGATGCCGCTACTTCGCTTGCAGCAGCTTCCGCGCGGCGGCCCGGACGGATTCGACCAGCTCCTTCGGCTTCAAAACGGTCGCGTCGCCGCCCCAGCTCAAGACCCAGCGCGACACTTCGGCCAAACTGGACAATTTCATCTTCAATTCCGCGCCGCCATCTTTCAAATCGCGCAAGGTCTGCGACGGATGCCATTTCTTTTCGCGGATATAGTCGGCCGCGCGCGGCGCGAAACGGAGGACAACTTCGAACTGCCCCGCACCGGCATGGACGCCAAAGCTATCGCGCAGCCGCTGCTCCAGGGAGAATTTCCGCGGGGGCTCGAAGGTTTTGCCCGTGAGCTTCACGGACTGGATCCGCGCCGGCACAAAGGTGCGCAGGTCCTTCCGGGCGTGGTCGAAGGCGAAGAGATACCATTCGCCGTTGATGTTCGCCAGATGATAGGCGTCCACGAGGCGCTTTTCCACGGCCTGACCGGGCTTGCGGTAATGCAATTCGAGCTGCCGGCGCTGCGCCACGGCTTGGGCCAGCGTGTCGAAAATCTCCAGGTTCAGAATCGGCTCGGCGCGGGTGCGGAAGGAGATGGTGCGCTCGATGTCGGCGAGGTTCAGCGAAATGGTGTCCGGCAGCGCCGCCTCCATCTTTTTGAGGGCGCTCAGGAGCGGCCGCTCAAAGCTGGTGCCGCGATACTGCTGCAGGGCTTTTTCCGCGACGACGAGCGCGAAGATTTCGCCCTCGGTGATCTGCATCGTCGGGAAGGCGCTGACCTCGGCGGTGTAACGAAAGCCGTTGCGGACATGGTCAAACGCGATCGGCAGATTGAGCCGCTCGCGCATGAACTCGATATCGCGCTGGATGGTCTTGGGGGAAACCTCGGCGGCGCGCGCCAGCGTGGTGGCGTTGGGGAACTGTTCCGCCGACACCAGCTGATGGATCCGGAGCATCCGCTCCAGCGGCGGACGGGAACTGGGCAACTTATTGTTCGTTGAATCGCTGCCTCGTTGCATGGGAAAACCGATTTAACGATTTAACCGTTCAACGAATCACGAGCCCTTTTCCATCTTCGCCAGGAACTCGTCGTTGGTCTTGAATTTTTTCAGGGCGGCGGTGAGCGTCTCCATCGCCTCGATGGGGTTCAAGTCCACCATCGTGCGGCGCAGCTTGCGGATGGCCTCGAGATTCTTCGCGGGGAACAGTTTTTCCTCCTTGCGCGTGCCGGACTTCGGAATGTCAATGGCCGGATACAGGCGGCGGTCGGACAGCTTGCGGTCGAGGATCAGCTCCATGTTGCCGGTGCCCTTGAACTCCTGGAAAATCAGCTCATCCATGCGGGAGCCGGTGTCCACGAGGGCGGTGGCGAGAATGGTCAGCGAGCCGCCGTTCTCGATCTTGCGCGCGGAGGCGAACATCTTGCGCGGGATCTCCAGCGCGCGGGCGTCCACGCCGCCGGACATCGTGCGGCCGCTGCCGCTGTGCACGCTGTTGTAGGCGCGGGCGACGCGGGTGAGCGAGTCGAGCAGCACAAACACATCCTTGCCGGACTCCACGATGCGGCGGCAGCGCTCGATCATGAAGCGCGAGAGGCGGACGTGCGTGTCCAGATCCATGTCGTTGGAGGACGCGACGACTTCAGCCTGAACCGAGCGCTGAAAGTCGGTGACCTCCTCGGGGCGCTCGTCAATCAGGAGCACCATCGCGTGCACCTCGGGATGGTTGGTGGTGATGGCGTTGCAAATCTGCTTGAGAATGGTGGTCTTGCCCGTGCGCGGCGGCGCGACGATGATGCCGCGCGTGCCCTTGCCGATGGGCGTGACGAGGTCGATGACGCGCGTCTCGATCAGATCCGGGGTGGTCTCCAGCTTGAACTTTTCAATCGGGTCGATGCTGGTCAGGTTCTCAAAGCGCACGGCCTTGGTATAATCCTGGAATACCATGTCGTTGACCTTGTCCACGGTCTTGAGCTGCGGACTGGTGCCGCGATGCGGCGGCTGGGTGGCCCCCTCCACAAAGCTGCCCTCGCGCAGGAAACTGCGGCGGATGGTGTCCGGGGTCACGAAAATGTCCGTGGGCTTGGGGTGGAAATTATTCTGCTTCGTGCGCAGGAAGCCGAAGCCCTTCTCGGAGATCTCGAGATAACCGGCACCGTAATTGGCGTTGGGCGTTTTATCGCCGTTAGCTTGCGTATCGCTCATAAAAAATGTTGTGGCCGAAGGCGGAAACCCTTCCGAAAAATTGTTGGAAAAGTGAACTTTGGAAAACGTCAGCGGCCAGAAACCGCCCACTTGAACCTTCGACAGTCCTTTAATTACGGGCAAATGCCGCGAAAAGCAACAAGTATTTTCATCCGCCGATGACGCCGAGGAACGCCGATTTTGAACCCCCGCACCCTCCAAGCCGCCGAGCGGAGGCTGATCATCGCCCGCCGTTTCAACTGCGGGCCTCCGAGCAAACCATTTCAGTCCCGGCCGGAAAAATCATTGCCAGCATGCCAAGCTCCGGCCGCCCCGGCGGGGCTTTACCTTGCTAAAAAACAACCCGCAGCTAAAGCTGCGGGCTATTTTCGTCCGTGCCGCCGGCACTTAAAATCAGCCGCCGACTTCGGCGCGGGCTTCGGCGGCGAGCGCGGTGCTCAAATAGCGTTCGCCGGTGGAGCAGGCGATGGTGACGATGGTTTTGCCCTTGTTTTCCGGGCGCCTGGCCACTTCGATGGCGGCGATGACATTCGCGCCGGTGGAAATACCCACCAGGATACCCTCCTCCTTCGCGAGGCGGCGGGCCATGGCAAACGCGTCGTCGTTGGAAACCTGGACGCATTCGACAATCTGCGGATTGCCGGCGCTGTCCTTCAAATGCAGGTTGCCCGGGACGAACCCCGCGCCGGTGCCTTGGATCTTGTGCGGACCGGGCTTGACCGGCTGGCCGGCGAGCGTCTGGGAAATGACCGGGGAATCTTTCGGTTCCACGGCGATGGCCTGGAACGACGGCTTTTTCGGCTTGATGGCTTCCACGCAGCCGGTGATGGTGCCGCCGGTGCCGACGGCCGCGACTAGGATATCAATCTTGCCGTCCGTGTCTTCCCACAGCTCCACCGCCGTGGTCTGGGAGTGGATCGCCGGATTCGCGGGATTATTAAACTGCTGGGGAATCCAGGAGTTCGGGGTTTCCTTGGCGAGCGCCTCGGCGCGGGCGATGGCGCCCTTCATGCCTTCGGCCCCCGGCGTCAGCACCAGCTTCGCGCCGAGCATCGCCAGCAGGGTGCGGCGCTCCAGCGACATCGTTTCCGGCATGGTGAGGATCAGCTTGTAGCCCTTGGCCGCCGCGACGAACGCGAGGGCGATGCCGGTGTTGCCGCTGGTCGGCTCGATGATGACGGTGTCTTTCTTCAACACGCCGCTGGCTTCGGCGGCGGCAATCATCGCCGCGCCGATGCGGTCCTTGACGCTGCTCAGCGGATTGAAAAATTCACACTTCAATAAAATCGTGGCATCCACGCCGGCGGTGACCTTGTTCAGTTTGACCAGCGGCGTGCGGCCGACGGTTTCGACAATGTTGTTATAGATGCGTCCCATAATTTTGTTTGATTGGATGATTTAGTTTCGCGTCGGGAAATCTTGGCGAAAAGAAGTGGGCGGGCAAGTTAAATTCTTCAGTTTGCGGCCCGGCCACCGACGGGCACCGATGAAACACCGATCACGCATTTTCAATTGCCGATTGCCAATTTGGGCCACAGATGGGCACAATCTGAAGCATTGATTCAGATAAAAGGAAATTAGCAGATTGCGGGGAAAACTGAAGGGTATTCTGGTCAAATCGGCAGAATTTTTGGCTATTGGTGGCAGCTTTTACTGACAGTTTAACTGGATGCGACATGAGGTTGTTTAAATAGATGTGTCAAAAAATTTTCCTGACTCGTTAGAGTCAGTATTTTTCTTGGACTGTGGCTGGCCAGATGAGTCTGGCCGGGGCGACGTAGCCGTCCGCATAAAGCTAGCGGAGGGTGAAACCCCATGCGAGACCGCCGTTGTGATCCATCGCCACTGTCAATCGATGATTGCCAGCAGTGAGGCGCATGGGAACAACGGCTTCGTCGGCCACCACGGGATTGTTGCCGTTGGGATTGTTGTGAATCT
>CAIXPZ010000183.1 GCA_903921455.1 uncultured Verrucomicrobia subdivision 3 bacterium | reverse complement strand
GGCGTGGGTTGCGGGACGGTTGTTGTAGCTGCCGTATCCCCGGTTGTAAGTGCTGGCGGCGAAATTGTGCGTGAGCGAATCTTCCCACCGCATCGCCCGTGGCGATTGGGAGATGTAATCCGGATCGGTCATGGAGGCGGTGGTTTGAATGCCGCTGACGCCGCCATATTGATCCTGACCATCCACCATGACCGTGTTATGTGAGGCGGAACTGAGTCCGTAATTCCGCCACAGACTGCCGGTGGTATATTCGCCGCCCCCTGAGTCAAACAGCAGTTCGCGTCCCCACGCCCAGAGCACGACATTGAGCGCATCGTTGTGCTGGTGAGCTAGGCCCAATGGACTGGCATCGAAGCAAAGATAATTCGCCGTGTTGCTCCAGCCGGAGCGCATGACATTGTAACCGGCGTAGGGAAAACTGTAGGAAGTTTGCGCTGGCGGCGTCCCGCTAGCACCAAAGGTAGCAGCATAAAGAAAATCCGTGCGGTTCGGGTAAAGCGAATAACCAGTTTGAAGATTGTCCACGCCGCTGCGGGAGTTGATGCAGTCATTGAATTGCGGCAGCGTGCCATCCGGTGCCAGGAGCCACATGGAATAGGCGAAAGAATTTTCCAAATTGGCCACGTAATTTGTCGGCAATTCCCCGGTGCGTCCTTCCAGATCGGCCAGATTGTAAAGGTTCAAAAGATTGCCCTGCGAAATAAGATCGTAATTGGGAGTCAGCTCCAGTTCGGCCCCATCGGGATAAAACTGGTTGGTCTGATAAATGTAAAGTTGCTGGATGGAGGCCGACCGCCAGTTCGTAGACTCGTTCAATTCGGGAAACAGAGAACCCACAGTGAAAAGCCCCATCTGCTCGGTCGTCACCCAGTTGCCGCTGGCGGTCGGAAATAATTTCAGATAACGCGCGTGCTCAACGCACGACTTCAAATAATGCACCACGCTTTCCGATCCGAACGACGGCGAGGTCAGGCAGCGGAAGAATGTGTTGGGCCAAATGTCGGTCATGCGGATGCCGGCCTCCAGCGTGCGCCACGGTGAACCAACGCCGTTCTGTTTGCTGGCTGGAACCGGGCATTGATTGAACCAGTCCTCCATCTGAAGAACCCAGGTCTGTGGATACAATTCATTGCCCGTGCCCCAATAGGTGTCGCCGAGATTGGGCCAAAAGACCATGCGGTTGAGCTGCCACTGCCATTCGCTGTTGTCGGTGTAATTGTAATTGGTGTCCAAGGTGACATTGTAGAGCCAGTCAATGTTGCTGTTCGCAAACGTGTAGCTGATGCCCACGACACTCACATTGCCCATCACGGTAGCGTCGGCGGCGGACTGATAGTAGGAGACAGCATTGGTAACTTGGTGCGGATCGAAATACCAGTTCACATTGGTGCGAGCGCGCAGATAGTTCGTCAGATTCGTTTTGGCGGCGGTGTAGTTGGTGGCGGTGACGTTCGTTTTAACCAGCTCCAGTCCGGGATAATTCAAATTCAACGCGGCGAACAAATTGGAATCGGAGAGCGTCGGCCCGACCCAGTTCACGATCTGGATGAACGGGGTGGAAATACTGCCGGCGTAGGTAGTGTTGCCGCCGAAACTGGCCGTGATAAAATGTGAACCGACCGTCAACCCATTCGTTGAAAATGTCGCCACGCCTGTGGTTGTGGTTCCTGTGCCGAGAGTATTTGTGCCGTCGAGAAAGGTGATGACGGAACCGTTGGCCGGGGCCGGGCTGACGGCGGCTTGAAACATCAATGCGCTGCCGAGCGTGGACGGATTGCTGCCCGAAGACAGTGTCAGTCCTGTGGTGGTAGGAATCAAAACCGCGCTCACCACCAAATAAAGTTCTCCATTGCTGATGGACAATGAGGAAGTTGTTCCCTGAACCGAAACAGGAGGCACGCTGCCAGCGACCGCACCACCGGTGCCTTTGGAAATCACTTTATAATTGCCCACACCCAAGGGCGCGCCGGTATTGTTGACCGTAAAGCCGGTGGAAGCAGACAAGGTCAGCGTACCATTGCTGACGACCAGTGCCGGACTGGAGGCGAAAGAGACCGACACAGCGCCGGAGGCGGTGTTCAAGTTTCCCTTGATGGTGCCGGTGGATGAAGCGCTGTTCGAGAGGACTTGGCCCAGGCTCAATGTGTAAGAACTCGAACCTGAGACATCCATGGTTGCGCCGCCAGCAACGCTGATGAGCGACGAGCCAGCAATCGAACCAGCCCCTCCCAACGCGAGCGTGCCCGCGCCGATGGTGGTGATGCCGGTATAAGTGCAGGCATTGCTCAACGTGAAAGTGCTGCCGCTGCCAGTCAAAGCCAGATTCAAATTGCCGGCGATATTTCCGTTGTAGAACTTCGACTTGCCAGTTCCCGCCAAGGTCAAAGTGCCCGGCGTATTGCTACTGTTTGTGACCAAGGTAGCGGTAAGTGTGGCGTTGGCATCGCTGGCCAATGAACTAAGCGTCTGATTCTGACCATTCAAATCAAATGTCGAAGTCGAAAGCGTGCCCGCCGTTTGGTTGATGGCAAAATCCGTGTTCGTCGGCAACACATCGCTCGCGCCTAGTTTCAAAAACGAATTATTGCCTGCGGCAGAACCGCTCGGCGTCAAGATCGTGCTGCCAGTGTAGGTATGATTCGACAGGATAATGAACGTCGCCGTATTCAATTGATACTGCACACTTCCCGAACCCGAGATGGCGTTGGAGATAATAAAACCACCGGCCAGACTACCACGCCGCCAGATGACTTGGCCGTTGTTGATGATCTTGGCGGAACCAAAACTTCC
>CAIXPZ010000182.1 GCA_903921455.1 uncultured Verrucomicrobia subdivision 3 bacterium | reverse complement strand
GGCGCACTCCGGGACGCTCCGCGCGGTTCGGGCGCTCACGGTGAACGCGCCAGCGTCCGGGAGTGCGGTGGCCCTCCACCGCTCTTCCCCCGCAGTCATAACAATTTACTTCCCTTGCGATTCGGTCAGGAGCATTTTTTCCGTCATGCCGGAACCCAAGACCCCTTGGCCGCACGCGCCGACGCACCAACTCGCGGTGGGCGGCACGTTTTTCGTCACCGGCGCGACGTATCAAAAGCTCCACCACTTCCGGGGTGCAAACCGCCTGCGCGTGTTGCAGCGCGGCCTGTTGACGGTGGCGGAAAAATACGGCTGGCGGATCGAGGCGTGGGCAGTGTTTTCCAATCATTACCATTTCATCGCCCATTCCCCGGTGGACGCGGACGACGCGACGAACCTGCGCGCGACGCTCGGGATGTTGCACGCCAAAACCGCCGGCTGGGTGAACAAGCTGGACGCCACGCCGGGGCGGCAAGTGTGGTTCAATTTTTGGGAAACGCGGCTGGTGAATCAGCGCGCGTATCTGGCGCGGCTGAACTACGTTCATCAGAACGCGGTGAAGCATGGGTTGGTGCCGGCGGCGAATCTGTATCCGTGGTGCTCGGCGGCGTGGTTTGAACGCACGGCGTCGCCGGCGATGGTGAAATCCATCTACCGCTTCAAGACGGATAAGCTGACGCTGGGTGATGAGTTTGAAGTGGACGCGGAATGGCTGGCGTAGAGCGCCGGAGGGCCGGCGCACTCCGGGACGCTTCGCGCGGTTCGGTGGCGGTCTTGAACGCTTCGCGTCCGGGAGTGCGGCAGTCCTCTGCCGCTTCGCTCCGCGACTGCCAACGGCTAAAAATAATTTCAAAAAGTTTGTTCGGTTTTGACCGTCGGCGGACATTCATGATTAAAGACCCAAAATGCCCCGGAAATGAGTATTTTTATGGCTTTGGCGCTAACTATTGAAAAATCAGGCAGTTGCGCGGGATCGGCCCCGGGCGGCCCGGCCGCCTTCCCTGGGTTGGCAGCTATAACCCCGGGGCTGGCGGCTGGAATCCTCAGCCGGGCGGGAGTCTTCCCAGGACTGGCGGCGGCATTTCGCGGGCCAGCGCCAGTAACCCGCAGTCCAACCGCCCGAACCCGCAGGCTGGCGCCGAGAATCCCGGGATGGCTGGCGCGAACTCCGGGGTCAGCGCCGGGAACCCCGGGGCTGACGGCCCGCACCCGCGGGTTGGCGGCCGGCCTGGGTTGATTGGCGCCGGCGCCCCGACATTGTTTGAGCGAATCTTTGTTTGCGAGAATTTTGGCAGGAGCAGTTAAACATCAAACCAGAACCGAGAACGTATGCCGGTGGATGTCATTCGGATGGATGCAGGCTGGCGGATGGACGCAGGTCTATTCATGGGGCAGCCCTCCCCGGTGACGCCGCCGGCGACGCCGTCTCCGGTTCGCATGCAGAAAGGAAAAACTATGGACTACGTTCCCAATAAACGCGACGCGCGCTATCGCTGGTATAAAAACATGAGCACCAACGTGGTGGCCGAAGCGGTGAAGTTCGGCGCGCCGGCCGGCGATGCCACGGCCATCAAGGGCGTGGTGGACGGCATCATCGCCAAAATGGACGCCTCGGATGCGGCGAAGGATGCCACCGACACGGCGCGGCTGCTGGAACACAACGCGGAAGCGCCGGGGCTCACGCAGGTGCGGGCCAAGGTGCGCAATTGGAAGACGCTGCCGGGCTGGGCGGCGTCCGGCAGCGAGGGGGTGCTGGAATTGAGCGGCAGCGCCACGAACTTCGACCCCACCAATTATCAAACCACGCTCAAGGCCAAGCTGGTGCCGGACGGCGTGCGGCTGGAATTCACCAAGAAGGGCGTGGAGGGCGTGAATATTTATCAGCGCCTCAGCGCCACGGCCAACTGGCACAAGACGGGCATGTGCCTGCATTCGCCGTTCATCGACACCACGCCGCTGGCGCAGCCCGGCGTGCCGGAGCGGCGCGAATACATGGCGCGCGGCGTGATCAATGACGTGGAGATCGGCCATGACAGCGATTCGATCTACGTGAACTTCGCCGGCTGAACCGGAAGTGACGAGTGATGAGTGGCGAGTGGTCAGCCAAGACCTTTTGCGCTCATCACTGGTCACTCATAACTCATCACTAATTTTATGTCCTACGATCCTGATTTTCCGCCGGACAACCAGCCGTTGAATGCCGCGCCGTTCCGCGACCAGTTCAACGGGCTCGCCGACCTGGTCAACGCCAGAGTCACACAACATGATTTGGATGAGACCATCGGCTCGCAGACCGCCGGCAATGTGGACGCCGTGCCGGATTTGGTCCTGACCCTCAGCGACCCGCCGACAAAGGCGGAAATGGAAGCCTTGCTGGCGAATTATCAATTGTTGGTGCTGCGGATGAAGCGGGGCTGAGGCCGGGCAAGTCGCCCCCGCCCTTCATTCGCCGAGGCAGGGCAGCGCCACCTGGCGGCGGTGCGGCCGCAAGTGGCCATCGCCGCGCCGCGCTTGGATGGGGTGGCGCCGATGAGTGTGCCGTTCCATAACCCGGTGGAGCGGGCGACCGGCGGCACAGACGCGTCCGCAAAGATCGGGCGCGGCTCAAAAGTGATAACACCGTCCCCAAGATTCCATTGACCTTTCGGCGATTTCTTTGAAACATAACTTGCGTGACCAGCAACGTTCATAAGCCGCTTCCCTTCCGCACGCGATGAAGACGATTCTGGTTTTGTCCCCCCATCCCGATTTTGCCGGAGCGATCCGCGCGGCCCTGAGCCAGGAGGAATTCCGCATCGTCCACCGTCTCAACGTGCCGGAGGCGGAACCGCTCGTCATCCACGGCCTTGCCAGCGCCATCATCCTCGACGCGAATCTCACGGGCGTCGAAAGCATCTGGACGCTGGAGCAATTGCGCCGGCGCGACAAGAAAACCCCCATCATCGCCTACACCGAACTCGCGCAGGCGGACTGGGAGGAGGAGGCATTTTTGCACGGCGTCAGCCACGTCCTCGCCAAGCCGGTGCGGCCGCGGCTGCTGAATTCCGTGCTGGAAAAACTCTGGCACGCGGCGCCCGCGCCGCGGCCGGGCATCTCCGTGCCCAGCGGCAACACCGCCGTCTTTGCGCGCACGGAAGCGGACCCGCAGGCGGGCGGGCGGTTCGTCAACGCCGCCCAGACGCTGGATGTGCTGCGGGATTTTTCGCCGATCCTCACGCATTCGCTGGATGCCGAGGCGATGCTCAAGCAGTTTCTCCAGTTTCTCCGCGACATCCTGAGCGTGAACCGCGCGGCCATTTTCCTGAACCGGCCCTGCTCGCCGCTCACCGAGGGGTTGACGCCCGAAGACAGCCGGCGGCTCCGGTCGGCGGCGGCCATCGGGTTGTCGAACGGGCTGCTGGAACATTTTGAATTGTCGCTGGACTCGGGCATCGGCGCGCAGATCTCGCGGCTGGGCCGCATTCTCCGCCGGGACAGCGACGAGGTCCGCGCGGACAGCGAGGCGCAAAAGGAATTTGAACTGCTGGGCGCGCAGGTGGCCGTGCCCATCACCAGCCGGGACACGATCATCGGCGTGGCGACATTCGACGGGCGCGTCACCGGCGAGCCGCTGGTGAACGTGGAGCTGGAGCTGGTGTTTCATCTGCTCGAACAGGTCGGCCTGGCGCTCCGCAACATCTGGCTGCACGACCAGCTGGTCGGCAACCACGAGATGATGACCGACGTGCTGCGGGAATTGAACAACGCGTGCATCGTGGTCGGGCGCGACCTGAAGATCCTGCACGCGAACAAGGCGGCGCGGCGGCATTTCGGCCGGAAGAACGACCGCAGCGGCCAGCTGGAATTCAGCGACCTGCCGCCGGCGCTCGGCACGAAGATCTATCAGGTGCTCAAGACCGGCGCGGCGCTGGAGCCGTTCCGCTACGAGCCGGAACATGCGCCCGGCACCGTTTACAAGATCAGCGTGCTGGCCTTTCAACACGGCAATTCCTCCGTGCCCGTCTCTGCGCTGCTCACCGCCGAGGATTTGACCGAGAGCGAACAGTTGAACCGGCTCGAAGTCGAAGCCTCCAGCCTGCGCCTGATCAAGTCCATGTCCTACCGGCTCGTGAACGAGATCGGCAATGCCATCGTCCCGCTGTCCACGCATCATCAGTTGCTCAAGGAAAGCTTTGATGACCCGGATTTCCGCAAGTCGCTAGACCAGGCGCTCGACGAGAGCGTCAAGCGCATCACGCGGTTGAATAATCAAATGCGGTTCCTCGCCCGCGAAGGCCAGTTCGAGCAGGAGACTTTTGCCGTCAACAAGCTGGTGGAAGACGCCTATCAGGAAGCGACCCGGCACCAGCCCGGTACGGGCGCCCAGTTGCGCTTCGATCAGGCTGGCAAACCGCTCACCGTGGTCGGCGACCGCGCGGCGTTGAAACACGCGCTGGCGGAGATCATGCTGAACGCGCTGCAGTCTAATCCCGACCACGCCCGGATTGAGGTGTCGCTCTCCACTACCGGCGCCAACGGCGAACGCTCGCTGACCATCGAAGTGGCGGACAACGGCGGCGGCTTCAGCGCGGAGACAGCCCGCAAAGTGCCCGCGCCGTTTTTCTCCACGCGCCATGTGGGCCTGGGCCTGGGCCTGACCGTGAGCCAGCGGATCATCGAGACGCACCACGGCAAGCTGGAAATCGTCCCCTCCAAGACCGGCGTCGTGAAAGTGTCCCTGCCCATCGGCCTGCCGCCGACCAGTTGATCCCCGAGTGCAATAAAATCAAAGTGGACTTTCCATTTTGATTCGCTAGATTTTGCCTGCTTATGAAATCCGACACGACCACAACCGTCCTGAATTTTATTCTCGCCGCGCTGGTGATTCTCGGGGTGGTTTTCGCCCTCCTGAGCATCACGCGCACCCGCGAGTTTCGGATGTTGACCACCAATGCGACGCTGGCCAACTCCGCTCTCATGCGCGCCCAGGGCTTGGCGAACGACGCCGCCGCCTACAACATCGCGGCCAAAAACCCGGAGCTGACCCGCATCCTCGCGACCGTTCAACCCAAAAACGCCACCAAGTAATATGAGCCTCGATACCGAAACCAATCCCGAAATTTCCGCGCTGAAACGCCAGGTGTTCACGCTGCTGGTCGCGCTGATCGTGGTGAGCGGCACCGTGACGGTTTATCTCTATCGCCAGGCGAGCATCACGGGCAAGGACATTGACGCCATCCGGCCGCAAGCGCAGCAGATCATCGGCGCGTTCAACCAGAACCAGAAACTGATGGTTGAATTCGTGAATCAACTGGTGGCCTACGGCCAGACCCATCCGGATTTCAAGCCGGTTTTGATCAAATACGGCATCGCGGCGCCGGTGGCCGCGCCGGTCGCCCCCGCCGTGCCGAAGAAGTAAACGGCTACGAGACTTTCACGCCGCAGTTCGGACAGTAGTTCGACTGCGGCGGATTTTTTTGTCCGCAGCCGGCGCAGGTGATGCGCGCCGCCTTGTGCTGGCGATGAATCATCAGGCTGCGGATGTAGGGAATCCAGGTGAAGGCGTAGGCGAAGATGACCACGGAGTCGTGGAGGTAAAACAGGCCGTAGCACAGCAGCGTGACCGAGCCGATGAGGCTCAACCACCAGAAGGCCTGCGGAATCACGACTTGCTTCTTTTTTTCCGTGGCATACCACTGCACAAAAAAACGCGAGAAGAAAACCGCGTTGCCCAGCCAGCCCACGACCTTCCAGACGCTCCAGGCGACGCCCAGAAATTTGTCGTTGTGCCAGATCAAGTCGTGCCAGATGAAATGGATGATGGAATCCATTGTTGAATTAAGCCGCAGTTGTCATGCGCTGACAAATCATTTTCCCGCCTCGGTCTTGAGGTAAACCGTCTGGGTTGGGAACGCGAACTCAATCTTCTCCGCATCGAAACGCTCCTTGATCCTCAAGTTCAACTCCTGCATCGCGGCAAAATGCTCTTTCCCATCCGTGCCGCTCCAGACGTGAACCACAAAAATGTTCAAGGCGGAATCCGCAAATTTGTTGAAGCTGATGATCAAATCCGCCGTCTTCGGATTAGCGCGAAAAATCTCCTCCAGCAGCGTCGTGGCGCGCTTCACCTTCTCCGCCGGCGTGTCGTAGGTCAGGCCGATGTTCATCTCGGTCTTGATCGTCGGCCGGCGCGTGATGTTGGTGATGATGGCGTTGCCCATCAGTTTGTTCGGAATCGCGACGAGATGTCCATCCATGCCGCGGATGCGCGTACTGCGGAGGCCGATGGTTTCCACCATGCCATCCACGCTCTCGACTTTGATGCGGTCGCCGATGTGAAACGGCTTGTCCAAAAAGATCGCCACCGCGCCGAACAGGTTCGCCAGCGTGTCCTGGGCCGCGAGGCCGACCGCCAGGCCGCCAATGGACAGCGAGGCGATCGCCGCCGTGATGTCCACACCGACGTTGGAAAGCGTCACCAGCGTGGCCACCACCACGACAAACGCTTTGAACGCCTTCCGGATGATCGGGAAAACCTGCTCGCGGAAGGCTTGGTCACTATCCGCGCTCGCGCGCATGTGCCAGTAATTCATCAGCAGATCCACCAGCTTGAGCGACGCGTAGGTGATCGTGATGGCAACGATGACCGTGAAGCCCTTGGTCAAAATCTTTTGCACGGCTTCCGGCCATTGGAACACGTCCAGCCCGATGCGCAAAAAAATCACAAAGGCGATGACTTTCACCGGTCCGTTCAGCAACTCCAGCAACAGATCGTCCAGTTTGGTCTCCGTCCGCTTCGTCCAGTGCTTCAGCCACACCCGCGTCAGGTAATCGAGAAACTTGGAGACATAGAACGCCAGAAAGATGTAGATCAGCGAGAAGATGTATTTCCACAGCTCGTTGCCCCAAAATTCATACTGCAAATGGAGCGCCGGCCAGTCTTCGGCAAGTTGCTTGATCCAGTCCGGGGAAGCCAGCTTCTTGACGAGGCCATTTTCACCCTTGTCCGCTGCCACAATGGCGGCAGAGGCATTGGTGGCAATCACCGGGCTGGCGCTCGCATTCGCGATCTGGTTCGTCTGCGCGCTCGCCCACACCGACCAGAACGCCGCGATCAACAACACCGCGAGACCGAAACGATACAACCATGCAAATCTCCATTTCATATCGGAAAATTATGGCGAAAAAAACGGTGTCTTAGCAAGCCTGCCACCTGCGCCCCAAACTCACCCGCCCGCAACAATTTTCACGATCTCCAGCCGGTCACCGGCCTGGAGCTGACGTTGGGCAAATTCCGAAGGGGCCACGGCCTCGCCGTTGTGCTCCACCACCACGCTGCGCGGCAATAGATTTTGCGCCACCAGAAATGATTTCAGCGTGCATGGCAATTGCGCCACCACTGGTTTTCCGTTGGCGATGACCGAGTCCATGTTGCGGTTGCCGTGTTTAGTAGCGCGGCACGTTGCGGTCAATCTCGTCCGACCAAGCGGAGATGCCGCCCTTGACGCTCTTGACATATTTGAACCCCTGCTGGCGCAGGAAGTTCAACGCCTTCAATGAGCGCACGCCGGCTTTGCAGTGCAGATAGTATTGCTGGTTTGGATCGAGTTCCGTGAAGCGCTCATTGAGCTGACTCAGCGGCAGCAACGGCACACCCGCCACCTTGGCAATCTCGTATTCGTCCGGCTCGCGCACGTCAATGACCTTGATATTGAGGCTCGGATTATCGAGCGCCTTCTTCATGTCCTGCACGGTGACTTCGTCGGGGTTGCCAGTGTTTTCCGGCTCCGGCACGATGCCGCAGAACGTTTCGTAATCAATCAATTCCTTGATCGTCGGATGATCGCCGCAGATCGGACACGCGGGATCGCGGCGCAATTTCAATTCGCGGAACTTCATGTCGAGCGCGTTGAATAGTACGAGGCGGCCAATAAGCGGCGTGCCTTTGCCGAGTGCGAGCTTGAGAATTTCCGTGGTCTGGATGCAGCCGATGATGCCGGGCAGCACGCCCAGCACGCCACCTTCCGCACAGCTCGGAACCATTCCCGGCGGCGGCGGTTCCGGATACAGGCAGCGATAGCACGGTCCACCCAGATGCGGCGCGAACACGCTGGCCTGACCTTCAAAACGGAAAATCGAGCCGTAAACATTCGGCTTCTTGAGCAACACGCAGGCGTCGTTCGTCAGGTAGCGCGTCGGGAAATTATCCGTGCCGTCCACGACGATGTCGTAGGGGCGGATGAGATCGAGCGCATTTTCGGACGAGATGCGGGTGTTGTGGATGACCACCTCGACGTTCGGATTGATGCCGTGGATGGTTTCCTTGGCCGACTCAGCTTTGGAACGGCCCACGTCCGCGTCGGTGTGGAGAATCTGGCGTTGGAGATTGGAGTAATCCACGGTGTCGAAATCCACAATGCCGATCTTGCCGATACCGGCAGCGGCGAGATACATGGCGATGGGCGAGCCCAACCCGCCCGCGCCAATGCACAGGACGCTGGTGGCTTTGATCTTCTTTTGCCCAGCCAAGCCGACTTCCGGCAAAATCAAATGCCGGGAGTAGCGACGTATCTCTTCGTTGTTCAGTTGCATAAATCGAGTCGCACAAAGTAGGGCAAAAACGCGAGAAATCAAGTTGGATGCGAGAATTGTCCGAAGGTCGAAATTTCTGGTGGATTGGTAAACTTTTCTAAGCGTTTAGACATCAAGCCGAATTCAAGTTGTGCCAACGCGCGCTCATTTTGAATTGACCAATCATTCAACTGTGCCATTTTGCCACCATAGTAAAACGGAATTTAACAATGGCTGCAACGAAATCCAGTTTCCTAGACAAAGTGCTTGGCCGCATCGGTCGATTGGACACGGAAGGGCTGCAAACCGTGGTTCAGCGACTTGCCCGCGAACGCAGTTTTCTCGAAACGCTGTTTAATACCATCGAGGATGGGGTGCTGGTGGCGGATGAGCAGGGTCGGGTGATTTATTTTAATCAGGCGGTCACGCGCCTCATCGGATTGCAGCCGGACGCGGAAGATCTACAGATTGGGGACATTTTGCCGGAGGTGGATTGGAACAAAATTTCTCATGCGGACCATGCCGGAGGCGCGCACGTCACGCGCCACGAATTTGAAATCCATTATCCCCGCCCGCGCTTTCTGCGGCTCTACGCCGCGCCGTTGGATGGCGAGGCGACGGGCAGTTCCGGCGTGGCGCTGATTTTGCACGATGCGACCGAGGCGCGGCAGAAAACCTTTGAAGCCATCGAAAGCGAACGCGTTCAGGCGTTGACGCTGCTGGCCGCCAGCGTGGCGCATGAGATCGGCAACCCGCTTAACGCGCTGCATATCCACCTGCAACTCATGGAGCGCGAAGTCAAAAAATTGAAAGGCGACGACTGGCGCGCTCCGCGCGGCGCTAAAGCCGCAGTCACGGTCAACCGCCAGCCAGCCGTTCAAGATGCGGCGCTCAAGCTGGGACAGTATCTGGATGTAGCGAAAGGTGAGATTAACCGGCTGGATTATATCGTCACCCAGTTTCTTGGCGCCATCCGGCCCGCGCCTTTGCAGTTGAGAATCACGTCGCTCAACGACGTGGTGGAAAAAACCCTGGAGCTGTTGCAGCCGGAGATTGAAAATCGCGGCGTCACGGTCAAAACTAAATTGGCGCGCAATCTGACCGCAATGCCGTTGGACGCGACGCAATTGCAGCAGGTGCTGGTGAATCTTGTGAAAAATGCGTCGCAGGCGATGACCACCGGCGGCACGCTGACATTGCAGACGGGCGAGACGAGCGACGGCGTGTGGGTGAGCGTCACTGACACCGGTGGCGGCAT
The DNA here is from genome assembly GCA_903921455.1 of uncultured Verrucomicrobia subdivision 3 bacterium. The sequence continues at coordinate 33,888 of CAIXPZ010000182.1, read as the reverse complement.
TCCCCAAGAACAGATCAATCGTATCTTCGAACCGTTTTACACGACCAAGAAAAAAGGCAGCGGTCTGGGGCTGATGATTGTGCAACGCATTGTCCGCGCCCATAACGGGCGGATCGAACTCGAAAGCCACGTGGGTCGCGGCACGACGTTCCGGGTCTGGCTGCCATTGCACGAACGCAAACCGCGTCTCTTGGCGGACAGGCCGGCGCGGGAAAAATAAGATGAAAGCAACATTGCTCATTGTGGATGACGAAAAAACGACGCGCGAAGGCTTGCGCGCAGCGCTCGAGGAACGCTACGACGTGTATATCGCCGAGGACGCGAAAGCAGCGATGAATCTGCTCGAAAGCGAGAATTTTGACGTGATGCTGACGGATTTCCGGCTGCCGAACGAGGATGGCATGAAACTCATCGCCCGCGCCAAGTCGCTGCCCAAGCCGCCGATCTGCATTCTGATGACGGCCTACGGCTCGGAGGAACTCGCGGTGGACGCGATGAAGCGCGGGGCCGACGATTACATCGCCAAGGGGCGTTTACAGATTGATGAACTGGAGATGCGGATCGCCCGCGCGCTCAAGCAGCAAAATCTGGAAGTGGAAAACGTCTCGCTGCGGAAACAGCTCGATGCCAAATTCGGCCTGGAAAACATCATCGGCGAATCGCCGGCGATGAAGGAGATTTTTGACGTGGTGCAACAGGTTGCGCCGACCCGGGCGACGGTTCTTGTGTTGGGCGAAAGCGGCACCGGCAAGGAACTCATCGCCAAGGCGCTGCATCAGCTGAGTCCGCGCGCGAAACAACCATTTGTCACCGTGCATTGTGCGGCACTCGCGCCGACGCTGCTGGAGAGCGAATTATTCGGCCACGAGCGCGGCGCGTTCACGGGCGCGCACGAGCGGCGCATCGGGCGGTTTGAACAAGCGCAGGGCGGCACCTTGTTTCTGGACGAGATCGGTGAGATTGACGCGACGATCCAGGTCAAGCTGCTGCGATTTTTGGGCGAACGGACTTTTGAGCGCGTCGGCTCAAACAAGACCTTGACCGCCGATGTGCGGCTGGTAGCGGCGACGAATAAAAACTTAGTAGATCTGGTCAAGGCTGGGAAATTCCGCGAGGATTTATTTTTCCGGCTGCGCGTGGTGGAGATTGAACTGCCGCCGCTGCGCGAACGGATCGGCGACATTCCGCTGCTGGCGCAGAGTTTTTTGCGCGAGTTTTCGAAGGAAAACGGCAAAGCGGTGAACGATTTCACGGCGGATGCGATTGAAGCCTTAATGAATTTTGCCTGGCCGGGCAATGTGCGGGAGTTGCGCACGGCGATTGAGCACGCGGTGGTGCTTTGCCGCGGAGAAAGAATCGCCCTTCGGGATTTGCCGCCGTCGGTGCGCGGCGGAGGTTCCGGCGGCACGGGGAAATTATTTCAAGGAAAAGATTTGACGGTTAAGGATGCCGAGAAAGAATTGATTGTCCGCGCGTTAAAAGAAACGGATGGTAACCGGACGCGCGCGGCGCAAAAGATCGGCATGAGTCGGCGCACTTTTCACCGGAAAATGCACGAATACCATTTGGAAGGGTTTTAATTTATGATGATATCCGAACGGATTCAGCATTTGATACATGCGCTCGAAGTCGGGCGATTTTCCCGCTGGGTGCAACTGTTGCCGCTGGCGGTGGCGGTCATTGCCTTGGCGGTGCTTTACGATTTGAGCTCTTATCGCGGATTTAATTCGCCGGAGGCGATGGACGCGGCGCAGGTGGCGCGCAATGTGGCGGATGGCAGGGGCTACACCACCGATTTCATCCGGCCATTCAGCGTTTACCTCATCCAGAAACACAACCATGAAATCCATGCGGGCGAAATTCAAATGACCAATGAGGTAGATTTTGCGCAAATCAAGGGGATGCATCCAGACCTCGCCAATCCGCCGGTGTATCCCACGGTGCTGGCGACGTTGATAAAGGTCTGGACACCGGAATGGAAGGTGCAAACGCGCAAGCCATTCTGGTCGGCGGGCGGACGGTTTGTGCGCTATCAACCGGAATTTCGCATCGCCATTATGAATCAGGCGCTGTTGCTGGTGGTGGTGGCATTGACTTTTCTGATTGCCTTAAAATTATTTGATGTTCAAGCGGCGTGGCTGACGGCACTGCTGACTCTGGGGGCGGACTTGCTTTGGAAATTCAGCGTGTCCGGCCAGTCCACGCTGTTGCTACTGGTCATATTTTTGGCGCTGGTATGGTGTCTGATAAAAATCGAGGAACTGGGTCGCAGTGAAAATCCGCAAGTTCAAAAGCTATTTATCCTCGCGGTCACCGCCGGCATTTTGGTCGGGGTGGGAATGTTGACGCGTTATGCTTTTGGCTGGGCGATTGTGCCGGTGGTGATTTTTCTCACGCTCTTCGGCGGGGTGCGGCGTCCGGGGCTGGCGGTGGCGGCGTTCCTTGCTTTTGGGCTGGCGGTGACTCCGTGGATCATCCGCAACCTCTCGGTGAGTGGCACGCTATTCGGCACGGCTGGCTATGCGGTGGTTGAAGGGACATTTGCCTTCCCTGGCTCCCGGCTGATGCAGTCGGTCAATCCGGACATGACCTCGGCTTACTGGATTCGGCCGTATCTGAGTAAATTTCTGATTAACACGCGCTACCTTCTGCAGGGAGATCTGCTAAAGATTGGCGGCAGTTGGGTGGCCGTGCTGTTCTTTGCGGGGCTGCTGCTGGGACTGCGCAACATCGCCGCGCGGCGGATGCGTTATTTCACCATGATTTGTCTCGGGGTGCTTATCGTGGTGGAGGCGTTGGGCCGAACCCAGCTTGCTACAATCACGCCCGAAATTAATTCAGAAAACCTGCTCGTGCTGCTCACACCGCTCGTGGTGATTTTCGGGGTCGCGTTTTTCCTGACGCTGCTCAACCAGATGAAGACACCGTCACCACAAGTGCGTCTGGCCGTCATTGTAGTCATGGTGCTGATTTCCTGCCAGTCGTTCATCACCAATCTTCTCCCGCCCAGAATTTCCCCCGTCGCTTATCCCCCCTATTATCCGCCGGAAATCCAAAAAGTGTCCAGCTGGATGCGGCCCGATGAAATTATCATGAGCGACATCCCCTGGGCGGTGGCCTGGTATGGCGACCACCAGTGCGTCTGGAACACCATCAATTCCCAATATGAATTTTTCCAATTTAACGACTATGTGAAGCAAGTCAGGGGACTTTATCTGACACTGGTCACACTGGACCGGAATCTCTTTTCCGAATGCTTGCAAGGCGGCGTCGACAGTTGGGGAAATTTCGTATTGAAGACCGTTGCCGCCAACCAAATTCCGCCGCAATTTCCGTTGAAAGTCGCACCTTACGGATTGCTTTCCGGCCTATTCCTCACCGACCGGCAACGCTGGGAATCCCAATAAAATTCTTCACGCCGCCGCCCGCCGCAAACGGTCGGCGATACCCGACCACTCCGGCGAGTCTGGCGGCATTTCCACGACAATCAACTTCGCCCGCGCGATATCACAGCGGTGCAGTTCCGCATAAATCGCCCGCGCAAATGCCTCCGCATCATGCGGAATCACACTCACTTTTTCCGCGCCCAACCCGATGGGAATGGTCGTGTGAGCGATGATATGGCTGTCCGCAAATTGAAATTTCAAATTTGAAATTTGAACCCGCAACTCCGCGTCATTGCGCCAGCCTAACACCACCAACCGGGCCTTCGGTGAATAGTGTTTCTCCAGCAAACCTGGACTCCGCAGCGCGCCATCCCAGCTTTGGCCTTCGGCCCTTGGCCTTTGAATTTCCCCGCCCACCGCCGCGAGCGATTCGGCGTGGATCATGCCCGGTCGCAAAACGCGCGGCGGCGATGACGTCAGATCCAAAACCGTGGATTCGATTCCGACCTGCGACTGGCCGCCATCCACAATCAAAGCAAGCTGATCGCCAAGCTGCGTGCGAACATGCGCCGCATTCGTCGGGGATAGGTGGTTCGACAGATTCGCACTCGGTGCGGCTAGCGGAAAACCGCACTCACGAATGACCGCCTGGATGAACGGATGGCTCGGCCAGCGGATGCCTACCGTTTCACCACCCGCGGTGACCACCTCGGGAATATTTTCTGCGCGTGGCAACACCAGCGTCAGCGGGCCAGGCCAGAATGCCTTTGATAACTTATTCGCCGCCTCCGGCCAGCTTTTTGCACAGCCCTTCGCCATTTCATGGCTGGCCACATGGACGATGATGGGATTGTGCGAAGGTCGCCCCTTAATCTGAAAAATTTTTCCGACGGCTTTTCCATCCAGCGCATTTGCGGCGAGGCCGTAGACCGTCTCAGTTGGCAAGGCCACGACTTCGCCGGCGCGTAACAGCTCAGCCGCACGGTCGACCGCTTTTAAAAACAGCTCCGGCGTGTGAGTTGGAAGAATTTCAGCTGCCACGGCTTATTCGTAGCGCAAAGCCTCAATCGGGTCGAGTCGCGAAGCTTTCCATGCCGGATAAAAACCGGAGACGATGCCAATGGCCGCGCTCGAAATACACGCGATCCCGATCCACGCGAACGGCGTCAGCGTCGGCCAGCCCGTGAAATGGGAAGTGATTTTCGCCGCCGTCATGCCCAGCGCGATGCCTAAGATTCCACCGACTGCGCTCAAGGTGACGGCTTCGATTAGAAATTGAATCAGGATGTCGCGTCCGCGCGCGCCGACCGCCATGCGGATACCGATTTCACGCGTCCGCTCCGTGACGCTGACGAGCATGATATTCATGATGCCGATGCCGCCGACGATGAGCGACACGCTGGCAATCGCGCCGAGCAGCACCGACATAATGCGCGAGGTTGAGGTGGCCATCTGCATCAGTTCCAGCTGACTGCGCACAGTAAAATCCGGTTCCGCACTTTTGTGGCGATCGCGCAGCAGGGCGTTGATGTCTTCCTGCACCTGGTTAATCGAATCTTTGTCGGCAGCTTGCACCATGATGGAGTTGACGAACGTCCGTTTGGATAACCGGCGCATGTGGCTCGTGTAAGGAATAAGCACCACGTCGTCCTGATCCTGGCCGAATAGATTAAAACCTTTCGAAGCCAGCACGCCGACGATTTTGAACGGGATGTTGCGCACGATCAAAGTTTGGCCAATGGGGTCGTCGTTGATGAACAACTGATCCACCACCGTCTTGCCGATAACCGCCACCTTCGCCAGGCTGCGCACGTCGCCCTCGGTAAACATTCCGCCGCTGGCAATGTCCCAGTCGCGGATCTGCGGATAATCCGGCGATTCGCCAAGCACCTGCGTGTTCCAGTTCAGTCCGTTGGCGAGAATCTGAGAACGGTCGCGGACTTCGGGGCTGACGGCGACGACATTGCCGACTTCATTTTTGATGGCGCGCGAATCTTCCACCGTCAACGTCGGCGCGCTGCCCCAGCCGCCGCGCATGCCGCCGCTGCTGAAATTGCCGGAGAAAACCGTCACGACATTCTGGCCCAGACTCGCCACTTTATCCTCCACCTGCTTCGTGGCGCCAGTTGTAATGCTGACCGACGCGATGACCGAGCCAACGCCGATGATGACGCCGAGCATCGTCAGTAGCGACCGCATTTTATTCCGGCGCAGCGCGCGGCCCGCGAGTTTGAATGGCGCTAATACATTCATGCGAGCTTCACAGCCTCCTGCGCCTGTCGCAATTTTTTCAATTCACTTTCCGCATTCAAGCGGTCGGCGACTTTTTCATCGGTCAAAATCTTTCCGTCGCGCAAAATCACGGTCCGCTTGGTGTAGCGGGCGATGTCGAGTTCATGCGTGACCATGATGATAGTGATGCCGGCGTCGTTCAGCTTCTGGAACACGCCCATGATTTCGATGCTCGTCTGGCTGTCCAGGTTTCCCGTCGGTTCGTCGGCGAGCAATAAGGACGGCTGGTTCACCAGCGCGCGGGCGATGGCGACGCGCTGTTGCTGGCCGCCGGAAAGCTGGTTGGGCTTATGATCGGCGCGGGAACCAAGGCCAACCAACTCCAACGATTTCAGCGCGCGCGCGCGTTGCTCCTGCGCCAGCACACGTTGGCGGTTGTAGAGCATCGGCATTTCGACGTTCTCCTGCGCCGTCGTGCGTGAGAGCAGGTTAAACCCTTGGAATACAAAACCGATTTTATCATTCCGGATTTTGGCGCGCTGCTCGCGGTCGAGCGTGGAAACGTCAATGCCATCCAGCAGATAACTGCCATTCGTCGGCCGGTCTAGACAGCCGATCATATTCATCAACGTGCTTTTACCCGAACCGCTGGAACCCATGATCGCCACAAATTCGCCCGGCGCGATGGCCAGCGACACGCCGCGCACGGCATGGACGTCCACTTCACCCGTGTGGTAAACCTTGTGGATGTCGGCGAGTTGGATGACGGCGTTAGCTGGCACAGCGATTAAATCAATGGCGTGGCATATTGCCGCCGAAGGGGCTGGAAGTTGCCGCAGTTTGCGCGTCATTCTGCACCACGCTGGAGACGACCTTGTCGCCCTCCTTTAGGCCGTCAACCACTTCGGTGAAAATACCGTCGGTGATGCCAGTCTTGATTTGCATGGGTTTTAATTGCGGTGCACTTTCGTCGCCGGCAAGCATGTAAACCGTGCGCAGCCCGCGATTGCCCTTGCCTTTACGCCCGCCTTTGCCGCCAGCCACTTCATTCGTTTGCAGCACGCCGCCAACAGCATTGGTCAAGACCACCGCACTTTCCGGCGGGCGGAAGCGCAGCGCGACGTTTGGAATTTTCAGCGCATCGTCTCTTTGCGAGACGATTACGGAAACATTGGCCGTCATACCCGGCTTCAGTTTGTAATCCGCGTTAGTCACACTGATGACCGTATCATAGGTCACGACATTGTTGACCGTGATGGGCGAATTGCGGACCTGGGCCACCGCGCCGTGAAAGGTGCGGGTCGGATACGCGTCCACGGTGAACTCCACGCTCTGCCCCTCGATCACGCCGCCGACATCCGCCTCGGCCACGTTGGAATCAATCTGCATCTTGGTCAGGTCGTTTGCGATCTGGAAAATGGTCGGCGTATTAAAACTGGAGGCAACCGTCTGCCCCAGTTCCACCGCTCGCGAAATCACCACGCCATCCACCGGTGAAAGGATTTTGCAATAATTAAGGTTCACTTGCGCATTGCTCAATGAGGCTTGCTTGATTTTTACCGTCGCCTCAGCCGAGTGCAATGTGGCCAGGGAAATGTCAAAATCCGAACCGGAAATCAGCTTATTGGTGAACAGTTCGCTGTTGCGGTTGAATTGCACTCGCTGCAATTCCAGGTTTGCCTGCGCGTTCGCGAGGTCGGCGCCGGCCTGTTCCACCGTGGCCTGATACGTCGCCGGGTCAATCTCCGCCAGCACCTGCCCCTTGGTCACCGGCGAATTGTAATCCACATACAGCTTGCTGATGCGCCCCGAGACCTGGCTGCCCACCGTCACGTTCACCACCGGATTCAAGATCCCGGTCGCCGTGACGGTCGCGGTGAGTTCGCCGCGCGTGGTGGCCACGGTGTTAAAATTCAATTTCTCACCGCTGCCGTGGCGGAAATAAAAATACCCGCCGGCACCGAGCGCGAGAACCGCGGCAATCAAAATCCATTTCCACATGCTTCCACCTGATTTTTCCGGCATAAAATAATTAGTTTGGCCTGCCATGGCAGACCGTTTTGGCAAACCACAAGTTACGATAATTCCCACGACCGTAGCAATTTCAGTTTACCCCTTTCTACGTCGTTTCATGCCATGCCGGCGGTGCGGCGAGGCAATTTCCCGCAAAGTCCACCTGGCGCTGCAAGGCATAGGAAAAATTGACAAAACGCCAGAAACCCCTATATTGTTCGCGTATTAAATGAACACCACGTTCACCAAATCGAAGAAGCAACACGCGCCGGTAAATGGCTGTATGGCCATTTGGCAGCGCTGCTCCCGTCTTTTGGGCATCGTGGAAACGAAATATTGATTCAATAATTTAACAATTTTTCAAAACCCGCGATTGCCAAAGCAGTCGCGGGTTTTGTGCTTATTACAACCATCAAACAAAGAAAAATATGAACAACAATAAAACAAAAGTGGCCGCCCGGTTCGCCCCGGAAACGCGGTTTACCTTACTAACGGTGACCACTGCGCCATTCCGCGCCAACCTGGAAAACGATTTCGAGCGGCTCAAGAGCCGCCTCCTCGCTGAGACGCTCGACGCGGCTGAACAGCCCGAATTGAACGCACCGCTTCGCCGCGCTGCCAACGAGGCCGCCGCGCTTGCGTGGGTGACGTTCTACCCGCTGCTCGTGTTCCCCGCGCTGTTCGAGGAAAAGAGCCGCACGGCCGCCCGCCAAGCCGCACGGCAGGCGCGCATTTACGCCGACAGCCGCGAAATTCTCGCCGCATGATAACCCAGGCGGAACATAATTCCACGCCCTTGGCAGGCGCGGGCAGCCGTTGGCACCAGCGAAAATCATCCGTCGCTCGTGCCAACGGCTGCTCGCCGGACCAAGGATTAGCGGGGAAATGATTCGGAGCGTGAATGGGGCTGCTGTGGAAACTATACTTTCCACCAAGCAAAGCTATTCGCGCTCCTAAGATTTTTCCTCGATGCGTTGAATACGCGCGCCGAGTTTTCGTAGTTTTGCGTCCATCTGCTCGTAGCCGCGGTCCAAATGGTAGATGCGGTTCACCTGCGTCGCGCCTCTGGCGGCCAGACCCGCGATCACCAGCGCCGCGCTCGCGCGCAAATCGCTCGCCATTACCGGTGCGCCGCTCAGAGGTTTGCCACCCTTCACAATCGCGCTCGGCCCCTCGATCTCGATGTCCGCGCCGAGCCGCGCCAGTTCGCTGACGTGCATGAAGCGCGATTCAAAAATCCGTTCCGTGATGATGCTGATGCCCGGTGCCAGCGTGAGCAGCGCCATCATCTGTGCCTGCACATCCGTCGGAAAACCGGAATACGGCAGCGTCGTGATGTCCACGGGCTTCAGCTTGCCCTTGCGCCACACCACTAAGTCTTCTCCGCGGCGTTTCACGGAGACATTTGCTTCGTTGAGCTTGTCGATCACGGCGCGCAAATGATCTACCCGCGCGTTCTTCATCGTGATTTCGCCGTCCGTCGCAGCGGCAGCGATGGCGAACGTGGCCGCCTCGATGCGGTCAGGAATCACCGCATGCTCCGCGCCGTGCAATTTCGCTACGCCGGTGATGATGATGGTCGGGCTGCCCGCGCCGGAAACTTTTGCGCCCATCGCGTTCAGAAAACTTGCCAGATCCACGATTTCCGGTTCGCAGGCTGCGCTTTCGATGACCGTCACGCCGTCGGCTCGCGCCGCCGCCATCATCACGTTCGCTGTGCCGAGCACGGTCGAGCCCGCGCGCCCGCCGAGAAACATCGTCGCGCCCGCCAGTTTTTTTGCCGTTGCGTCAACATAGCCGCCTTCGATTTTGATTTTTGCGCCGAGCGCGGCAAAACCTTTTAGATGCAGGTTAATCGGACGGGCACCGATGATGCAGCCGCCGGGCAATGATATCCGCACCCGTCCCAACCTTGCCAGCAACGGCCCGGCGATGCAGATGGATCCGCGCATTTTGCGCACCAATTCGTAATCCGCATAGCCCTGGATTTTTCTGGCGCGGACTTGAAGCGTGCCACCGGCAAATTTCACCTGCGCGCCCAGCGAGGCGAGAATCTGGAACATGAAGCGCGTATCACTCAATTCCGGCAGGCCACGGATGACGCAGGGTTCGTCCGTAAGGAGGGTGGCCGCCATGATGGCGAACGCGGCGTTTTTGCTGCCGCTGATGGTGACGGCGCCGTGCAATGGCACGCCGCCTTTGATGAGAAAACTTTCCATGAAGTTATTTTCGCGCGATTAAAATTCTGGCGCGCTGACTGTAATCGGCTTGCACCGCTTCGACAATCCACTTTTCCGCCGCAAAGATTTTTTCAAGGGCTGCCGCCTGGCCGTCGCCGAACTCCAGCATGATTTTGCCATCGGGTTTCATAAACGCTTTTGCGGCGGCGGCGAGCCGGCGATAAAAATCCAGTCCGTCCGATCCGCCGTCCAGCGCGCCGCGCGGGTCGAAATCGCGGACTTCCGGTTCCAGGGTGGCGATTTCGGCGGACGCGATGTAAGGGGGATTACTGATGAGCAAGTCAAACTGTCTTTCAGTCGGCAGTGCGGCAAAACCGTCGCCTTGCAAAAACTCAATCCGCTCGGCGACTTGATTTTGCACAGCATTCTGCTTTGCCAGGGCCAGCGCATCCGTTGACACATCGAGCGCGACTAGTTTGGCGGACGGACATTTCGCCGCGAGCGCGATGGCGATACAGCCGGTGCCGGTGCCGAAATCCAGGGCGATGGGATGCTGGCGTTCCAGCAAAAACTTCCAGCCGAGTTCGGCAAGCAGCTCGGTTTCCGGTCGCGGAATCAACGCGGCGCGGCTGACGACAATTTCGTAGCCGCAAAATGAGGTTGAGCCGACAATGTGCTGGAGTGGTTCGCGCTGACCACGGCGCTTGACGAATTCGCGCAGACCGTCGGTTTCTGGCACGCTCAACACCCGATCGAAGTTAAGATATAACTTCATGCGCGGCATTTTTAGGAGATGCGCCAAAAGCAATTCCGTTTGCAGGCGCGGCGATTCGACGCCTTTCTTGGCGAGAAACTCGGTGCACTTCTGGATCGCTTCGAGGACGGTCATGCGACTTAACTCCCCGCCAGGCCTTTAAGATAGGCAAAAACCAGTTCCGGCAAATCCTTGCTGTAGCCACCTTCGAGCAGGCTGAAGCAGGGCACGCCCAAAGCGTGCAACGACTTGCCGAGCCAGTGAAAATCCTCCGGCAGCAGCGTGCCATCCGCCAGCGGGTCGCGGACATAGGCATCGAATCCGGCAGACACGGCAATCAAGTCGGGCCGGAAGCTGCGGAGGTCCTCGAGCGCATGGGCGAGCTTGGCGCGGTAGGTGAGCCGTGGCGTGCCGGGCGTGACAGGATAATTGAAACAGTTGTGACCACGATTTTCCGCCCCCGTATCGGGATAGGCAGGATGCTGGTGGACGGAAAAAAACTCGATGCCGCGCTGGTTGAGCAAAATATCTTCCGTGCCATTGCCGTGGTGCACATCGAAATCAAAAACCGCGATGCGTTTCGCCCCGGTCGCGTGAGCTTCCAACGCGGCGATGGCAATATTGTTCAGGTAACAGAAGCCCATGGATTTGGCCCGCATGGCGTGGTGGCCGGGCGGACGCATGAGGCTGAAAACCGCCTCGCCCCTGCGAGCGGCGTGGAGTGCGTGCAAGGACGCAGCGACAGAGGCGCGGGCATGGGCGGCTATATTCGCGTGGAAGGGCGTGTCTTCGTCAAAGTCCTCCGCCACCGCGAGCCGGGCCAGCACTTCCGGCTCGTGGGCGCGCAGGATGATCTCATCTGGAACCAGTTCGCCGGGTGTAACCCAGACGAGGGGCAGTTCCGTCTGGCCTTGTAGCCGCGCAACGGTGGCCGCGACACGCCGGGGATTTTCCGGGTGGCCGGCGCGGGAATAGCCGGTGCAGCGTTCGTCGGTGATAATTTTCACCAGGGAATTAAACCACGGATGAACGCGGATGAACACGGATTTTGTGCGGCGTGGAAACAATTTTGAAATCACCGCCGGTTCCGCTACGCTCGCTGACAAGTTTATGAATCAAAAAACACTTATTGTGGCCGTCTGGTTGGGCGCGTTCGGCTTTCATGCGGCGGCGTGGGATTATGAGGGCCATCACGCAGTGAATGAACTGGCGCTGGCGGCGCTGCCGGCGAATTTCCCCGCGTTTGCGCTGACGCCGGAGACGCGCACGCGCATCGCATTTCTTGCCGGCGAGGCGGATCGCTGGCGCAATGAGACCAGCCTGAAGAACGGCACGGGGCTGGCGCTTGGCCATGCCAGCGGGCCGGACCACTATCTGGACATGGAGGATTTGAAGCTTTACGGGCTGACGCCGGCGACACTGCCGCCGTTGCGGTATGATTTCGTGGCGGACATTGTCAAAGCCCGCGCGGCGCATCCGGAACGGTTTCCGGCGATTGACCCGGCGAAAGACGCCGATCACACGCGGGAGTTGAGCGGTTTTCTGCCGTGGGCGATCACGGAGTATTACGAAAAATTGCAATCCGGATTCAGCACGCTGGCCGCGCTGGAAAAATTTGGCGGCACGCCGGGGGAAATCGCAAATGCGAAGCAGGATATCGTTTATGTCATGGGCGTGATGGGGCATTTCGTCGGCGATGCCAGCCAGCCGCTGCACACAACGATGTATCACCACGGCTGGACGACGAACGACAATCCCCACCATTACACGACTTCATTTGGATTTCACGCTTGGATAGACGGCGGTTTTTTCAGCAAGACCGGCGGGATTGACGTGAAAAAACTGGCGGAAAAAATTCAGCCGGCCGGAAAAATCCCGGCGGCGGACGAGCCTAACGGGATTTTTGAGACGACGGTAGGTTTCATCACGGATAATAACAAGCTGGTGGAACCTCTGTTCCAAATGGATCGTGATGGCAAGCTTTCCAACAAGGAGAATCGCGGCGTAGAAGGCCGCGCGTTTCTGGAAGGACAACTGGTGAAAAGCGGCCAACTGCTCGGCAATCTCTGGTTGACCGCGTGGCTGAATGCGCCGGAAGACACTTTTCTTGAACGCGAGTTGCAAAAGCGCAAAACGGCGGCGGAAAACATCCCGGCGGAGTCGAAATGAATTCCGCCACGGCCACCCGCATCGCGGCAGGCACTGGACTGCTCGCGGTCGCCCTCGGGGCTTTCGGCGCGCATGGCTTGAAGGACTTGCTCATCCAAAACAGCACGACGGCGATCTGGGAGAAGGCGGTGTTCTACCATTTAATCCATGCAGTGATGCTGTTTCTGCTCGCAGAGCGAAAAATAATCCCAACCGTGGCTTGGTGGAGTTTTCTGCTGGGAATCGCAGTTTTCTCAGGATCGCTGTATTTGCTGGCAGTGACGAATGCGCGTTGGCTGGGGGCCATTACGCCGGCGGGCGGCTTAAGTTTATTGGCAGGCTGGATGATGTTAGCAATTGGCCGACAACAGATTGTGTAATCTGGTCGGTTTATATTATTCACATAGATTTGTTAAAAAAAAGAGCATTGCTTTACCAGCTGACACGCTTTAGATTGTCCATGAATAAGCCAATAGGCTTTTGTCTGGTTTAATCAACAGACAAAAATCATATTGGTGTGAGGCGGACGTCGGAAGCCGCCGGATGCGAAGTGAATATTAAAAAACAATTGGGAATCTGGCTATTGCTGCTAGTCGCGTTGACTAGCCAAGCAAGCTCAACCAATTCTACGGTAACCTATTCCGGGCCCACCTTAGCCATTCCCGATGAAAATCCGGTTGGCCTTAGTTCCACGCTAAATGTGAGCGGCATGGTGGGACCCACCATCAGCATCACGGTGGCGCTTAACATCACGGGTGGTTTTAACGGGGATTTATATGCCTATCTTCTTTCTCCGCAGGGAACCATGGTGGTCTTGCTAAACCGCATTGGCATGGGTTCGGCCAATTACTTTGGATCCAGTGACGCCGGTTTTAACATTACCTTTGACAGCGCTGCGGCAAGCAATGTGCATGATGGCCTAAGCGTTGGCGGCGGCCAGCTCACTGGCGCTTGGTTGGCCGACAGTAGAGCGATTGACCCGCTTTCGTCACCCGGCGCATTTGATGCATCGCCGCTTGGTAATACGCTGCTCAATCTTGACGGCACCAGTCCGAACGGCGCTTGGACGCTGTTCATCGCAGATCTTTCCGGCGGCGGTGATTCCACGCTGGTCAGCTGGGGTCTGACGGTTGTGACTGTGCCCGAACCACAGACTTGGACCTTGCTCGGCGGCAGTCTGGCGGCGTTCTGGCTGATGAACCGCAATCGCCGGAAATGATTGCGCCGCTCCTCCGGCTAATCTAATGAATTCGCGCGCAGGGCGCTGCTTTCACGAAAGTTGTTTCCCGCAAGTAAATCGGTTCCAGCTTTTCACCTGCGATAAAATCCATCCGGCCCGAGGCTAATGTCGCCACCATCGCCGCGCTGGGAAACAAAACCCGTTCCGCCTCCGGCCCAACGCAAATTTCTCCCGCCGCCTTGCGCGCTTCAATTTCCGTCGCCGGCACAATTTTTAGCGGCAATATTTCTTTCCGCTCCGACCCGGCAAGCTCCCAGCCCGACAGGTAAAATTCCCCGCGTTGCGCATCAATCACCACGTTCACCCGCCCGAAAACTTTCGCCGCCTGCGCCTGCGCCGCCAGGCATTCCGCGCTGCTCACGCCCAATAATTTTATGGCTCGCGCCAACTGCCAGCCTTGCGCCAGCGCGATCGCCGCGCGGATGCCCGTGTAACTGCCCGGCCCGATGCCCAGCGCAATGACTTCGATCTCCTCGCGCGAAACCTTCGCCTCCGCCAAAACCTTCTCCGTCAGACTGAACGCGTTGGTCACACGATAGCCGCCGGATTCCACCGCTTCGGCCAAAACGGTTCCGTGGCGCGCCAGCGCCACGTTGCGTTGGGCCGATGAAAATTCAAACGCCAAGATCGTCATAAATTATTTTGCGGTCAGTCACACCGACAATCTCAATTCTCACGCGCACAAACTTTTTCCCATCCTCCATCTTCCAGCCCCCATCTTCCAATCTTTCCGCCCATTCAATCACGGTCACACCGTCGGGCGACAGATATTCTTCGATGCCGGCGGACAGGATTTGTCCCGCCGACTCCAAACGATATAAATCCAGATGAAATAACTTCAGTCGCCCGCCGCCATATTCGTTCACCAGCGTAAACGTCGGCGAATGCACGCGGCCAGCAATACCCAATCCGCGCGCCAGGCCTTTGACCAACTGTGTTTTACCCGCCCCCAGATCGCCGCTCAAGGCGATGACCCAGCCAGCCCTTGCGGTTTGGCCAAACTGTTCGCCGAGTTGCTCCGTGGCCGCCGGATTATGCGAAATGAACGTAGCCATGGGCGTTAAGTTTGTGCGCGCCGTGTTTATCACGGATCAAAATCCCCTCACCGGCAATAATTTTGCCGATGCAACTCAATTTCAATTCCGGGAACCGCTTCCGCCACGCATCGAGTAATTTCACCGCACTCTTACTGGCTACGGTGAATAGCAGTTCAAAATCTTCGCCGTCCGTCAGCGCGGCGACAAACGCCGGCTTGGCCGAGGAACCTTCTTTCGCCCGCAATTTGGCCGGGCGCGAAACCGGCACCGCCGACTTCAAAATTTCCGCGCCCGCGTTGCTGGCGCTCAGCAGGTGCCGCAGGTCGCCCGCCAGGCCGTCGCTCAGATCCATCATGGCGTGGAGGGAAAATTGTTCCGCCAGCCAGCGGGCCTCGGTCAGACGCGGCTCGAAGTGCAGATGCTTTCCGGCCAGCGATCCGCCGAGTTCGCCC
Source organism: uncultured Verrucomicrobia subdivision 3 bacterium (assembly GCA_903921455.1). The sequence goes on along the minus strand of CAIXPZ010000182.1, from coordinate 18,446 downwards.
GTCACGAAAATTGCATCACCCACTCTCGCGCCGGAGCGGAGGATCGGTTTCCCGCGCGGCACTGTGCCGAGCAGCGCGATCGAGATCAGGATGCGTTCCGGGTTGGTGGTCGTTTCGCCGCCGACAATGGCCACGCCGGTTTTTTCCGCCAGCGCGTTCAGGCCGTTGTAAATCTTGGCCACGAATTCCGCATCAAACTCTTTGGGCAGGGCCAGCGTCACCACCGCCGCCGTGGCGGTGCCGGCCATCGCGGCAATGTCGCTCAGGCTGCGGGCCAGCGCCTTGCGCCCGATGCTTTCCGGCGGGGTCTCACGTGTGAAATGGATGCCCTCGACCACCGCGTCGGTCTTGAATAGGATCAACTTTTCCGGCACGCCCAAATCCAGCACGGCACAATCGTCGCCTGCGCCGACAACCACGGTTTCGTTGGTCGGCAGCTTTGAGGTCAGGCGGGCGATGAGTTCAAATTCATTCATCGGTTGAGCACAAATAAAATGATCAGGTTGGCCGTGTTGAACAGGCTGTGCGCCAGAATGGGCGCAAGCAGGCAGTCGGTTTTTTCGTAAAGCCAGGTGAAGGCCAGCGCCAGGACGAACAGCGGCACGAAGGTCGGCGCGTTGAGATGGATGAGCGCGAACAGAAAACTCACGCCCAGCCACGCGAACTTGGGATAACCCAGTTGCCGGATGAATGGGAAGAGCACGCCGCGAAAAATAAACTCCTCCGCCAGCGGGGCCAGCACCATCGCAAAAAAGGCCAGATAACCGCGCAGCCACCATGAATCCGAATTGATGATCAGCGCCACCGCGCGCTGGTCTTCCGGCGGCCAGCCCGCTTTTTGCAGGAGCGTAACGGAAATTTGTTCCAGGCACAAAACCACCGGCAGAATCAAAACCAGCAGACCAATCGCCAGCAGCAGGGCTTTCATTAAATTGGCGTTCCGCAGGCCGAACGCCTCCCGCCATTTGACTTGATGCTGTTTCAGAAAATAGAAAATCAGGATCCAGGTCGCGCCCTGGAAACTCATCGTCGCGAGCAGCACATTCGCAAAACTGTCCTGCGATTTAAACGCCGCCACGCCCACCTGCCTTAACACGCCCGCTGTGACCACCCCGAGGCCCAGACAGATGAAAACGCCCGCGATCAACAGGATCACGGTTTCCATCCGCCACGGCTTGGCCGACAACATGGTTTCAGCCTAGCGCAGCCGCGCGCGGGTGACGACGCAAAATTGTTCGCGGCCGGGGCATTTGTGAGGCAGATTGCCGCCGATGTCGCCCAAGCACACCAACCAACTCGCGCAGGAAAAATCGCCTTACCTGCTTCAGCACGCCCATAATCCCGTTAACTGGTTCGCGTGGAACGACACCGCCTTCGTTAAGGCACGCACGGAGAACAAACCCATTTTCCTGAGCATCGGCTACTCGACGTGCCACTGGTGTCATGTGATGGAACGCGAAAGTTTCGAGGATGAAAACATCGGCGCATTCCTGAATGAACATTTTGTCAGCATCAAGGTGGACCGCGAGGAACGCCCGGACGTGGATAAAATCTATATGACGTTCGTGCAATCCACGACCGGCAGCGGCGGCTGGCCGCTCAATGTTTTTCTCACGCCCGAGCTGAAACCGTTTTTCGGTGGCACCTATTTTCCTCCCGACGCGCGGCACGGCCGGCCCAGCTTTCTGGACTTGCTGCAACAAATCGCTGGTCTTTGGCGCGAACGGAGGGTGGAAATCGTCGCCTCGGCTGATGAATTACACGCGCGGTTGGAACTCGTCACGACGCGTGATGCCAGGGAAAATTCACCACTCACACCCCAAACGCTCCAGCGCGCCGCGCAGACGTTCAAGGAAGCTTTTGATCCCGTGAACGGCGGCTTCGGTGGCGCACCGAAGTTTCCGCAGCCGGGTATTCCGTCGCTGGTTTTGCGCGCAGCGAAACGCTTCGGCGATGACGAGGCCGCCCGGATGGTTTTGCACACCTGCGATCAGATGGCTGCGGGCGGCATCCACGACCAGCTCGGCGGCGGCTTTGCCCGCTACGCCGTGGACGCCGAATGGCTGGTGCCGCATTTCGAGAAAATGCTCTACGACAACGCGCAGCTCGCGCAGCTCTATCTCGATGCGTTTCTCGTCAGTGGCGACCTCCGTCAGGCGGCGGTGGTGCGCGACATCCTGGATTATGTCTTGCGCGACCTGACCCACCCGGACGGCGGATTTTATTCCGCCGAGGACGCCGACAGTGAAGGCCATGAGGGTAAATTCTATTGCTGGACCAAGGCTGAACTGTCCAAACTGCTGACCGTTGAGGAATATAACGTCGCGGCAACCTATTTCGGCATCACGGCGGAAGGAAACTTCGTTGACCACAGCCACCCGGCGCCGCTGGCCGGACAAAATGTTTTGAGCATCGTCAACCCGGACGTGCCCGCCGCCGACCGCCCCCTGCTCGCGGCGGCAATTGAAAAAATGCAGGCGGTCCGCGCCCGCAGAATCCGTCCCCATTTGGACGACAAAATTCTCGCCTCGTGGAACGGCCTGATGCTGGGTGCCTTTGCCCGCGCCGCCGTCGTTTTGGGCGAGGAAAAATATCGGGTGGCCGCAGAGAAAAACATGGCGTTCATCCGTGAGAAACTTTGGCAGCCGTTGCTTGGTGGGGCGGGCAGTCCTCTGCCTGCCGCCGCATCGCAACCAGGCGACGGCGCGCACGGAGTGACGCGCCCTACCGGCACGCTCTTCCACCGCTGGCGCGACGGCGAACGCGACCAGGTCCAACTGCTGGAAGGCTATGCCTTCCAACTCGATGGCGTCCTCCACCTTTACGAAGCCACGCTGGCACCCGGCCATCTGGACTTTGCCGTCGCGCTGGCCGAGGCGATGATTGCGATATTTTACGATCCGGCCAACGGCGGCTTCTGGCAGAGCCCAGCCGACCGAAACGATTTGATCCTGCGCGTGAAGGACGATTACGACGGCGCGGAGCCGAGCGGCAATTCCGTCGCCACCCTGGCGCTGCTCAAACTCGCCGCCATCACGGGCCGCGCCGATTTTCGCGAACCGGCCGAGGCCACGCTGCAACTCTTTGCCCACCGGCTGCAACAGCAGCCCGCCGCGCTGGCGGGCATGTTGCAAGCGCTGGATTTCTGGCTGGATGAACCGCGCCGCGTGGTGATGGCGGGAGACACGAATTCCCCGAATTTTCACGAATTACTTCAGGCGGCCCACGTCGTTTATCAGCCGAACAAAATCATTCTTGGCAACACCGGCGCGGTCGAGCCGTTCGCCAAAACGCTGACGGCGAAAGCGGCCGCGACCGCCTATGTCTGCACGGGAACCGCCTGCCAGCCGCCAACGAGCGACGCGGCGAAGTTGAAAGACCTGTTGCGCTGACGACAACCATTGGAGCGATCACTTCAACCCCAGCACCAGAATCACGAGGTCAATCACGAAGAGCAGCACGATGGTGATTTCCAACCAGACCATCAGGCGGTTGTTCTGGTCCTGCTTGAGCATCTGGTAAAGGTCGTCGAGCGTCTTGAGCTTGCCGCCAATCGTCCGGTGCCAGTCGCCCAGGTGGAAGCGTGAAGAAATTTTGTCGTAGATGCGCGCCAGGTGCCAGTCGCCGAAAAACTTCGTGGTGTTGGACAGCTCGTCATTGAAGCGCGCCATATCGATGCGGATCTCGCGCAGCTCGCGCAGGATGTCGCGGCGCGAACGCAGCGGGCGTTCCCCCAGGTCGCGGTAGGAACGCTCCAGCGCCTCATCGAGCAGCCGGTCGTAGGCTTCCAGTTCGGCGAGTTGCAGGTTGGCCAGTTCCATGATGTAGAGCGACTCGTCAAAATCCTGCGGCTCGTCAATCAGCAGCGCGGCATCCCAGTCAATGACGACGAGGTCGTTGTCGTAGTAGCTCAAATAGCGCGCGGTGGATTCCTCGGCCTCCTGCTTGGAGAGCCGTTCCATTTCCTCCTCCTGCGTGAGCAGCGCGGCGACCTGCCGGCGGTGCGCCTGAAACCATTGCTCCGCATTCATCGGCGCGCTGGCGGCATTCAAGACCGGCGCGGCGAGGCAAAACACGGTGTAAGCCTCCTCCTCCGGCAACTGGGCTTGCGGGCGGATGAAATGGGCCTTGAGTTCCGCGACGACCTGCTGCGCCAGACTACGCACTTCCTCGGCGAGCGAACCGTTGTTGAATTGCAAATCGTGGAACACGACGAGATCCTCGACGTGATTCACCGCGAACGGCACGCGCACGGTGATGCTGAGCGCGCCGACGGGCAGCAGTTTAATGACCCGCTCGACGCGCACCGGCCCCAGCGGACCGATGCGTTCCATCGGCGGCAGGCGGATCATCTGCGGCTTGTAGAAAAACAACTGGCGCGGGCTGCGCTTGCTCGCATCCACGGTAAACTGCGCCACCGGCTGTCCCAACAGCTCGCGGATCGGCTGGCGCGCGGTGTCATAAGCCACGTCGAAGGCGTAAATGTAAACGACTTCGCCGCGGTAGCGGATGGCCGGGTTCGCTTTCATTACAATTCACACTAGCCTACGCAGGCCAGTTTGTTCAAGCGGCGCGCGCTTTTTGTTTTCGTGTCTTTCGTGTCTTTCGTGGTTTAATTTTCCCCGTTCAATGGACGATTTTGAAACCAGATTCAGCGGCATCGCCCGGCTTTACGGCCAAGGCGGCCTGGAAAAACTCCGCGCCGCGCAGGTCTGCGTTGTCGGTCTCGGCGGCGTGGGCACTTGGGCGGCAGAGGCGCTTGCCCGCTCCGGCATCGGCGCGCTCACGCTCGTGGACCTGGATGAAATCTGCACCACGAACATCAATCGCCAGCTCCACGCGCTCACCGAAACCGTCGGCCGGGCGAAGGTCGCAGTGATGGCCGAACGCATCCGCGCCATCAATCCCGATTGCCGGGTGACGGCGGAACAAAAGTTCTTCAATGCCCAAACCGCCGCCGAACTGCTCGCGCCGAAATTTGATTTCGTGCTCGATGCGATTGACGACGTGGCCAATAAAGTCCTGCTCCTGGTGCGCTGCCGTGAAATAAACCTGCCGGTCATCACCTCCGGCGGCGCGGGCGGACGGCGCGAATTGACCGCCGTGCGCGTCGGGGACTTGTCCCAAGCCAGCCACGACAAACTGCTGGCCGAAGTGCGGCGACGTTTGCGTCAGGAACACGGTTTTCCCGCCGGTCAGTCGGCGATGGGTGTGCCGTGCGTGTATTCCGTGGAGCGCACCCTGTTCCCGCAAGCGGACGGCACGGTGTGCGAAATGCGCTCAGCCGCGGAAGACGGCGGGCGCCTGAACTGCAACGGCGGCCTCGGCTCGGCGACGTTTGTGACTGGTGCGTTCGGCTTTGCGGCCGCCGGTATCGTGGTGCGGGAAATCGCGGAGCGCTGACTAAAGGCCGCCGAACACCCGCTGAAAATTCACTTCGATCCGCAAGGCAAGCGGCTCCATTTTTTCACCAAGAAATTCCGCGAGGCCGGCATAAACGGCCGGTAGATTCGCCGGATGATTCAGCGGTTTTCCATCAACCCCAACGAGCGGAAAATGATTTGTGCCGGCGGGCAGAGCTTGGTCCGGCGCGTCGGTTTCCACGAGCAACCGGTCGGCGGGAACTTGCTTGAAGGTTGCGCGCTGCCGCAGCTTGCGTTCGTGCAGAAAATAGCCCGGAAAACTGAAATACGCGCCCAGCTTTGCAAACGCCGGGATCATTTCCGCCGCGCCACCGTAGCTGTGCAGCACAAAGCCCCGGGCCGGGCGCGGATGGTCCCGCAGCAATTCGTGAAGCCGCCCCCACGCCTGTAAACAATGGATGCTGACGGGTCGGTTTCTTTCGGCGGCTATGCGCAGCTGGGCGAGAAAAACTTCTTCCTGTCCGTGGTAACTTAAATCCGGCTTCCAGCGATCCAGGCCGATTTCGCCGACCGCACTGGGAATGGCATCGAGAAACTTCTCTAGATTTTTTTCCCAGTCTGCCGTGCGCCCAGCCAGATGCCACGGGTGATAACCGAAGCTGGGCAGAACGATGGGGTTTGCGCGGGCAAGCGCCATCACCTGCGGCCAGTCGCTTTCACACGCGCCGTTGACAACCATGCGGGCGATTCCCGCTTGGGCGCACGCCGCAAGCAATTCACCTTGTCGCCCGGCAAAGCGGTCATCCTGCAGATGATTGTGCGCGTCGTAACATTTCATTGCGACTGGGCCTCAGCAAACTGCCGGATGCGCTCCCAGACTTTGGAAAGCGCGTTGCGGCGGTTCGGGGTGAGGTGCTGCGTGATGCCGAGCGGCACGAGAAAGCCCGGATCATGCGCCAGAATTTCCGCCGGCGGCTGGCCGCTGTAAAACTCGCAAAGGAGGCCGGCGACCGCCTTGACGACGAGCGATTCGGAATCGCACACGAAAAAACATCGGCGGTCGCGGAATTCGGGAACAAACCACAGTTTGGCCAGGCAGCCGGGAATGAGCTTCGAATCTCCACGCATTGCGTCCGGGAGCGATGGGATTTTTCGGGACTGTTCGACCAGCAACGCCAAGCGATCCTGGCCATTTTTCAGGGCGGCCAACCTGGCAGTGAGTTCAACCTGTTTTTCCGCGAGGTTCATGGCGCGGAAAACCTTTCAATCCGTATGCGGCGGCTCCCCGCCCTCGGCCACCGGTGGTGGCTGGGAGGTTTCGGCGACTGGCTCACGCGGCTCGGGTTGTGGCCGGCGCGGCTCATCGCGCCTTTGATTTTGTTCGCGATAATCGCGGCGCGGCTCATCACGGCGCGGCTCGCGTGAAGGCAAGGGCGGCTGCGGTTCGCGGCGCGGCGGCTGGATGCGCCGCAACGCGCGGCGAAGCTCTTCAATCTCCCGCTCATCGGCGAGCTTCTGGCGCTCGGCGACCTCGACGAGTTCAAGAACTTCGTCCAGCTGATCAATCATCTGCTTGAGCGTCTCGGCAATTTCCGTGGCGTGGGCGACCGCCTCGCTGATGGCCGTGGCCTCCGCCGGCCGGAAATCAGCAGGTTTCACCCACTGCTTCGGACGCTGTGGTTCGGGACGGCGTTCAGGGCGGCGGTCACGTTGCGGTTCGCGTTGTTCGCGTTGCGGTCGGGATTCAGGCGCAGAAAAATTTTCGGCGACCGGTTCCGGCGCCGGCGGTTCGGCCGATCCGGTTTCATGGGAAGCAAATTCCGCAGGCACTTCCGCGTGCGGCTCGCGAAAACCACCGGAGGCGTCAGCATCATCTTCCGTGTGATCAGCGGGTTCGGTGATTTCGGCCGGCGGTGCAGTTTGTTCCAGCGCTTCCGGCACCGGGGAAATTTCTTCGGAGCCGGGTGCGCCGGGTTTGGCCGCCAAGGGACGCGGGCCACGGCCACGGCCTCCGCGGCGACCGCGACGGCGATTGGCGCCGGGGCGACGTGCGGCAGCGGGTGAATTCAGATTAGATTGTTCGTCAGGCACAAATTATAACGTGAGGATGGCGGCTTGCCGCGTAAATGCAATGGCGAATTGCGCTTACTTTTTCACAAACAGCGCCAGCGACGCGGTGAAACCGTGCAGAAAATTTTTCTCACCGACGGGGCCGAGTTCGCCGTTGCAGAAAAATCCGGCCACGCCAGTCGGGCCAAAGTGCGCCTGCACCAGCTCGGCGTCGTGGCTGGGCCGGCCAAATAGATTTTTGCCGCGCCCGTTGCAGCAAAACAGACAGCCGCCATAAATCTCCGTGCCGGCCAGCTCCTGCTTTTTGCGCGTCAGCAATTCGCTCATGTCCTCGGACGCGGCGGCGGCATCCCGACGCTGGAACTGGATCGTCTGTCCCATGCGCGGCAGCGCGCCCACGGCGAGCACGCCGGAGTTCGGATCGCCGCCAAGCAGGTTGCGCACGAGAAAATCGCCGCGCTGGAAATTTTCCAGATATTCGTTCACGACCAGGCCGATGTGCAAATTGCCCTGCACCTTGCGCTGATCCTCCGCCGAGAGTTGCTGCACCGTTTCCGACAGCACCGCATAGGCCGGCCGGTTGCCGATGTGGCGGATGAGATTCTGTTCGACCCGCGTCAGCGTCCACGCCTCGCCAATGGGCGTGCAGCCCTGCGAGATGACCCCGGTCAGCGTCACGTCGCCGCCGACGGCGATGGCCACGCCGCCGTCCTCAAACACTTCGCCGTTGAGATAGAGTTGCGTGAGCGGCTCGGGGTAATTGCCGCTGGCCAGGCCGCCGTAGACCGGTAGGCGGGAATAATCCTGATTCCAGGAGCGCAGCCATTTTTCACCGTCGAGATGAAACGGATCAATAAACGCCAGCCAGCCATTCACTTGGTCTTTGGCAACGCCGGTTTCCCCCGGCCAGAAATTTTCGCCGTTCGCCGCGTTTACCTGATCCTCCGTGATCCGCACGCCCGTTAATTTCGCGCCCGGCAGGGAATACAGCGCCAGCACCAGGCCGCCGGCGCTTTCGAGTTCCTCGGCATTGGCCACCAGTCCGCCGCCGGAACAGCCGGCCAGCAGCGGAATCCGCGCGTGCAGCCGGAGGATTTCCAGCACCTGTTCCGCGTGCGGGAAAAACTTGGGCGACAGGAACACGAGGCCGAGCGACACTTCCTTGGCTGGCAGTCGCGCCCGCAATCGGCGCGCCCAGTCGGCCAGGCCGTTTTCATCCATGCCATCGGACCAGTAGGCGGATATGGAATTTTCTTCGCTCACAAGCTTACTTCAACCATGCCACAACTTTCTCGCCCGCCCAAATTTCTTTTATCGCCTGGCGTTCGCGGGCGGCGGCGAACTTTTTGCCGTTCACCAGAATCTCGGCCGCCAGCGGGCGCGTATTGTAATTGCTCGCCATCACAAAGCCGTAGGCCCCCGCGCTCAACAGCGCAAGCTGGTCGCCCTCGCCGACTTTCGCCAGCGGGCGGTCCTTGCAGAAATAGTCGCCGGATTCGCAGATGCCGCCGACGACATCCGAGGAAACCGTCGCCCCACCCTGCTTCTTGAGCGGCACGATTTCGTGATAGGAATCGTAGAACGCCGGGCGGATGAGGTCGTTCATCGCCGCGTCCACGATGACAAAGTTTTTTTTGCCCGTGCGCTTCACGTATTCAACCTTCGTCACGAGCGCGCCGGCATTGCCGACGATGAATCGGCCGGGCTCGATGAGGATTTTCAAACCGAGCGGCTGGAGCAGCGGTAGCAATTTTTCCGCATAGCTTGCCGGCGTCAAAATGCCCTTCGCGGCGGATGATTTCCACCACGCCGCCGAACCGCTCGCGAGCGCCGGATTGTAGATAATGCCGAGGCCGCCGCCGGGGCTGAAAAATTCCAGCTCATATTTCTCCGCCAGCTTGCGGACGAGCGGCAGGACTTTCTGCACTGCCAGCTCGTAGGGCTTCACGTCGGTCAACTGCGAGCCGATGTGCATTTGCACGCCGCGCAGCCAGATGTTTTTCAATTTGCTCGCGCGGGCGTAGATCGCCTCGACGTGCTCGAACTGGATGCCAAACTTGTTCTCGTAAGTGCCCGTCGTTATCTTGGAATGCGTCTTGGCGGAAACATTCGGATTGATGCGCACGGCGATGGGCGCGCGCTTCTTCAACCGCGCCGCAACCTGGTTGATGCGCAAAATTTCCGGCTCGCTCTCGCAGTTGAAGGCGTAAATGCCCTTCTTTAGCGCGAATTCGATTTCCGCCGCCGACTTGGCGACGCCGGCGAAAACGCATTTCTTTGGGTCGCCGCCCGCGGCGATGACCCGCTGCAATTCGCCCGCGCTGACCACGTCGAAGCCGCTGCCGCGATTCGCCAGCACGCGCATGACGGAGAGGTTCGAGTTCGCCTTCATCGCGAAACAGATCAGGTGATCCAGCGGCGCGAGCGCGGCATCCAGTTTTTGAAAATGATCTTCCAGGGTGTGCTGGGAATAGACGTAAAGCGGCGTGCCAAATTTCTTAGTCAGCGCGTCCAGGCTGACGCCCTCGCAAAACAACTGGTCGCCGGCAAAATGAAAACTATGCATGGCGCGAGAGTTTAGAGTTAAGCCGCCAAAGTTCAAGGTCGGGAAAGCAAAAACCCGCCGGAATCATCCAGCGGGTTTTAGAAAATCCATCGCTCACGGCTCGGCCAGAATGGCGGCGCGCTGCTCGTGATACTGCTGCGGCGAAAGCTGATCGGTTTTGTAAAGCGACAGCAGCCAGTTGAGTTTGTCCGCCTTCGCCATGGCTGGAGGCAGCGTCGGAACGGTCTTCATGGGGGTCACCGGGGTTGGGGCCGGAGTGGCCGTAGTCGTGACTGGTTGGCTCACTGGAGGATTGGCTGCCGGCTCACTCATTTTCTGTTGCAGTGCGGCCCGGGCGGCGGCTTGCGCGGGGTTATCCCCCACTGCCGGAGTCGCGGCGGCGGCGGGCGCGGCAACGGGAGTTACCGGCACGGCCGTCGCGCCTGCGGGAGTCACTTCAATCGCCACGGCCGCGGCAGCCGGGGCGGCGGCGGGGACCGGAGCGGGCGCAGCCGTCGCGGCCGACGGATTGGCGTCCAAATCTTTCATCTTTTGGTCCAACGCCGCGCGCGCGGCGGCTTGGGCGGCCGTATCGGCTCCATGGAGCGTCAAAGCACCGCTCACGATGAGCGCGCTAATCCAGAGGGAAAATTTGGAGTTCAGCATGGCAACTTCTTACGCCAATTCGCCGCCGGAATCAACTGCTTTTCCGAGCGGCACATATAATTGCCGCCACGCCGAGGGGAACGGACTGCACACCAGTGACTGGAAAACGATCGTTCGCACCTCGCCGCGCGACACTTTGACCCGCTGCGACAATTCGATGACGTCCGCCGTGCGCAGCCGGCTGATTGTCCGCACGCCGATGAGCACCGGCCAGGCGCAGGCCAGCCGCACGCGGAACTGCCCGAACGGCAGCGTGTTCGTGTAGCGCCAGCCCGCCGCCAGATGCGACTCCGCCTTGTCAAGATATTCGCGGAACAGCGGCAGAAACTTCGCCTGATTCGCCGGCGACAACAAAACTTCCGGCAACAGCTTAGCCTCGTCCAGCCGGTCCAGCGGCAGATAGCAGCGGCCATTTTTCAAATCCGCCGGCAGGTCGCGCAGGATGTTCACCAGTTGCAGCCCTTTGCCGAACCGGATGCCGTCCGTGATGAATTGTTTTTCATCCAGCCGCGCGTTCGGGAAAAGATGCGCCCGGCAAATCTTCGTCCAGAACTCGCCCACGCAGCCGGCCACGCGGTAGGTGTAATCATCCAGTTCCGCGGCCGTTTTCAGCGCGATGATCTGCTGGCCGGTGGCGCTGGTGCCCGTCAGGGCCAGACTGCCGAACCGCCGCAAATCCAGCTCCTGCCCGCCCGTGATGGTGGCGAGCACATCGCGGATCGCCTTTTGATCCGCCTCCGAAAATTCCTTCACCGCCGCCAGCGCGTCCTCGACGCGATCCAGCAATCGTTTTTCCGCCGGCGCCCCCTGCTGCTCCGCCAGCGCGCTGAAACGCAACGGCGCGGACGACTGGTCGAGAATCCGTTCGCGGAGTTTCTGCAACGCCTCCAGCCGCTGCGCGAGCGGGACGATTTCCGTGTCTGCGATGGTGTCCGTGGTGCGCGCTAGCAGATACGCGAGGCCGATCTGCGAACGCACCGCCGCGGGCAGCACACGCAACGTCAGATAAAACGAGCGCGATGTTTGCTTCAGCAGGCCATTGAGCGCGGAATCCATGGCTCACGAAAGCTGTTTCCGCCAGCGGGCCAGTTGCTTCGCGACTTCCTTTGTTCCCGGCGCGCCGGTGATATTCCGTTTTGCCATCGCCGTTTGAAGATTGAACACGCCCAGCGCGTCGCGCCCGAATGTCGGGTTCACCCCTTGCAGTTCCGCCAGCGTCAGTTGGTTTAGCGGTTTGCCGGTCTTTTCCGCCAGCGCCACCACCGCACCCACGACGTGATGCGCCGGCCGGAAGGCCATGCCTTTGCGCACGAGATAATCCGCCAGGTCGGTCGCCAGCAGCGCGGGGTCGCTCGCGGCGGCGACACAAGCGGGTTTGTTCACCTTGGTATTGTTCAGCATCGCGGCCATGAGGCGCGTGGTGGCGCGCACGGTGTCGGCGGTGTCGAACAGCCGTTCCTTGTCCTCCTGCAAATCGCGGTTGTAGGTCATGGGCAGGCCTTTCAGCAGAGTGAGCAGCGCCATGAGGTTGCCGACGACGCGCCCGGTCTTGCCACGTGCGAGTTCGGCGATATCGGGATTCTTCTTCTGGGGCATGAGCGACGAGCCGGTGGTGTAGGCATCGGCGATCTTGAGGTAATTAAAGTCGGCGCTGACCCAGAGAATCACGTCCTCCGCGAGCCGCGAGATGTGCATGGCCATCAGCGCGGCGGCGGAACAGAATTCGATCATGAAATCGCGGTCACTGACGGCATCCATGGAATTTTGCGTGAGCTGGACCTGCCCGCTGGCGTTCACAAAGCCGAGCAGTTTGGCGACGAGTTCGCGCTTGAGCGGCAGCGTGGAGCCGGCGATGGCGCCGCTGCCGAGCGGGCAGACGTTCACGCGGGAATGGCAATCCCACAGGCGCTCGCAGTCGCGCTCCAGCATCTCGACGTAGGCCAGCAGATGGTGCGCGAGGTAGACGGGCTGCGCGCGCTGCATGTGCGTGTAGCCGGGGATGATAACGTCGGCGTTTTTCTCGCCAAGCGCGACGAGGGCGCGCTGCAGATTGGCGATATCGCCGAGCAGCGCGGTGATCTCATCGCGCAGCCAGAGCCGCACGTCGAGGGCGACTTGGTCGTTGCGGGAGCGGGCGGTGTGCAACTTTGCACCGGCGGGCACGCGCTTGGTCAGCTCGGACTCGATGTTCATGTGAACGTCTTCGAGTTCCGCTTTCCACGAAAATTTGCCGGCCTTGATCTCCTTGGCGATGGCGTCAAGCCCGCGCACGATGGCAAACAACTCCTTTTTGGTCAGCACGCCGATCTTGTAGAGCATCTCGGCGTGGGCCATGGAGCCGATGATGTCGTGCTTCCAGAGCCGCCAGTCGAAAGAGATGGACTCGGTGAATTGCGCGACGTCGGCGGCGGGGCCGCCGGCGAAACGGCCGCTGCGGGAAACGGGAGATTTTTGGTTCGTGCTCACGGTCTGGTTTTAGCGCAAAGGCGCAAAGACGCCAAGCCGCAAAGAGATTTTTTGTTTTGCGGACCCGCTGTTTCATCCGCCATGGCTCCGCCCGGAAAATCCACGTTGCCAGCGCGGCGCAGATGTGAAATGTTAGCGGCGCAGCATGAGCGAATTCAAATTTGCCTGTCCCGTGTGCGGCCAGCACATGATGTGTGACTCGTCGCAAGGCGGTTCCGTGATGGAGTGCCCGACCTGCTTCCAGAAGATCGCCGCGCCGCAAGCCCCCGCCCCGGACGCCAAGTTCATCCTGACCGGCACCAAGGTGTCGGAGAAAAAGATTTCCGTGCGCGGGCTGGATGCGCCCGGCAGCACCCCGGCAGCAAAGGAAAATTTTCCGGTCGCCATCCTCCTCGGCGTGATCGTGGTGGTGCTGGCGGCGGGAGCAGCGGTGTTTTTCCTGCGCGGAAAAAATTCCAAGCCGACTGCTCCGGTGCCGGGCCAGGTCGCCGCCGCCACCAACACCACCCCGCCCCCGAAACCCGCGCCGGTCGCCCCGCACGCCAACGACACGAACTGGATGATGACGCTGGACGACGTGGTGACGCCCAATGCCACCGTGGTCGGGCGGATCCACGGTCAGGATTTCATCGTGGAGCGCGCGGCGTATCAGATGCAGGGCGGCACGCTGATTTTGCGGGCGGGGACGAAAGGGCCGGTGGAATTTGGCGCGCAGATCAATTTCAGCGGCGCGCCGCCCGAGGCGCTGGCCAGCAAAACCATCAATGTCAGCGCCGACGCCGATAAGGCCGCGCCCGTTTCGCTGCGCTGGAAAGATGCCGGCGCCGTGCAAAAGACCAATTATGACGTCGGCTACGCGCTGCGGCTGGAATTCGGCGCGCTGGCGAATGGCAAGCTGCCGGGGAAGATTTATCTCTGCACCCCGGACGCGGAGAAAAGTTATCTGATGGGTAAATTCACCGCGGCAGTCATCAAGCCGAAGCCCAAGCCGCCGACCCCACCCGCGCCGCCGAAAAAATAACTTCAACCGCGAAGCCCGCCAAATCCGTGGACGAATCAGCGGAGGATCGGGTTCGCGGCTTGTGCGGCTTTTATGGTTCGCCACACCCAAAATTCTTTATGAACGTCGAAATCGTCAACACCGGCAGCGAATTGATGCTCGGCCGCGTGCTGAACACGCATCAACAATGGCTGTGCCGCCGGCTCGCAGATCTCGGCCACGTTGTCACCCGGCAGGTCGCCATCGCGGACACGGGCAGGGAAATCCAGCAGGCCGTGCGCGAGGCGCTGAGCCGCGCCGATCTCGTCATCACCACCGGTGGACTCGGCCCGACCTCCGACGACCTTACGCGCGAACTCATCGCGGAATTGCTCGGCAGAAAGCTGATCAAGGACCAAGAGGTGCTGGCGCACATCGAACAGTTTTTCGCCAAGCGTGGCCGGCCGCGGCCGCAAAAGACCGATGTGGAAACCTTTGTTCCCGAAGGGGCGCTGGTGTTTCTGAACCAGACCGGAACCGCGCCGGGACTCGCAATCAAAATAGCAGATAGGAGATGGGAGCTAGGAGATGGGGTGAAAACCTCCCCAACTCCCAACTCCCATCTGCCAAATGCTCCGTCGCAATGGTTGGTCATGCTGCCCGGCCCGCCGCGCGAGCTGCGCCCGATGTTCGATGCGGCGGTGGTGCCGCTGTTGCAGCGCGAGTTTGCGGCCGAGATCTTTGTCTGTCGCACGCTGCTCACGACGGGCATCGGCGAGTCACGCGTGCAGGAATTTGTCGAAGCCGAACTACAGCCGTTCGTGCAGCGTGGACTGGAAATTGGCTATTGCGCGAGACCCGGCGCGGTGGATGTGCGGCTGGTCGCCAGCGGCGCAACCGCGCAACAGCTCGTGGGCGAAGCCGAGGCCGTGGTGCAACGGATTTTAGGCGACAGCATTTTCGGCAGCGACGATGATGAGATCGAACAGTCGGTTATTCGATTGCTGACGGCGCAGAACAAGACGCTGGCGCTGGCGGAATCCTGCACCGGCGGCGCGATCGCGCAGCGGGTGACGGATGTGCCGGGCGCATCGGCGGTTTTTCTCGGCGGCGTGGTGAGTTACGCCAATGCGGCCAAGGAAACCTTTCTCGGCGTGCGCGCGGAAACGCTGGCGGCACACGGCGCGGTCAGCGAAGCGGTGGCCCGCGAGATGGCTTGGGGCGCGCGGGAACGTTTCGGATCCGATTTTGCGTTGGCGGTGACGGGCATTGCCGGGCCGGGCGGCGGCACGGCGGACAAGCCGGTGGGCACGGTTTTCATCGCGCTCGCCACGGCGGGCGGCGTGGAGGTGAAACAGTTTCTGAATGTATGGGAACGCGCCACGTTCAAGCAGGTGACGGCCACGCAGGCGCTGGATTGGCTGCGCCGGACGGTTTCTGCTTGAGGCGGGATTTTATTGCGTTAGTTTCGTGCGATTATGTCTGCGCCCGCTGACCCTTTAGCTGAAGCCAGCACTGCCGTTTCGGAATTGATCGCCGCCACGCCGGCTCCGAAGCGGCGCGGCACCCTCCTCATCGTGGATGACGAGGAAGGGCCGCGCATGTCGCTGAAGCTGATCTTCAAGGATAGTTACGACCTGCTCATGGCCAACGACGGCCCGACGGCCATTGAACTGGCCCAGCAAAACGACATCGACGTGGCCATTCTCGACATCCGCATGGCCGGCATGTCGGGCATCGAGGTGCTGGAACGCCTGCGCTTTGTGCAGCCGAATCTTGAAGCCATCATGATCACAGCGTTTGAAACGACTGACACGATGCGCCAGGCGCTGCGGCTCCGCGCCTGCGATTACATCAACAAGCCCTTCGACCTCGCGACGATCCGGAGCGCCGTGAGCCAGGCGATGCAGCGGCGCGTGCTCGAAAGCGAAATCCATAACAGCGCCGAAAAAGTCCACGAGCTGCTCACCGAATTGCAAAATCAGCGCGTCGAAGAACAGATCGCCCAAACACGCGGCGACATTTACGCGAGCATCATCCACGACATCAACGGCCCGCTGTCCGTGAGTTTTGGTTTCGTCCAGCTGCTCAACCAGAAGTTGAGCCAGAAACTCAAGCTGGAGGTGGAGGATCTGGAATTCATGAAAGAGCGCCTGACCTCCGTCGAGCGGCAGATGAGCAACTGCATCGAGATCCAGCGCCGCTACCTGGGTTTTCTCCGCCGGCAGAGCGGCGACGCCATGTCCGCCGGCGTGAACCATTTGATGCACGACCTCGAGCAGCTCGTGCGCGTGCATCCCAGCCTGCAGGACAATGAATTCCGCCTGACCCCGCTCACCGGCGAAATCGCCGTCAAGGCCAACGGCACGGACCTGATCCAGATTTTACTCAACCTCTCCGTCAATGCGTTTCAATGCACGCCCATGCCGCACCGCGTGGAGATCGGCGGCGAAGTGCTGGCCGCGCCGCTGGATCTGACCTTGTTTAAGGACGGGCCGAACGACCGGCTGCTCAACGTCGAGAGCATGGAGAATACCGCGCCGCTCGTGAAACTCTGGGTGCGCGACACCGGCCCCGGCATCCCCGCCGTGGTGCTGCCGAAAATCTTTGATCCGTATTTCACGACCAAAGGCCCGCGGCAGGGAACCGGCCTCGGCCTGAACATCGTGCAGCGACTCATCAAGGCCGCCCACGGCGCGCTGCACGTCCACACCGTCGCCGGCGAAGGCACGACCTTCACCGTTTACCTGCCCGGCGCGACGCTGGTGAAATAGCGTCAGCGAACTAGATTTCCGCTCACAAAAAAATTCACCACTAGGGCGCAGGACGCACAAGCGGTGAAATTGTTTCTACGAACAGCTTAATTCCCCAAATACTCGCGGGGATCGGTGACCTTGCCGGTCAAGGCGCTCGCCGCCACCGTCGCCGGCGACGCGAGGAACACTTTCGATTCCTTGTCGCCCATGCGGCCGGGGAAATTGCGGTTCGTGGCGCTGATGCAGTTGATGCCGGACTTGTTGATGCGGCCGAACGTGTCCACCGGGCCGCCGAGACACGCGGCGCAACCGGCGTTCTCTGTCATCTGCACGCCGGCATCCACGAGAATCTGCCAGATGGTCGAGTTGCCCCAATACGTCGTCTGCAAATCGTTGACGATGTCCGGCGTCGCAGGCACGCCGAAGGTATCAATGACCACTTTCTTGCCGCGCAACACGCGGGCGAATTCCACGAAGTCGCTCGTCTTGCCGCCGGTGCAGGAGCCGACGTAAGCGCGGTCGAGCTTCTGGTTCATCTCCTTGGCCTTCTTGCGCTGGCCTGGATCGGGATGGCACGCGACGGTCGGTTCGAGCTTGCTCAAGTCCACGACGAGTTCGTAAACGAACTTCTGGTCCTTGTCCGCTTCGACCGGCGTGTAATTCGCCTTCGTGCCGTTGAGTTTCACCCGCGCATCCACGTATTCCGCCGTGCGGGAATCGAATTCAAAAATGCCGTTCTTGCCGCCCGCTTCGATGGCCATGTTGGCAATCGTCATGCGGTCGTCCATCGACAGCGTCTTGGCGCCTTCGCCGTCGAACTGCATCGCACGATACGTCGCGCCGTCAAAGCCGATTTCCCCGATGCAATGGAGGATGATGTCTTTCGCCATCACGCCGGGCTGCAATTTGCCTTCGAGACGGAAGCGCATCGTCTCGGGCACCTTGATGAGCAATTTGCCCGTGCCCATCACGAAGCCCGCGTCGGTGTTGCCGATGCCGGTGGCGAACTGATTGAACGCCCCCGCCATGCAGGTGTGCGAATCCGTGCCGAAGAGCACCTCGCCCGGACGCGTGTGGCCCTTGGCCGGCAGCGCCGCGTGGCAGACGCCCGCGTAGCGCGAACCGTATTGCCGCTTCATGTTGCCCTTCACCGCGTCATAGACCCAGTGACCTTTCGGATCGTCGATGACGTCGTAGAAATACGGCAACCCCTGCTCGCCGGCGAACTCGCGGAGAATGTCCACGTTGCGGTTGGACTTCGAGTCGGCGGTGAAGATGTAATGGTCGGGGATGATGACGATCTTCTGTTTGTCCCAGACCTTCGCGGTCTTGCCGAACTCGCGTTTGAACACGCCGATGGTGCCCGGGCCGCAAACGTCGTGCGTCATGAGCACGTCGGCGTTCACCCAGATATTATCGCCGGCCTGCACGCTGGCCTTGCCGGACGCGCGGGCGAGAAGTTTTTCAGTCAACGTCATAGAAATGGAAGAATAGCTGATGTGCGCGGTCAGTTCAACTGCGGCGTTGAGAGGTCAAAGGGTTGAAACAAACTTTGGCTCGACAGGAAAATATATCGCACGCCACTGCTGTCCCGTTTAGTT